>NZ_AFEJ02000005.1 GCF_000238775.2 Acaryochloris sp. CCMEE 5410 | reverse complement strand
CCACTTGTGAATCGCTTCATAGTGTTGGACGCGAAACTCCCCCAATCCCAACATTGCTTGAGATACCAATAATCTGTTTCAATGGACCAGCGCTTTGAGTAGCGTTCAGTATTTTGGCCGCAGACAATGAGGTGTCTGTGCACAGGTAATACTTCGGGTGAGAATCCGAGGGTGCCGCTTGGAGATGACCACACAGACGTCAAAAGGCACCTCATTTAATCGGCCCGTAATCGAGCGCGTTAGGTAGGTGTGCTTTGAGCCTGTCACTGTTTTTAACTCAACTGAGTCGTAGTGTTTGTGCTTGAGGTCTTTGTTCCATTGACTCAGACGCTTGCCATCAAATGCGATTGGATTTGATAGCGCCCAAACAAAACCATCGCTTGCCTTGCCGCCGAACAAACTTGAGTAGTTTGGCGGAGGCATACCAGCTATCGAATAAAACGTACACCCGCCATTCTTGGTAATAGAGGCTGGAGCTGCTGAAGCATCTCCCGGACCAGTTGATACTTGGTTTGGAAGCGCAATCGCTCCTCCTTGGCACGTCCCCGGTTCAAGTTGCGAACCGTTTTTGCCCGTAAATAGAGCCGATAGGCGAAGGGAACACTGTTGCCAATTTGAACCCGACAACTCACATGCACCATCCCTTTCTTGTACTTGGAGTATTGCGACCACTGGCATTGTGGTCATGCTGCCAATCCACCCCTTCCAAGGCATGGGTATCCTTATCTTTGCTACTGGTCGAGTCATCAATACTCACATACACCACAGGAGAACTTCCTCCTCGCTGCACGCGCTCTATGACATCGGCCAGGTTGATTTCCCCAAGGCGTTTGTCGAGAGATTGCTCAGACCAGGTACTCACTCGTAAAAAGTCAGCCACTGCACTGGCATCTGGAGCATCAACCCACTGAGCATACAAGTGGCTAAGGGTTTTGCGGCCATTGCCCACAATCAATCCTTCAACAATACGCAGCACATGCTGCTGTTGAGGTTTAGATAACGGGATGCTCAAGTGTGAGAGGTACTGTTTTAGAGCCTGGTCTGGATGGATGATGCTTTTAGAATGACTACACCTTTGGGCAAACACGATGGTTAATGGCCTGAATTTACTACGGTGTGGTCTTTGATGGCCAATCAAGCAGTTTTGCCAGACTCCAGGGTATAGATTCGCATGCTCCCAAGGTTCCCATCAACCCATCCATGTATGCCGAGAATCGATTCAAGATGCTAACCCGTAGCCAGCCAGAGACGGCTCAACAACTCTTGCAAGAAGCTCAGCAAGACGTGAATACCCGTTGGCTTCTCTACCAATATTTAGCAGCTAGACCCCAACGGTCCCAGCCTTGATCCTGCTTTGAGCAGACTCCTTTGAGATTGATCGAATCATGTCAGGAGGGAAATCATGAAATCCAACTATGCTAAGGCCATTGTTACGGTTCTTTTGACGGGGTTACTCTTGCTGCTACTGACCGCCTGTCAACAGTCTATGGAATCTAGCTTTGAGCAATTCCCTGCACAAAGTAATACCCAAACCAATTCTTCCCCTGCCTCAGAATCAGAGTGCCTTAACTCGCCGCCAAGATGGCAGAGACGCCATAGAAGGCAAAATTATGGTCAATACAGCAGACTCTACAATCCAAGCACAGTTGAGACTATTCAGGGCAGGTCATACAAGTAGATACGGTTACCCCTCGTTGGGGAATGTCCACAGGGGTTCATCTTCAGCTTAGGGCTGATGAGGGTAATGTCGAAATCCGTCTAGGACCCACTTGGTACTTTGAGGAGCAAAATTTCATCGTTCAGAAGGGAGATAAGATTACCCTCACGGGTTCAAGAGTGGAGGTTGATAATCAGCCAGCTGTGATTGCAGCTGCAGTTACCAAAGCCGATGTGACCTTAAAGCTTCGCGATCAAGAGGGTATTCCGGTTTGGAGTAATTGGGGCGCATGTCCCTAAAGCAAGTAGCTGAAGATAATCTGATAGGGAGCATAGTGATGATGGCAAGACATTCACATAACGAAATATGGTATTTAGACAGCTTTTCGACCAGCAATCTAACACCTATACCTATCTGATAGCTGATCCTGAGACCAAAACAGCACTGTTAGTGGATCCTGTTTTAGAGCAAGTAGAACGAGATTTAAAACTGATACACGAATTGGGCTTAAAACTCCAATTCTGTCTAGAAACCCACATCCATGCTGATCACATTACGGGAACTGAAGCATTACGGGCAAAAACAGGGTGTCAGGGGATCGTGCCAGAGCATGCTCATGCCGCCTGTGCTGATCGTTACTTACAAGATGGGGAAACACTAACTTTGGGGACTATCCCTATCCAAGCCATTGCGACGCCCGGTCACACAGATAGTCATAATGCCTATTTGGTCAATGGAGATCGTGTACTAACGGGAGATGCTTTGTTCATTCGCGGTTGTGGTCGTACGGACTTCCAAAGCGGTGACGCAGGAACACTTATGACTCAGTCACCCAGAAATTATTTACGCTGCCGGAGGAGATTCTGGTCTATCCAGGGCATGACTATCGTGGACTTACCCTCTCCTCGATTGGTGAAGAGAAGCAATGGAATCCCCGGTTTAAAGGAAGAGATCGCAACACTTTTATTGAGTTTATGAACGCTTTGGATCTTCCTGATCCACAAAAGATCATGGAAGCGGTCCCAGCTAATGAACGATGTGGTCAAGTGATTACTGCTTAATGATACTTGGAATACTGGATTGCTAACTCCAAAAGATCAGTTCTTTACCAATCCATCAGCCTAATGGGCTCATTTCAAAGGGGAAGACAATGACATTTGCAATGCACAATCTAAAAGAAATTGATGCCCTAACGCTCAAGCAATGGATGGATAGGAATGAGGTGTTATTGATTGATGTCAGCAAACCCCAGGAGTTTGAAAAAAGTCATATTCCTGGAGCAAAACTGATACCGATCGACAAGTTTGACCCCGCCACAGTCCTCGTCTCCAGGGGCAAAGGATTGTCCTTCAGTGTCAATCTGGCAACCGTTCGACCCAGGCTGCACATCAAATGTTGCAGGCAGGATTTAGCCATGTTAACCATCTTCAAGGCGGTTTAGCTGCTTGGAAGGCTGCTGGATATCCCACTCAGGGCAAGCAATCCATAAACATACTTCGTTTAGCCCAAATTTTAACGGGCTCTTGTGTTCTCCTTGGGACTAGTTTGGGGTCAACGCTATCTCCATGGTTTGTACTTCTTAGTATTGTTGTGGGGGGAGTCTTGTCTTGATAGGGGTAAGCAACAATTGAAATTTCTCGACGCCTTCCTCACAGGGAGCAGATTAGACCCGATTTTAGGCTGATTCAAAGTGTATGCCTCTTCATAGACTCACTCACTTAAGTCGCTATCTGCCCTTCCTAGAATGGTTTCTGGAATACCGTTCTCAGCACCTTATTGGCGATTTAATGGCGGGAGTCATAGTAGCGATCATGCTGGTTCCTCAAGGCATGGCCTATGCATTGCTGGCTGGTTTACCCCCTCAGATTGGCCTCTATGCCAGCATCATGCCACTGATACTGTATGCGCTTTTGGGACAAGCAGAACTTTGGCTGTGGGTCCCGTCGCCATCGTTTCGCTGTTAGTGGCCACGGGGTAGGACAACTCGCTCAACCAAATACGTCTGAATATACTCTAGACGGCTAAGATATTAACTTTCTTAAAGGACTGAAACTTGAGTGATAGCAGGCTTGTGAGTTTCGCCTTATGCTCACCATTGCACTGGTCGAGGCACTGTTGAATGGCTCCCTTAAAGGCGGGGAAATCAGCATAATACTTTGAGTAGAGACATTCTTTGCGCACAAAGCGCCAGAGCCGCTCAATTAAATTCAAATGGGGTGAATAGGAGGGCAAATAGACTAACTCAATATCGACGATCTCAGCAAAGTCAGTCACCAGCTGGCATTTTTGATATCGGGCATTGTCTAAAATGACGCTGATGGTATGACTGGGTCGAGTAGTGCGAGCTTGGCTAGCAACAGACACATGCTATGAGAGTTGATGTAGGTGTGGTTGGTGATACTGATGACGTCTTTGGTGACAGCGTTGAGTGCACCGAGAACATTGAATCGTTGACGGCCAGAAGGAGAAGGGATGAAGATCCGACGAAGGCACCAGAGAAACCCCAGATAAGCCCGGTGAACAAAATGAGCAGCATCCACAAAAAGACAAGACGCCTCTTGGCGTTGAGCTTCCTCTAATAAGGGTTCAAGGCGAGTTGTCGAACTGCTCTTGTTCCTCAATTTTCTCGGGCAGACTCGACTTTCCCGCACATACCCCACTTTTCGATAGCGACAACCGATGCGCTTGAGGAAGGCTTTGATCTGGGTGGAGAACGCTTAATACCTGTCAATTGTTCAATGACTGCTTGGGCTTCTGCACTGGTGCGGGGCGGGTGTTGCTCAAAATAGGCTCTCACACTATCGCTATGAGCGTTGAGTGAACTGGTTGACCTTTATATTCCAGGGTCTTCAGTCCTTCAATTCCTCCTTGTTGATACAAACGAAGGGTTTGGCTAAGGTCGGACGGCTAATCTGACAAGCTGGCAGATCTGGGCATGGGCAAGACCTGACTCTTAAGTAGAGGACTTCCATCCGTCGCTGTACCCGTGGGTGAGGGTGATGATAGCGTTCGTAATTGAGGTGTTGGATTTCCTCTGCGGTGAAATCAATTTAATCATGCAAATAGGGGAGTCGGTTGAGGGATACTCCCAGTCTGCCAAATCTCTCCACTACAATGTTAAGCCGCAAGTCGTCCGCAGTATACCTAACTTTGGCTATGATGTTGGCCCTTTTAGTAGGCATCCTACAAGTGCTGATGGGAGTGGTTCGACTCGGTTTTCTGGTGAACTTTCTCAGTCATGCCGTAATTTCTGGCTTCACGAGTGCAGCTGCCATCATTATTGGTTTTAGCCAACTCAAACACCTTTTGGGATTGCAGCTTCCAAAGACCGAGTCCTTTCCAGAATTACTACAGGAGATTGGCAGCACCTTCCTCAGAGTAATAGCATTACCCTGATCCTTGGTCTCACTAGCCTAGTTGTGTTGCTGGTCTTCAACCATCAATTGCAGCCACTGCTAAAGAAGCAAGGGTTGCCTCCAAATTTGATTCTCCCCTTGACCAGAAGTGGACCATTGCTGCTGGTGCTCGTTAATACAGTTTTGGTGTGGGGACTCCAACTCCATGAAGTGGCTCAGGTCAAGATTATTGGTGAGATTCCAGCGGGTTTGCCGCCCTTGACGCTGCCCACCTTTGACTTGAAGAGTTGGCAAGCTCTTATGCCTACTGCCGTTGCAATTAGTCTTGTGGATTTATGGAAAGTATTGCTGTGGCTAAGTCCCTGGCTAGTAAACGTCGGCAAAAATTGATGCCAACCAAGAGTTGATCGGTCTAGGAGCTGCAAACCTGAGCGCAGCCTTCACTGGTGGATATCCAGTAACTGGGGATTAAGTCGAACCGTGGTTAATTTAGTGCTGGGGCCAACACTGGGTTAGCATCCATCATCACAGCTTTGCTCATTGCCTTAACGGTTCTATTTTCACACCCTTATTTTATTTTTGCCTCAGGCTGTATGGCAGCGATCATTATCGTTGCTGTCTTGAATTTGATAGATTCACATCACTGCAACGCATGTGGCAATACAATCGTGCAGATGCGGCTTCATTACTGATCACATTTGTGCTGTGTTGGGGTTAGGGATTGAAGCTGGAATTCTCGTAGGAGTTCTGGCCTCTCTATGCCTGTATTTATGGCGGACCAGCCATCCCATTTAGCAGTTGTTGTCGAATGAGGGCTCTGAGCATTTTAGGAATGTGCTACGGAATCCTGTAAAACCTACCCACATGTGTTAGCAATTCGTGTGGATGAAAGTCTCTATTTTGCCAATATAAAGCTTGGAAGACTATGTGCTGCATGCTGTGTCTCACATATCTGATTTGCAACATCTTGTACTGATCTGTAGTGCCATCAACTTCATTGATGCGAGCGCATTGGAAACGCTTGAAGCACTGTTTGCTGATTTGAACTCTGCTGGAGTGTGGGTCTATTTAGCTGAAGTCAAAGGTCCAGTGATGGATCAGCTAGAGAAGACAGATTTTGTGGAAAAGCTGGGTCGAGAACGCATCTTTCTAAGCACTCATCAGGCCATGCTAGCGCTGGGCTGTAATTGAATAAGGAGAAACCAATGGGTACATTTTACTGGGTTAGGGCTTTGTTAGGAGGTATCCTAATCGGTCTGAGTGCGACAATCTTACTACTCTTCAATGGTCGTATTGCTGGTATGAGCGGTATGGTTAATGGTGCGATCAAGCTTACCCCCACGAACGCTGGCGTTGGACCTTTATCTTAGGACTCTTTATGGGGGGGCTCTCTACGAATATGTTTGGCTCCCCAACCCACACCCACCTCTACTTTTTCTCCTAGGATGATGATCATTGGTGGATTTTGGTAGGTTTTGGGACTCGTATGGGAATGGCTGCACCAGTGGTCACGGTGTTTGTGTTTAGGGCGCTTGTCTGTGAGATCCCTGGCAGCAGTGTTGACATTTATCTTGACTGCGATATCAACGGTTTGGGTGACCCACCAGGTATTACCAAATTGATGGGGCATCTCTTAGATAAAGAGGCAGTGGCATGAAACAACAACTTATTGCCTTAATCTCAGGAATATCTTCGGACTTGGTTGGGAATATCTCCAATGATTGATCGCGAGCGTGTCCTCGGTTTCTGGATGTAACGGGGACTTGGATCCCACGCTTCTATTTACTTTAGGTGGAGCTGTTGGAGTAACAATCCTCACTTTTAGATGTGTTCTGGGACGTTCCACGCCTATCTTTAGCCCTAAGTTTTATCTACCCACTAAACAGACTATCGATTGGCAGTTACTTATCGGATCAGCTATCTTTGGCATTGGTTGGGGAATGGCAGGTTACTGCCCTGGTCCTGGTCTAGTCGCCTTAGTTTTAGGCATTTGGAGAGTCTTGTCCTCTTTGGTGATCCAGAAAAATGTGTTGTAATTCTGCTCACAGATAAAACTAAACAAGGCTGAACCCCTTGATCTACCGTTATGATTCTCAGTCAAATTGGTAAGTTATGAGGCTCTAAATGTATTCTTACTCTGATCACCAAAGAGGACAAGATCCCATTTGGAATCCATTTTTGTTTATCATTTCGCTAATGTTTGGATCATTGTTTTACCACTGGATTACAACTCAGCGAACGAATCACTCCAAAAAGTCCCTAACCCAAATCCCTAAAGTGTTTAGGGCCATTGCCATTATTCATCTAGATGAGAGTGTTGAAAGACTTGAGCTACCGCTATCTGAACGGTTGCTTGATTCATCATAAAACCATAGATTCCTGGAAATGTTATGGGTTGATCGGATTCCAGGAGACGAGTTTCATTCAGAACCACAAGCCCATCGTTCAACTCCATACCAAAGGGGCTCCAGGGACCACGAGGACCGCTGGTACCCGCAATGATGGTACAGGAGGCGTGCAAATTGGCAGAGATGCATAAAACCACTGGTTCTCGGGAACCAGTGGAAGGGCCATAGATTCCAGACTATTTTGCTAAGCGTGGGGGTGATTGGGCGTGCCTAGAATCTCAATATCTCAATATGGCGGGGAGGCTTCTAGATAGAGCTTGGGTTGAGCGGGTCAATATCCCACCGAGAGAATGAGCTACAATCTCGTAGGGGCATTGAGTTGACAACAGTCGGAATCGATCTCGCAAACGCGTTACGATCTGTTCGTAAGATTCAGCAAAGGCAGTGTAGCCAAAAAATTCTATTTGATAGCCAGACTGATCGCGGTAATTTGAGAGGCCCATCATTGACATCGGTGTCCTACCCAGGCCATGAACTAAGAGGATCTTCATTGTGCTGCACTGCCCCAAATCTCCTGGGTGCTCGTGAGATTCTAAGATTTTGACTTTTTTGCCAGCGTTAGCCATCAGTGCTCCGAACACTAGAGAAGATAAGCCACTTCCGATGATTAAGTAATCTACAGTCTTAGAGCCTTCTCAATGAACTTCAGATGAGCCAGTCACCTGGAACAGTAAATACTAATATTGAAGAACTTATGAGGCAGGCAATTTTTAGTTACTGCCAATGCTTTCAAGGGTGTTCACTAGTAATATTCTGAGCACCCTTTGTTCAATGAATGGCTTATGGGGTTGGGGCAAGGATATAGTCCCAGCATTGCAATATCTGTGAACACATATAGCGTTACGAATTCATGCTAGGACATATGTGATGAGTCTCACGGAGTATGTATGTCAGCCCCCTACAGTTATGATCTGCGCCGCAAGGCCATTGATGCCGTCAAACGCGGAGAGCGCAAAACGACTGTGTGCACAACCTTGCACATCAGTCGCAATACCCTAGACCTATGGCTCAAGCGTGAGCAGGAGACGGGCGACTGTCAGGCCATTACACGCTATCAAAAAGGTAATCGCCACAAAATCACAGATTGGCCTCGCTTTCGAGCGTTTGTTCAAGAGCATGGCGATAAAACCCAAGGTCAAATGGCAAAGCTGTGGGGCGAGGGCGTCACCCAGCAGAACATCAGCGATGCAATGCGCAAACTTGGCATCACTCGAAAAAAAAGACCTATGGCTACCAAGAGCGCGATGAAGCTCAGCGCCAAGCCTTTATCGAGCGCTTGAGTACAAAGCGTCCAGAGCAGATTAGCTATGTTGACGAATCGGGTATTGATAACCGAGATGAGTACCCCTATGGATACTGTCCCAAAGGTGAGCGTTTTCATAGTCTCAAATCAGGGAAGCGGACCGAGCGAGTGAGCTTTATTGCGGCACTTAGGGAGAAAGACCTATTTGCCCCAATGACGTTTGAAGGGTCATGCAACCGCAGCTTATTTGAGATGTGGCTCCAGGAGTGTCTTCTACCCCAGTTAGAGCCAGGTGATGTCATCGTCATTGACAATGCCAGTTTTCACAAAGGCCAAGCGATGAGGAAATCGTAGCTGAGGCGGGTTGCGAGATTTGGTATCTGCCGCCCTATTCGCCAGACCTCAACAAAATTGAGCACTGGTGGTTTGTGCTTAAAAACTGGATGAGGCAGCGATGGGATGAATTTGACACCTTTCGAGGCTGTGTCGATGCTGCTTTCAAGGAATGTCCTAACGTTTATTCGTAGCGCTATAACAGGCAGCGTTTGGCCTGTGGCAATGCCTTCACAAGTTTCTCAATTTTACTTTCTAAGTTGAAAGATAGCCCTTGATGGTGGGGAGCTTTAGACTCCTAGGGAGCGGATTATGACTGAACACACTATTCAAGAAACCCAGCAAATCCCTCAAGACCAGTGGTTAGCTTTTTTCGATCACCTTACGAAGAGTTACAGGGGATGTTCCCTTGCAATTGAAGTAACTGACGAAGACGTTGGAGATGAAAATCTCGTTCAACAGTCACCCCTAGCGTCCATCACTTACGATCCACCCGCGAAGGGAACGATTTGATGATTGCGATTGGAGGTGATCAGGTGACCTATGCACATACAGTCAATGCGCCCAAGGCCGTATGGGTTGCCAAAGATATCTCAGGACAAGTAGTGGCAATAGATATTTGGATCACAACGGTACTCAGACGATCTTGCGTTTGAGTTAGTTATCAAATGGCGAATCAGAGGTTACTCTCATGTCACAACATCCAACGCCGAGAAAACGAGTTGCTATTTTACTGGAGAACCAGTTTGAAGACTCTGCATATCAAGTTCCTAGTACTGCATTGCGCAAAGCAGGGGTCACTGTCTCGGTTATCGGTTCCCGAATGAATGAGGGGTACCAAGACAAGCATGGTACCGTTACAGTCAAACCGGTTGCTACGTCAACTGAAGTGAGGGCTGGGGATTTTGACGCCATCGTTATTCCTGGAGGTCACATTCGCGCCAACCCCAATATGGTCCGGTTGGTTTCTCAAGCAATAGACCAGGGTATCTGGGTAGCGGCTGTGGGCTATGGCCCTCAGATACTGATCGAAGCAGATCGACTTCGCGATAAGCATGCAACGAGTGCTCGATCGATTCATAAAGATCTCCAAAATGCTGGTGCAATATACGTCAATGAACCTGTTGTCGTTGACGGAAATCTGATCACAGCCAGACAACCTAGCGATCTGCCAATGTTCACCACCATGCTACTCAAGTGTCTAAACTTGACGATTAAAGGAACTAGGCTGCCAGAGTTTACTGACTCCACCTTTAATTGGTGGAAGTTAGGGGAAGCCTGGGGCGGCTCTAATAAACAGGAGATTGTTAAAGCCCTCAATACAACCATTGTTGGGGAACGATATACCCTTGAAGCTTTTAGGCAGTATAGTCATCGCGTTTCCCATCAAGATTTGCGATTGTTCTTACAGGGTATTAGTTCAACTAAGCACTATCACGTGGAGCGGCTAGAAGCTCACCTTTATGATGTGTTTGGAGAACGGGCCACTTGGCGGGCCGTTGGTAGTGAAGCTTATGCCGCTCTGCAAAGTTGGCTGCAATCGAGTAATGATACATCGATTTTACGGCGTGCCCTTGGCGATATTCAAACTGGGGTGATTGATGTTCATCACTTATGTAATCAACTGACTGACCCTCAAACCGTATCAATTTTAGAAGAAGTGGAACATGATCTAGCCAATCATGAACAACGATTGGCAGATCTATACCGGGCTAGATCTGGGGATCATATCAAGCCCCCTATGCCCACAACGATCGCTGCAGTCACTTAATCTGATAAGTTTCAGAAGGACAATGAACATGAAAAATCAACCGAAGCCACCCATCACCCTTAATGTTGATCCAGCCACTCTCCTATGGTTTTGTGTGCTCCTATTTTTAATACCGCTGCTATTAACAGGACTACTCTCTCATTAAATTCCCATCAAGAATCACTTTTGGAAGTTGAAATCCATCATTTTTCAGGAAAGACCAATTAATGGATTCGTACCTTTGCATAGAGAATGGATGAAACATCAGCTATTGCAGGGGGGCTAACAATCGTGAAACTCTGACAATCAGCTTAAACCAGCTAGGTTTTTGCTCATATTCAGACAGATTAATCTCAATCGAATTCTCCAAATCTTCTTTCAACATCTGTTCAACGTTACGAGCGAACTCAACATCGCTAACAAAGGTCATGACCTCAAAATTAAGATGAAAGGACCGATTGTCTAGATTGACTGTTCCCACTCCTGCAAGGCAACCATCCACCAACATCGCCTTTTGATGCATAAATCCATGGTTATAGCGATACAGTTTAATGCCCGTAGCGTCCATTTCGGTGTAGTAAGAATAAGAACAAAGATACACAAGCCAATGGTCTGGTCGATCAGGTAAGAGAATACGTACATCCACCCCTCTCAAGGCAGCCATTTTTAATGACGTGAGTATGGGGTCATCTGGAACAAAATAGGGACTCGCGATCCACAAGCGATGTTGGGCGAGGTTGATGATACTGCCAAAAAAGAGGGTGCAATCATTTTGAGGATCGGTAGGACCGGGTGAAAAAATGAACACCGTTTGGTTCTTTCCTCGATCAGGGTGAACTTCCCAGCATATTTCAGGAATTTCCCTAACGGCCCAAAACCAATCTTTGAGAAAGGGAAGTTGTAAGCACTGGACTGCTGGACCTTGCACCTTAAGATGAGTATCCCGCCAAGGACCAACATGAGCATTTTGTCCCAAATACTCATCCCCAATGTTAATACCACCCACAAAAGCAACTTGGCCGTCCACCACCAGGATCTTTCGATGATTGCGGAAGTTGAGTTGAAATTGATTCCCCCATCCTTGAGCACTATTAAAAGCTGAGACTTGAATTCCTCCTTTTTGCAGAACGTTGATGTAGTTTTTTGACAAGTTTTTAGAGCCAATTTCGTCATACAGGATATAAATACGAATCCCCTCTTGAGCCTTTTGCATCAAGATTTTTGGAAAAATGTCCCCGACGTGATCATCATTGAGAATGTACGATTGGAGCAGAATATATTCCTTAGAATTTAAGATCGCTTCTTGCATCGCTGAGTAAGTTTGCTCTGCATTTATCAGCAAGTGAACCGAATTACTATGGGTAAACGGAAATTCAGTTAATGCTCCTGCTACCCTCTGAAGGGAGGCAAGTTGTGTAGGAAGAACTGCCTTATAGGACAGGATTTCTAAATAGGTGTTATAGGCAAGATCGTGATTTTGAGCGTAAGCTTGATGATAAGCCTGGGTATATCCGTGGAATTCTACTCGTCCCAAGATCCAATATAGGGGTAGAGCAATCCCTGGGAAGGTAATGAGAGACAAACTCCATGCGATCGCACTTTGTGAAGATCGCACATTCATGACTGCATGAGCTGCGTTCAATACACCTAAGGCGTAAACCAATAGCAACAGTACACTAGGGACCGTCATACCGTGAGCAGAGAGAAAATGATTGGGGTGCTCTATGGCGATGAAGGTCATTAGTAGGGAAATTATCGGCCAATTATAGCGATTAGTGAAGCATCAATTCGACGACCAGGGGGCTGTGATCTGAAGAAGATAATTCTCCCAACACTATTTCACTCCCTAGACATTGTGTGAAGCCACGATAGAAAATATGGTCCAAAGGATAGTCAAAAAATTGTTTCAAATTTTTGTAGTGGGCAGAAGAAAATGTCACTTGTCTTAAATCGAGTCGACGGACCATTGTCTGTAGAACCTTCATCCGATATTCGTTCCAAGTATTGAAATCCCCTGATAGAATGATTGGTCCTGGATGAATCGTCAGTTGTGCTTCCAGTTGTTGCAATTGTGATTGAAATTTTCGAGTACTGACAAAATTGATCCCATGAATATTCACGGCCAATAAAGTCTGTTTTGAGCCAGCTAAGGAATATTCCGTAATGAGGGATACTTTGGGGGTGTTGAGAAAAGGCTCGCAAGCATGAGTTAAAAATGACTTCCCAGACTGATGTTTAACTTTTGAAGCAGTCAGAACTCCAAAATGTTGATCAGTATATGGGTTGCTCATATTTGGGGCGAATTGCCAACTCATCGCATCACAGTAAAACGGCTTTTTGAGGGTGGAATCGAATCGGAATTCCTGCAAGAAGATTAGATCTGGGGGATACCATTCCACAAGTTTAGAAAAATCTTGCAGCCATTCATGACGATGGTTATTCTTAGCAATGTTCCAGTTCAAGATCCGCAGAGAAGCCTGATCGATAACCATTCGTGAAAACTGATGATTCTCTATGAGAACCTGCTCAGCAGTATTTAAACGAAACATTTTAGGTAACAATCCAACTAATCCTTGATCCAATCTGAAAAGGGTGCGGCTCTTTTAGAGCGACACTTTTAAGTAGACAAGACAATATCTGGGTCGAGAAACTTACTAGTATGATTGCGAGTAAACTCCTTGAGTTTATGGAAGGGCCAGTACTCAGCAAAATCACCACTACTTCTAAGGGCACGAATCTGAAGAACAGCTTCAGCTCGGTCTAGTCGCCATCGTGCACCGGTAATATCCATGCGATCCTTGACCAAGTGCCGACAGGCTCCCTCAATGACGCCTGAGGCAATGGGATAGCCTTGGTCCAAGTACTGGTCATATAGAAGATACTTTCGATATTTGAGCAAATAGTCTGCACATTTATCGACATTTTCTCGGGCGGCCTTGGATAGATTTTGCAGGGTAGCACTACGTCGAATCCCAGCTGCAACATTACTAGCTTTTCCTTCGAGAAGGCGTAAGGCTCTTTCCATGACCCAAGGCTCCACTTCTGGAGTTCCAGGAGTAAAGAAGCAATGGGCCGCTTTCCAAAGGTATTCCAGTACATGAATGAAATCCAGAACGATCGTGATAGATACTTTGTTCTTTCTAGCGGCAGCTTTGATAGCTTCGAGTTGGTTGAGTTCGCCATCGACCAAGACCACCCACTCTCGTTGGTGCTGTGGGTCGCGATGAGTGGCTTCCTCGAAAGCAGAGTTAATCACCTGCTTAGCATCTTCTCTGACACTGGCCCAAACTCGTTTATTACTAATGGTAGGACGCTCTGGTTTTTCCAGAGTATCTCCAATAATTTGCTCGGGCTGTCGCTCAAACCTGGGGGTACTGTATACAGAGGCAACAGTGGCCATCCGTTTGCGTTGGCGTTTCTCTCCTGGACTTAAGCGTACTTTACTTTTTGGGTAGCCCGCTCTGCTGCTTTGGCTGTAGCGGGTCGTAATCCTCCTGATGCATCACAATTCCTTTGCCATCTGTTGTCAGCACGAGGAGGTCTGTGGTTATTTCTGGACTCTTCTGAGTCCGTTGGGCATAGAAGTCGTTAAAGTCTTGGGCAACTTTGACCGTAATTTCTTCACACTGTCGTTTGCCAACTTGAGCTCCTGTGGTTTCTGCAATGGTAGTCACAGTCTCCGTAAACGATACCTTGGAGGCTTCTTGAGCCACACGCTGTCTTAAGCCATCCGAGTACTTATCCATGGCTAGGTTTAGGATTCCATCTGAGGGGTATAGGGTACTCACCCCTGATGTCTTATTGCTATAACCAGACCGTGTCACTACCACTTCTCCAAACAGCGTTTCTAACTGCCGCTGAGTATCTTTACGATGATGGCGACGAGTATAGTCGTCTGAACCTCTCACAATGTGGTGCTGGGTTTCATTCACCGCTCGTAGGTCTAGATGTCCTTGGAATATACG
Organism: Acaryochloris sp. CCMEE 5410; assembly: GCF_000238775.2. Lineage (NCBI taxonomy): Bacteria > Bacillati > Cyanobacteriota > Cyanophyceae > Acaryochloridales > Acaryochloridaceae > Acaryochloris > Acaryochloris sp. CCMEE 5410. The sequence goes on along the minus strand of NZ_AFEJ02000005.1, from coordinate 301,438 downwards.
TCGTAGAAGTTCAGTGCCGGCTTGATGGATAAACGATTCTACCTCGCCGTGTTCTAACGCTTGATAGTCAGCGGAGCAGATGGTCTGTACCAATACTTCGTACTGTTCATTGGCCAACTCCAACACCTTCTGTTCGATAGTACTCAAGGAGGGAATTTTCATAGGGGTGAGGGCCATTCAGTCTACTCCCTAACTTATCTCCTCAAAAATATATATGTGCAATCTTTCAGCAGTTAATAGACAAGATTGTTTACTAAACACCTACTAATTCGTTATATTTCGTTACGTGGAAAGAGCCGCACCCATCTGAAAACGCTATATTCAAGTGGAAGACGTTGCGAATGCTAGGTCTCGGCTCCTCTCTAGCATAACGTTGAGGATTATCTGATTGAGCCACTCGAACCTGAATCTTAGACTATCAAACTCGTTGAGATGATCCTGTACAGCTATTATGATTCGAAGTCTACAAGAATTAATTTCCAGAAGTTAGCGCTAATGCCTTTGGGAGAGTAGTTTCTAACGATTTTCTGGCCTTTCCCACAATTTGGGGGCTAACCACGGGTAACGATAGCCGAAAGTGCTGATAATGCACCCATTCAAAACCAGCCTTTTCTAAAGTTTTCCAGGTCTCACGATTTGGATGACAATTATGCAAAAGTGTTTTCCATAAAGGTTTAACAGCTTCTTGGATTCTACGCTCCAAAGTCATCGGTTTCGCTGCAACATGTTCTAGAAAGACAAACAGACCGCCAGGTTTCAGAACACGTTGAATTTCGGCTAGGCATTCCTCAAGTTGTGTGACTGAACACAAAACATAGGTACTCACGACAGTATCAATACTATTGTCAGCTACGGGCAATTGCTCAGCAGTTCCCTTAAACACGTTAATCGATGACAATCCCTGGCGGTCAGCCTCTTGCCTAATATACGGATGCAGAAATGGATTCAGTTCAATTCCAATCCAATTAATGTCTGGAGGATAGTAGGACAAATTAATCCCTGCCCCTGGACCCAGTTCTAAAACAGTACCGTGGAGATCAGCGAATAGCCAGCGTTTTAGTTGAGCCATGGTTGTAAACTGCTTGCACTCTTTCAGCTTGATGGTTTCTTCGGGAACGGTATTGGCTCTCGCCATTCCCCAAGCTAGCAATCGATTGTACATATTACGTCCTCTTTGATGTTGAGCAAAGTTATGCGTCTATCTCATTCCTACTAATCAGTTTTTTGATCACCGCACAGTTGAATCTTCGGTATTTCACCCAAAAGACTTTTAGTGAAAAGCCCTATTGCTCTGAGACATTGCGGAGTGGGATGGGGCGGCCCTCGTAAAACTTGCGCTCAAGCCACCCTAAACTGAGCCAGATGATGGTGCAAACGATGAAGCTAATGCTGGCAACTCGGGCTGACTTGACGGTTCCTCCCCAATCTAGGAGATAGGCTTGCGCCGTTATCCAAGCCACAAGTGCCCCCATAACCATCCCTTGCCGTCCTCTCTTAATTCGGCTCAGCGCAGTCCGACAACTAGCACAGTGAACAGTATGAGAGTGATAACGTTCGATCACTTGCTCTCGCCCTATCGCTGGGGGCAACGGCCTATTGGGGAAGGGATCAGCATTGTAGCGTTGCAGCCACTGGTGTAATGCCACGACAAACCGATCCGCTTGGGTTGGCATATAGAAGGCTTGCGCAATAGGCATCCCCTGTCTCTGTTGAGCAAGATGACGTTCTTGAAGATACAAGAATATTTGGTCATCCTCCAAAATAGAATTTTGCAGTAAGTGAAAGACCCAACTGGGGGTGTAACGTATCAACCCCGCTGGCCAAGGAGAGGCAAATTGAAAGGGGAAGCGAGCAAACAAGCGGCACTCTCCCTTGCGGATAGGTGTGCAGTAGGCAACGGTGAGAGTGCGGTTCTTTTCCTGAGTGGTCAAATCATGCCATATCAGATTGGGGGCGATGAAGGTGGTCAATTGAGTTCCGAATTGGCCTTTTTTAGGACCAACAGCCGTTTTCCAAATTCCTTGAAATCCCTGTCTATCTGAGTGGTTAATCTCTAGGTCCATGGGGCCAGCCACACTGCGATCGCCAACGGAACGGTGATGAGCAAAGGGTAAATGACTCGGATCCAAGACATTTTCCAACAGTGTGAGTACATCGAAAGGTAGATCGCGCACCCCATCCAAGACAATCCATTTATTTGGTGCTTCTTCTAACGGTGCCACTAATGGGATGGGGATGTGAGCTGCGCGTTCGGATTGCCCCGGATAAACAAACAACATCCCCTGTCTCACTGTTGTTGGCAAAGATTGAACACAAGCCCGTCGGGATTGCTCCACTGATTGGCCACCAACCTGCTGAGGAATCCGACAGCATTGACCTAAACCGGAGAACGCCCAACCGTGATACGGGCATTCCAGCAAACCATCTGCAGTAAGGCGACCTTCAGATAGGGGAGCCAGCCGATGAGGGCATTGATCAGCAAAGACCCTCCAAGTTTCTGCCGATTGATCCCACCAAATGACCAAATCTTGTTCTAACAGCGTGAACGTTGACAATTGATATGGATCTAAATCCTTCACATAGGCAATGGGATGCCAAGCGTCTTGCCATGTGAATTGGGAGGGATCTTCTCCACCTGGCAACAGCCATTGCCCAAGGGGTTGTTCAGCAGTTGAGGATAGTTCAACTTCATGTGCAGAGTTGTGAGGCTGATTAGAAATCGTACTCATGAACAAACTCCGAAAAAGAGCAGCAAGACATTCGATAAATTCAACTGCATAAACGCTCGATTTCACCAATTCCAACCTTAAACTGAGGGTCTTCCAAGGAGGTATTGGGAAACGTCGTTCTACACCAATCGGATGTTATTGAACACTAGGCCAACCGTTTTATCGATTAACAGTGATATGGCCTTACCTCTTGGCATCCACAGGCAATCGCGACTCATTCCATAAGCCCAAAGCCCTATCTGCCTCTACCAAAGACATGCCTTTGGCAAGATTTCTCAAAAAATCCCCAACATGTCTGTGACCAATCGCCTCGCCTGTCATATCTGGGGTACGAGCAGTGAACTCGAAGAATTTGACCAACGCATAAGCATTGTAGTTAAAAGGACGAAGAGCTAATGCCCATAAGGCTATTACCCAAGTAGGGATAGATTTGATGTGAGGTTCTTGATCAAGAATTTCAAAGACTAATTCGGCCATTTGTCGATTGCTATATTTCTCACATCCTCCAACTGGTCTAACTGTATTTCTCAGCAATGGCTCCTTGATTACCCTAGCCACTTCTTCACCAAAATCGAGCGCACTCAAGGGATTATAAATACTAGAACCATCTCCGAACAAACGAATTACACCCTTCCGTTTCGCTGCGACTAAGAACTCTTGTGCATCATTAAAGAATCCAGTGGGCGCAAAGATGTTGTAATCTATCCCTGATTGCATGATCGCTTGGGCGACCTGATCCCTTGCTTTGGCCAGGGGCGATAGTCGTGCCATTTCAGAGGCGCGTAACACAGAAACAAAGATGAAATGTTTAACACCTGAAGCCTTTGCCGCCTCAAGAATATTCAGGTTGGCTTGATAGTCCACATCCCAAAAAGTTGGGTGACGGTTGAATGAATGAATACCGATGGATGAGAAAACAACGTCTATATCCTCACAAAGACCTTTCAAAGTATCTGGTTGAGTTGCATGGCCCATGAAAATGTCATCGCACCAATTGGCATTCCTAAGGCGGTTTTTATCACGACACAATGCACGGACCCAAAAACCTTGTTGATGTAAAACCTCTAGCACACCACCACCAATATATCCTGTGGCTCCTGCTACCAAAACTTTTGGATGTTTATTACTCATACTTGATCTCCCGCAATAATTTTGCCGTTTATCTCAAGTCGCTCACTGATCAATCCAGCTCTGGAAATTACTTAACCAATCGTATTCATCTGTTGGATGGTGAGATATCAGTGTTTTGCTCTATAACGAGTCGCTGATTTTTCTAGTCGCACAATTCAGAACGATAACTACCTTAAGGCTAGAAAAATAACTTGAGAATCTTGTGAAATCACAAAAAGATTGAGTGGTGAGCCCCAACCTTAAAGGTAGGAATACTACCAAGAGATATTAAGCCTGCAAGCGATAGTGGAAAACAAAGTTTATATTTTTGAGCTGTCCTTCAGAATTATCCAAACTTTGAGAACCACTTCAGTGTACGCCTCACAAATTACTCAAACTCTTCCTCTAATTTCAGGATGAAGTGGAATCAAATTCGTTATTTATCTGAGGGAGGGTATTGAAACGTTTGTTATTCAAGTTTTCAGATGCTATGTCTTTGCGCTTGAACGATGCAGCTCTGAATGAATAACAGACAAAATCAACCCATTCAGGAGAAGCAACTATGCCTATTGAGACAGAGCCTAATCGCACTCGAAAAAATATTGAACCCAAGCGATTTGGAGGCAGTTTATTCATTCTGTTTACACTATTATTATTTCTAAATCTATTTGTGTTGAGAGGACCACGTTTTCCAATAACTGCCTACAGTGATTTTCTTAATCAAGTAGAGGCGGGGCAGGTTGAACGGGTGGAGGTTCGTCCGAATCGCATTCGATATATCTTGAAAAGCGATCAGTATGGATTTGATGAGGGGACAAAGACTGCTCCCGTATTCGATACGGTGCCTGTTGGGATTGATTTAGAATTACCCAAGTTTTTGCGAGAGCATGATGTTCAGTACTTTGCTCCACTTCCAAGCTCCTTAAGCTGGTTGCCGACACTTTTAGGTTGGGTTGTACCACCGTTAATTTTCTTTGGCATTTGGAGTTGGTTGATCAATCGAAATCAAGGGGCAGGCCCTGCTGCCCTAACGGTGGGCCAAAGCAAGGCTCGTATTTACTCAGAAGGAAGCACAGGTGTAACATTTGACGATGTTGCTGGAGTTGAAGAGGCAAAAACGGAATTGCTAGAAATTGTAGATTTTCTAGCTCATGCCGACAAATACACTCGCTTGGGAGCCAAAATACCCAAAGGTGTTTTGTTAGTTGGCCCACCGGGAACAGGTAAAACTTTGCTCGCTAAAGCTATTGCCGGAGAAGCAAAGGTGCCGTTTTTCAGTATTTCAGGATCAGAGTTTATTGAGCTATTTGTCGGTATTGGCGCAGCCCGAGTTCGCGATTTGTTTGAACAAGCAAAGCAACAAGCTCCTTGTATTGTGTTTATCGATGAATTAGATGCCCTAGGAAAGGCACGGGGAGGACCCGGTGGATTCACTGGAGGAAATGATGAGCGAGAACAAACGCTAAATCAACTACTTTCAGAGATGGATGGGTTTGATCCAAATGTTGGGGTTATTCTGTTAGCAGCTACCAACCGTCCAGAGGTACTTGACCCGGCACTGCTCCGTCCTGGTCGATTTGATCGGCAAATAGTAGTAGATCGCCCTGACAAGATGGGTCGGGAGGCAATCTTGAAGGTCCATGTTAGAGGAGTGAAACTGGCTGAAGACTGGAGTCTGGCAAAACTGCTTGATTGGCCATCAAAGACCACACCGTAGTAAATTCAGGCCATTAACCATCGTGTTTGCCCAAAGGTGTAGTCATTCTAAAAAGCATCATCCATCCAGACCAGGCTCTAAAACAGTACCTCTCACACTTGAGCATCCCGTTATCTAAACCTCAACAGCAGCATGTGCTGCGTATTGTTGAAGGATTGATTGTGGGCAATGGCCGCAAAACCCTTAGCCACTTGTATGCTCAGTGGGTTGATGCTCCAGATGCCAGTGCAGTGGCTGACTTTTTACGAGTGAGTACCTGGTCTGAGCAATCTCTCGACAAACGCCTTGGGGAAATCAACCTGGCCGATGTCATAGAGCGCGTGCAGCGAGGAGGAAGTTCTCCTGTGGTGTATGTGAGTATTGATGACTCGACCAGTAGCAAAGATAAGGATACCCATGCCTTGGAAGGGGTGGATTGGCAGCATGACCACAATGCCAGTGGTCGCAATACTCCCAAGTACAAGAAAGGGATGGTGCATGTGAGTTGTCGGGTTCAAATTGGCAACCACAGTGTTCCCTTCGCCTATCGGCTCTATTTACGGGCAAAAACGGTTCGCAACTTGAACCGGGGACGTGCCAAGGAGGAGCGATTGCGCTTCCAAACCAAGTATCAACTGGTCCGGGAGATGCTTCAGCAGCTCCAGCCTCTATTACCCAAAGAATGGCGGGTGTACGTTTTATTCGATAGCTGGTATGCCTCCGCCAAACTACTCAAGTTTGTTCGGCGGCAAGGCAAGCGATGGTTTTGTTTGGGCGCTATCAAATCCAATCGCATTCTTGATGGCAAGCGTCTGAGTCAATGGAACAAAGACCTCAAGCACAAACACTACGACTCAGTTGAGTTAAAAACAGTGACAGGCTCAAAGCACACCTACCTAACGCGCTCGATTACGGGCCGATTAAATGAGGTGCCTTTTGACGTCTGTGTGGTCATCTCCAAGCGGCACCCTCGGGATTCTCACCCGAAGTATTACCTGTGCACAGACACCTCATTGTCTGCGGCCAAAATACTGAAACGCTACTCAAAGCGCTGGTCCATTGAAACAGATTATTGGTATCTCAAGCAATGTTTGGGATTGGGGGAGTTTCGCGTCCAACACTATGAAGCGATTCACAAGTGGTACTCTTTGGTGCATTTAGCGTTGCATTTTTGTATGCTCAACTGCGCTGTTCTCAACAGAGGGATGATCCATTCATTTCAATTGCCCAAGTGATTGAACATCACCGACAGCAACAGGCTCAAGCGGTCTTAATGGCTGCTTGTGAGCAGGCCATCACGGATGGCAATACGCAAGGAGTCGTGAAGCGCTTCATTCTACCAACTCGGATTGCAGCCTAATGGCTTGAGAAACATTAGCTGAATTCGAGTTACTGCTCTGAGGCACACACTTCAGAGTAGGTTACCGCCTGTTCTGGCGGTAATGAAAGGAGGCTGAACTTTGATGAAATTTGCCAGACTCCAGTGAAGATATTAACTTGACCAAGTTAGCAGTAAGGACACCCGGATTTTCTGGGGCAGATTTGGCCAATTTGGTGAATGAAGCAGCCCTACTAGCAGCTCGTCAGAGCCGTGATGCAGTAGTCATGTCCGATTTTAATGAAGCGATTGAGCGAGTTGTCGCAGGACTGGAGAAAAAGTCGCGCGTTCTCAATGATTTAGAGAAAAAGACTGTTGCTTATCACGAAGTAGGGCACGCTATTGTGGGCAGTTTAATGCCAGGTGCAGGGACGGTTGAGAAAATTTCGGTCATTCCCCGCGGCATTGGTGCACTGGGCTATACTCTGCAACTTCCTGAAGAAGACCGCTTCTTGATCACAGCAAGTGAATTGCGGGGCCGGATAGCGACTTTGCTAGGAGGACGTTCAGCTGAAGAGTTGATTTTTGGAGTTGTTTCTACAGGAGCTAGTGATGATATCCAAAAAGCAACCGATTTAGCTGAACGGTATGTCACCCTCTACGGTATGAGTGATGAACTTGGTCCGATTGCGTATGAAAAGGCACAACAACAGTTTCTAGAAGGAGTGCCTAATCCACGCCGTACCGTTGGTCCCCAAGTCGTTGAAGCAATTGATCAAGCAGTTAAGGATGTGGTAGATGGGGCTCACCATATGGCATTGAGTATTCTATCCATCAATCAAGATATGCTCCAATTAACTGCAAGTCATCTTTTAGAGAAAGAGGTTTTAGAAAGTCAAGAATTGCATTCGCTGTTGAGTCAACCTCAATTCCCACCTGATATGGATGAATGGTTACAGACAGGTAAGTTACCTCAAGGAAAAGAGTTGATCCAAACTACCCTAAATTCACATCAGCTAATCGGAATTAATTAAGTCATAGGGAAATCTATCAAATCCATATGAAATAGATATTACCGAATCATAATTGTTTATGCGCCATAGAGGAGATCAAGAGATCAATAGTTTTGCAGTTTTGCAGCCTTTGTCTCCATAACTATACTGCTGAATGAGTCTCCTTTTTGTACTCTTGCATAAGGAGCACGTCTGTGAGAATCTTGATTATCTATTTTTCCTTTTCAGGTAATAATCGGCGACTTGCTGAGTATCTAGCCAAAGAAATTCAGTGCGATATCTGCCCCATTATTGAAAAAAAGAGGCGGACAATGTTAACGATTGTTTTGGATATGATCTTCAAAAGAAGCCCCAAAATCGAGGCAATTGAAACCCCGATCTCAAACTACGATCACACCATCTTGGTTGCACCGATCTGGGATTCTAAGATAGCTAATCCCTTGAAAACATTGATCAAGCGTAAGAAGAATTCATTGAATAATTATTCTTTCATATCATTCTGCGGTTTCGACCGCCCTGGACAAAAAGAAAGAATTACTAATCAACTTACAGATCTCACTGGATATCCACCAAAAGCTGTCTCTGAATTAAAAGTTTGCGAACTCTTTCCATCAGAGTATAGAGACGAAGTCAATACTATTTCCCGCTATCATATCACTAGTAAAGATCTCTTTAAGTTTGAAGATAAAATTTATGATTTTCTCCACCTCATACAAAGAACAAAATATTAAATATTCACTCAATATAATAGACTATTTATTTTCTTTAGATGTAGTCCATAGCTTCGTATGAGAGTGGAGGAGAAGCTAGTAAGGACAATCATCTGTATCTTCACCTAGTACAAATCTATTGAAACTTTGGCAAGTGACTCTCTGTAATTATTGAGGATAAATATATTCTTAATGATTATCAATATACTGAATAGCATGCAACGTCATTAGACCTCTTGCATAATTCAGCTAACGACATAGTAGTGGCCTAAAAATCTAAGTCATATTGCAGCATCAACTGAGTTACTAACACATCAAGAAATGAATATTGCAAGAGGTCTATTATTCCAACGATAAATGGTTAATTTATTAAGTTGATTATGTGATCATGTTGAAATCATAAAACGAAGCTGTTCTGCCGATGAATTGGTGGAGGGCTGTACTGCTAATTGATTCGGTGTTCGTACAACCATGACTGAACATAGGGCGTGATGTACAACATAGTTGCTAATACTACCTAACACTAATTCTTTTAACCCAGAATGACCTCGACTTCCCATTAAAATTAAATCAGCGTTCCATTCCTTAGCAAAATCGCAGATCTCTTGCCGAGGATTACCAAATTTTTGTGTAATCTCAGTAGTAATTCCAACTGACTTTGCTTGCTCAGACAGTATTGCTAATCGATGTAACTCTTTTTCTTTATACTTGTTCCATTCTTGTTGAAAGCGATTCAACGGTATGTCAGAAAAAGCTGGATAGAGATAGGTTCCAGGAAAAACAGGATGTGCTTGATAGCCCTCTCCTTCGATGGATAGAACATGTAGAAGCATAAGTCGAGCATGGCAAGATTCTGCTATTTCCATTGCAACTTCAAAAGCTTGAATAGCATTTATTGAGTGATCCATGGCGACCAAAATCTTCTTAATCATATTAGCCTCCAGACGCATAGCAGATGGGTTGTATTGAAAATCACCCTGCTAAATCAAATGCAATACACTAATAAGGCTTATCTAGAGATACCTTTGTGAATAAATAAAAATCACTAAGTGATTTAATTTTATTGATCGCATTCTTAATGTAAAGGATGATCAACTCATTCTTACTATAACCAAACAGGATGAGAAACTTGTGAAGGAAAACTTACAACCTTATATCTAAAAGATAAAAAAGCTTGAAAGAAACAAAGTTTTCCTTGTCGCAAGTAATCCTATTATTTTAATCAATAGATTAGTTCTATATAGCTTTATAGGAGAGAATTAAGACCATGATATTCAATATATTATTCAAATTCAGTAAGGGATTTATATCTAGACTGAAATGAGTATTAATTGCTTTACTTAATACACTCACATTATTCACAGATAGATTTTATAAATTAAAACTATAGAGAGCTATTCAAATCACCTAGTCTTAATCTACTCAATTTTAATTTTTTAGAGGTAATTATGTTGCAATCTACTTCACAATACTTGAACTCTGTAGATTTCTGGGTAAAAATTTCTATTCTTATCCTTGAAATTTTAATTTATAGATGGGCTATCTATAATTTGGAAGATAAATATTTCTCTAAATAATGATTGATGATTAGATTTAGAGAAACTAATATTTCAGACATAAATTGCTTGTTTGTCATGAAATTCGATTAATTTCCGTGTAAGGATTGCAATCGGGCGTAAGCACAGAATCGGGGATGTATGGCTCAAAGAAAAACGGGTCAAGGACAATAGATCCTGTACCCGAATCAAAAACTTGTCATGAGCCTAACATCGCAATTGCCAACCGTACTAGAGCATCACGAATTTCTAGAACAGGTCGAAGCACTCAAAGAATCACCCAGCCTGAGTCAGATGGTTTATATCGTTCTGCAAATGGGTTTGTATTTGGCTCGATGGCTTCTGGAGGATGAACTCTCACGGCGAGCAAAACAGTATTTGAATGGCCTAGGTGTAGCACCTGCGGAACCCGCTTGCACTCGAAGGGATGGGAATCTCGTCAGATGCAGACACTGGTGGGAAATATTTACTGAAAGCGACGGGTGGGTCGTTGTCCAAAGGGTGTCCAGGTAGTCTATCAGCTCCTCTGGACCAATCCATTGGGATTACCTCTTACCAGCACAGCAGTAAAGAACTGGTGCGTCTAGGCTGCTTGTTAAGTCTATTTATGCCCTATGAACTGGCCAGTTGGATGCTGAGTCAGTGGAGTGGTTTATCCGTCAGTTCATCAAGCTTGTGGAATTGGGTGCAAGTCATGGGCAACAAAGCTTATCAGGAGCTAGAGGCTCAACTCAAAGCTCAAGCATCAGGTGAACAGGCTCCTAGTGAAGCGATTTCAGAGGTGTTGTCTGCTCTGCCTTTGGCCATTGCTGCTGACGGTGTGATGGTGCCCTTTCGCCCCACTCCGAAAACCCCCAAGGGAAAATCCAGTGGCGAGAAGTTAAAGTCGCTATCTTAGCCCGCCTGGGAACACGGCTCACCCGAGCTAAAAGAGTGTCCCCCAACTACTGCGTCGAAGACTGGTAGCAGTATTGGGCGATATCGACCAGTTCATCCCTTACTGCAACTCGAAGCCCGCAAACAAGACTTTGAATCGGCCCCAAGCGTCATCTGGTTGAGTGATGGGGGGCGAGGCTTCTGGCGAGTCTACCGCACCTTGTTCTCTCACTGTGCTGTGGCAGTTCTCGATTTTTTCATGCAGCAGGCCATCTTGCACGAGCAACAAAAGTGATGTTGGGGATGTTCGCTCTGCTCAAGCCCAAGCCTGGTTTCGGCGCTGGCGACACCAATTGCGACATGGGCAACACCTATTAGTATTGCGGTCCTTGACGATGTTGATTCACTCACAATTGTTTACGGGCAAATCTTTTACGACGTTGCTCCAGGTACAGGCTTATTTCCAGCGCCATCTGCGACACATCCAATATCGCCACTTTGAACAACTACAGATACCGCTGGGGTCAGGAATGGTCGAAAGTGCTTGTAAGTGGCTGATTCAACAGCGCTTTAAGGGGGTTGGTATGCGCTGGAGTGAGGATGGTTTCAATCATCTACTCATGCTGCGGCTTGCCTGGGTCAATCAACGGTTTGACTCCCTATTCCCAGGGGTAACCATTCCGAAGTCTAAGGCATCCCCGATCCATTAGCTACGCCCATTGCAATCGGTGTTTCAATGAACGCACCGATACCCCAATGGCTCGCTTACGCACCTCTAGTTCAGTGGTGAGCTGTGCCATCAATGCTCGCACCGAAGGAATGAGCGTTCGTGCTACAGGTGGGATTTTCGGTAAATCTCACACCATCATTATGCGTTGAGAAAAACGCCTAGCAGACCAAGCAAAGAACGGGGCACCCCCCTCTCCAGCAGGCCCTGATGTGACGGTAGGAGGGGATGAAGTATACACTCGTGTAGGCAAAAATCTTCCCCCCAGTTAGTCCCAGGGCTGGAACATCCACGTTCTTGAACGCGAAAGCCGCTATTAGTTGACAGCACAAGCTGACCTCAAGGATACACAACTTTTTGCAAATGGCGTTTACTAGGCTTGGGAGTGGGTGAAAGCCTGTGATGGGATTCGATGGTTTACCGTTCGAGTAGCGTGCCGAAGGCTTAGGTGAAAGGCTTTATGGACAAGAGCTTTGGAAGCTCGCCAGTGTCTATCTCAACGGTGAGGAGTGTCACCCTGACTATGGGCATCGCAAGGTTTAGCGAGAAGGGTTAGAAGTCGCGATGAAAGTTAAAGGGTCTCAGGGGAATCGGCGAGTAGAGTGGGTGAAAGCAGAGCATCCCTTTACCGCTATGAGTACAGGGTCTGAGGTCTATGCCAATCATAATGAGGCTCACAATGCTGCCTTGAGGAGACGATGTAGTGCTTATCGAAGACGGCAGAATCTCTATGCGAAGAAGCGGCCGGGGTTACAGAGAGTGCTAGACGTACGACGCCTGATTCAAAAGTTAGACCCCATTGGGGACTCAGTAAGCAGACCACACTAGCAATGGAGATGGGATTTTGTTCTCGTCCGTTGAGCACACTAGAACTCCTCACTAAAAAGAGTTTAAGTGTGTGCCTATTAATAGACCAGTGCCATGAGTTTCCTCTGCACCTAAAGTACAGAGTTTTTAAGTTTCCTTAGAAATCTTAGGGGTGTGATGTGCCCAGCCCCAAACGAAAATGGCTAAACAAAGAACACCCAGTTTAACTACGAAGTAAGTCGCTCCGCTGGAATATAAAGGATATAGCATCGTAATCCCTCCCTTATGGAACTGAATTTATTTTTTCGATTTTCTGGGTACCTAAAATTATTGCCAACCAGAAAGATGTGAATAAAGAACCTCATTTTCTAGTGAGTTTGATGGCTGTTGATTCCTTGAAAGTCGTGCAACTTCAACTGAACAAGGTGCATGGTGTGTAACATAGTTTCTGACACTATTGTGAGAAGGTGTACTATCACTAGCTGGTTCTTCTCCACCCAAAAGAATTAAGTCTGCACGCCAAGATAGCGCTAAGTCACAAATTAATTGTCCCGGTTCTCCAATTATGCAGATATAGTCCGCATCTATACGGGCAGCCTTGGCTCTCTCTACACAACCAACTAGACGCCTTAAAATCCTCCCCTCAGAATTGGATTTAGGGAAATTAGACTTTTGAACAGGCATTACATTTGAATTTTTCTGAGTAGATTGTAATTGGTCACTAAGTGTCTTGTTGGAAGGTAAATTTTGATCTTGAGAATTTAGAACATGGAGTAGTTTGAGACTAGACTTATGTTCTTGTGCGATGAGAAATGCTTGTTCGAATACAAACTCACTGGAATCAGAATCATCCATGGCGATCAAGATTCTCTTATTCATCATTACCTCCATCTGTTTAAGTGGTGGAAGGTAGAAGATAGTATTACCTTTTTACCTCACCTTCAAATTACTGATATAGTTTGAAGATCTTGTGAGTGAAATGATCCTACTGGCTCAAATTCTGTAGAGCTATTGACTTAAGTTTCATTCCTAAGTAACTTTTAATTTTGGTAGGCTTCAATTTTAATTTATACGCTTGGAAAAAGACTAACAAATTGCGGAACTGATTATTCACCTGCCGTTGATTGATCGGTGAATGTCAAAGTGTTTATGAAATTACCTGCTGATAGTTTAACTATTCATTTAACTCAAAATCTTAAGTTCACATCCTAAGTAAGGACCCTCTACAAACTGGCTGTTGTCTTTTTGAACTGAGTCAAAATCTTTTAAGATAAAAAACACACCATCATTAGTACTTCCTATGATTTTACCTTTACATCCACGCAAAGGTCCTTTCAGGATTTCGACTGAAGTGCCAAAGGAAATCTTTCTTTGATTACTTAGCATCTTTTGCTCAGTGCTGGCTGATATTAGATGATTTTGGTTGGTTTCTTTCATGGCTAGTGATTGTTTCTTTAAAAAAGACCATCATCTGCTTTTAGATATCCAGAAAATATTTCTTAATTTCCAATAGTATTGAATTATAGAAATATACATATAACCTAGGTATTTGTCATAGATGCATAGGATATTTTTTTGCTTATCCCTTGGTTAAGTAAAGCTTGAATTCCAATTCTTATATAGGCTCAAAAGGTGCCATGGAGAATAAGTTGAAACATAGAAATAGGAGGAAGAAAAAAACCAACGAACACATGTCAAGAAAGAATTTTATCTCTTTAACGGAGGATAACTATTATTTTGGGCTAAGGATCCTATGCAAGATCATTAGTATTCATAACTCTGAATCCCTAAACAATTCTTTTCGGTTAGACGTGCTTAGCTAATTACACATAATCTTTGAATTGATTAGTACCTAGTCTATTCTAAGAACTTGGAGGTTTTGTGAGACATAGTAGAAATCTGCCGCCACTAAAAATATTATTCAACAGTATAATTATATTTATTAAAATTAAATATGGTATTTAATCCTCCAAATATTGATGAGAAATATATCGGTGTCATCTAATAATTCGAGAAGAAAGCTAAAGTTCCTTTTATTCCTATAGCTATAAATCATCAGCCAAGAGACGCACTATCTATATCTTTATCAGTGCTCACTTCATTCTTGCTTTCTCACAAATACTTCAAATTTTACAAATATATTTTTATTATCAATGTCTAACTTATAACAGGCAGAAAGTGATGCTTATCGTAACTGTCTGGTTTATGCCGAGGACGCAAGAAAGTTATTGTTAACTATTTCAGAAGAATACTAGTTACTGAAAAGATAATTTCTCTAAGTAAATAGCAGGATGTAATCATGGTATACACAATAGATTTGATTAAAATACTGGTTGAACAAGAGCAAATATCTAGGAAAATTATTTTAGTGAACCAGCTTGATATTCCTAATCCTAGAGAAGTATCTGATAATCATGTCAGTTCTTCTATTAATTTAGGAATAGTAATAGCGATTTTAGTGGTGATCTTGATTTGCTGTTCCCCAAACTTTATTAAGCTCTTTCGCAGATCTTTAGTATATTTGCGAAAAGATAGTTGTAATCATTGTCTAAAGTGTAAGTTTTACAATCGAAATGCATACCTTAGCTGTGCTGTTCACCCAGGAAGGGTCCTAACAAGCGATGCACTAAACTGTCAAGACTTTCAATCAAAATAGTGGCGTTAATAGTTTTAGTAACCTCGCATTTTCTACCTCAAATATAAAATAGGAAGTAAGCTGATCAAAGCTAGAATACTTTGTAAAATAAGGCTTGATTTCCCTACTTTCCAATCACCAATACCCAATGTGTATATACCTTTCGCGATACTATTACTAGCTGCGGCTATTAAAATAGCGATCGCACTAATGTTTAGCGCAGTAGACTGACCAGCAGATTGGGTGATACCCATGACGAAAGGATCTACATCCGCGAACCCCAAAATACCAGCTAGGGTGTAGATGCCCGCTTGACCCAAAACCTCAATTGCGTAGTGTGTCAAAACTAGCAACATCACAAATACCCCTGCAAAGAGTAATGCAAATCTCAGCTCAAGTGGATTTTGAGATGTTGCTCGGACTGAGTAAACCTTAGCTGAGCGACCTGTAAATATTAACCATATTCCACCTCCTAAAATAGCGATGCTTGCCACGAGACTCATAGGTCCCCATAGGAGGGCTGCAAGAGACTTATTGAAGATACCCGTTAAAACGATCAAGCGGCAATACATCATCCCTGAGGCTATGAGAATTGCTCCTGCATACCTTCTTGGCAGAGGATCTGAGGTGGATTGTTTGGCAAGGGCCACGGTTGTAACGGTTGAAGAATAAGCTCCACCAATCAACGCAATAATAATCAGAGTCCCTCTCCCCTGAAATGCACGCTGCAACAGATAGCTGGCATAGGAGATGCCGCTTACAGCAATGACGACTAACCAAGTCTTAAAGGGATTGAGTTGAAACTCGCCATAGGCTTGATTGGGCAGAACTGGCAAGATCACAAATGTCAGTAGTAAAAACTTGGTTAATGTAAGAATATCTTCTGAAGAAAATTGGGTAGCCAACTTTTCTAAAACAGACTTTAATTCCAATAAAAATAAACTGGTAATCGCTAAGGTTGCGGCTTCCCAGTAGTGACCAAAGTAGACAAGAGCACCCACCAAATAGGTTGCTAAGCAAGCAATTTCTGAAGTTACCCCTGCATTTTCTACTGTTTGCAACTTATGCCAATACGAAAGAGCCATCAGACCAGCAATGGCTAGAAAACCCATTCCCAATGCGATACTTTGACCGTTCGTCAAAAAGGCGATGCAGTACCCTACTAATCCAATCATTGGGTAGGTACGAACTCCACCAAAAGCATAGCGACCTGTTTGAGTATGATGTCCTTCTCGCTCCAATCCAATTAGAAAAGATAAGAATAAGACCCATAGCAGCTTAAAAACGTTGCTCTGAGGGATGAATTTTAGATGTTGAGTATCCATACTTCTCGTTGAAGTATTGTCGTTTTGGAGCTATCGTTCGGGTAGAAAAGGGGGTTCTCTATTCGGGGCTTCAATACTAGTAATGGCTAAGATTTCTGGTTGACATGTGCGGATTGTGACAGTAATTTTTTGAGGCTCTGCCTTCATGTCTTTAGTAACGTTAGCTTGATAATTTGCGGCTTCTGTCGAAGTTCTGAAAGGGCCATAGTAGAGTGTGCTTTGTGGTTCTAGCGCCACAACTTCAATCCACCAAAAGGGGGCCTGTTTTTGGGAATAGATCCAAAGCATACCTAGTTCTAAGTGGCAAAGGCTATCAGAGTGGGAACAAGAATCATTTGTGCTTAAGGGGCTGAGGGGACCTTTTATCCCCCATTCAACTCTTTATATAAAGCACACATCCTAGTTGTTTCCGATACTGTTGGAATGGCCAAGCGATCGCATATAATCTTCGCCGTCAAAGTAGCACTGGCCATTTCATAAGTATGAACCTCCAACTCAGCGTCGGGATAGGTTTCAAAAACTAAGTGATCACCTGGTAATACAGTCCGCTCGAGGAAGTCGTGGGGAATATTGACAATTCGGATAATTTGGGTTCGCTGCATCTCATTGACATAACAACACCTCACTTTCTCAGGCAGTTCTGTA
This sequence comes from Acaryochloris sp. CCMEE 5410, assembly GCF_000238775.2. NCBI lineage: Bacteria > Bacillati > Cyanobacteriota > Cyanophyceae > Acaryochloridales > Acaryochloridaceae > Acaryochloris > Acaryochloris sp. CCMEE 5410. The sequence continues at coordinate 284,291 of NZ_AFEJ02000005.1, read as the reverse complement.
ATATCAGGACACCTATCTAGTACGCCAGTTGATGCGGATGACATGATGACTCACTCCATCTATGTGGGCACTTTTTCCTTCCGTTCCATCTCATGGATGATTACCAATATTCCAAAGATTAAGGAATAATTATGTGAAAACCATGAAGATCAGCCAACGAATACAGGCCAAATCGGACATTGAAGGGAATCCTAATGTCGTAACATCAGATTAAAGAATCAGTCACCGGACCCTTTCCTTTCTCAACCAGCATTCGCTAAATCCTTTGTTGTGGCCTGAGATTGCTCCGCAATAATGCACTCTGTGGTCAGAACCATACCCGCAATGGAAGCGGCATTTCGCAACCCAGCACTAGTCACCTTAGCTGGATCGACAATCCCGGCAGTAAACATATCCACATACTGGTTGTTCAAGGCATCATAGCCCGTGTTGAACGGTAAAGTCTTAACCTGCTCTACAACCACCCCACCATTCAGACCCGCGTTCTCAACAATCTGTCTCAATGGAGCAGAGAGGGAACGGACTAGAATCATGGCTCCGATCAGTTCATCACCAACCAAATGTTCAGCAGACCAGTCCTCAAGTTGAGGGGCAAGATGCACGAGGGTTGTACCACCACCTGGAACAATGCCTTCCTCAACAGCGGCTTGAGTTGCGTTAATCGCGTCTTCTAGTTTTAACTTACGGTCCTTCATTTCCGTTTCAGTGGCGGCCCCAACCTTGATTACAGCTACCCCACCAGAAAGCTGAGCTAGACGCTCATGCAGTTTTTCCTTTTCAAAGGATGAGTCTGTCTCATCTATCAGGCGATGAATTTGCTCACAACGCGCTTTGACAGCAGCTTCATTGCTTTCCGAGATGAGGGTGGTATGGTCCTTAGTGATGACCACTTGGCGAGCACGGCCCATCATTTCTAGGGTGTCGTTTTCTAAGGTCAGCCCAGTATCTTCGCTGATGACTTGTCCTCCAGTGAGTACTGCTATATCAGCTAACAGATCCTTGCGGCGATCGCCAAATCCAGGTGCCTTAACCCCAGCCACCCTGACAGTACCTCGTAATTGATTTAGGACAAGGGTTGCTAAGGCTTCTTTTTCAATATCTTCAGCAATTATCACAAGAGGTTTACCCGTTTGTGTAACGTTCTCCAGAATGGGCAGTAAGGCATTCACTAAGGTGATCTTTTTATCCGTTAGTAATAGGTAGGCATCATCCAGAGTCGTCACCATTCGCTCGGCATCCGTTACGAAGTAAGGTGAAATATACCCCTTGTCAAACCGCATCCCTTCCGTGACTTCGACTTCGGTCTGCATTGATTGGCCTTCTTCCAAAGAAATCACCCCTTGCTGACCCACCTTTGCCATGGCAGCAGCAATCATTTGCCCCACAGTTTCATCATTGCCCGCAGCAATGGTCCCAACCTGTGAGATCGCATTGGAATCTTTCACAGGTAGTGCATGTTCAGCAATCTGATCCAACAAAAATTGGGTGGCCTGGTCGATGCCCCGTCGTATTGCCATTGGATTGGCTCCCGCTGCGATATTGCGCAACCCTTCCTTTACCATTGCATGGCTTAAAACAACGGCTGTGGTGGTGCCATCCCCTGCCGCATCATTGGTTTTGGCTGCAACTTGGCGCAACAAGGCTACGCCTGTATTGGCTAAAGGGTTGTCTAGTTCAATTTCCTTGGCAATGGTGATGCCATCATTCACAATTTGCGGGGGACCAAATTTCTGCTCAAGGACGACATTGCGACCCCTTGGTCCTAAGGTCACTGCCACTGCTTCAGTTAGCAGATCGATCCCTTGCTCTAAGGCATGGCGAGCTGCTGTATCGTATTGAATTGACTTAGCCATCATTCCTTACCTCCAACACGTTGATTCCCTATGTGACAATCGCGAGAATATCTTGAGCTTTGGTCAGCACATAATCTTCATTACCCAGTTTGATATCCGTTCCACTGTATTTGGCATATAGCACCTGATCGCCGACTTGAACGTCGATGGGGGCATAGGAGCCATTCCCAGACCTCAAACCAGGCCCAACACTAACCACCTCTCCCACTTGAGATTTCTCTTGAGCCGTATCGGGCATTAAGATGCCACCTGCGGTTTTTTCTTCAGCCCTATTTACCTTCAGAAAGACACGGTCGCCGAGAGGGCTAACAGTAGAAACGTTGAGGGTTAGAGTGGACATATCCAATCCTCCATAAATTAAAGGGGTCAGTTCATTTGGGTGGGTGAGCAGCACACCAAAAATAGATAGGCATCCAGATCGTGATCAACCTTTAAAGCTTGTTCTGACTCACAATTTCTTGCCAAGCTTTTTCTAGAGCAGTTTGGGCTAGATTGAGGTTACGACTAATTCCATGCTGCAAACTAGCCCATTGACCTTGAAGAAACTCAGTAGCTTCAGCCAAATGGCGCTGATCATACTTATTCGTGGAAGCAAGAGCTTCGCTAACTTGCTGAATCTTGATCTGAATCTCGTATGGTCCGTCATTTAGGTTGAATAAACGCTGTAAGCGATCCGTCATCTCCTGGATAACAAATTTAACCTCGGTAGATTTTTCGCAAATAAAATCCTTTGACCCTTCTGACTCCGGTTTGAGTAGATTTTTTGCTCCTTCTGGAATCAGGAGGGCTTCAGGTGTGTATTTCTCGATATCCCCAGGGAAGAGGATTGCGCGTTCTCCTAGGTAACTGGCAATCTCTCCTGCCAAGATATAAGCGACGATTTCCCCTGTATGCCAATCGAACAGAAAATCTTCTACCCAGCCCAACGTTTCTCCGACCCTAGATCGGACTGGGAGTTGATATCCATGATGGAGATGGGGTGGGGTTGACACTATGAGGGGACGATCAACCGACACGGTCTCTTTGCCCACACTCGCAACTTGACGAAGAGACCAATACCGCTGGCGACTGGATAGATATGTGACATATCCAGACTCGTCAAGCCAGATCTCTTCCACGTTTCCTAGGTGGGAATTAGTGGTGTTCCCAATTGCAGTTAATCCGACCATTTGACTGTAACGGATGATATTGAACATGGGTGTCTCCACGACCGTTCAGTAATGAGCAACTGTAATGTTTCAGCGATGTTGTGCTCGTTCGATGGTAATTATTAACATCTCTGACCGCTTTCCCTGTTGGAAGCCTGTGAGAAGATTCTTTATCAATCAAGATATCCTTCATTCCCATAACTTAATGGCGAGAAAACGCTTGAAGTCAAGCGTCATGTGCTCAGGAAGAGGGGGAAGGATTAATCTTGAGGGGCAATTCAGATCCTCTCTAGCCATGAGACTAAAGCGAAAAGTTGAAGACAATGTGAGGGGATTAGATCGTCGCTATTGGGTGCTTACAGCCCTCACAATTTTCACAATATCCCACTCTAGATTGGAGGCTAGATGCCCTCAACTGTAAAGCATTTAGCCCTCAAACATAGGTGTTAGTATGCGCTACCGACATGTGATTATTTCCCGCCACGGCGGACCGGATGTTTTAGAGATAGTTATGGATGAACGACCTGAACCTCGGGCGGGAGAAGTGGGAGTACGGGTATTAGCAACTGGTGTGGCTTTTACAGACGTTTTGATCCGCGAGGGACTCTATCTGGGATTACCCAAAGTGCCCTTTACCCCAGGCTATGAAATAGTTGGGATTGTTGATCAGCTCGGTTCTGGGGTCGCGGGGCTGGATATCGGTCAGCGGATTGCGGCCCTGACTGTGGTGGGGGGATATAGTGAGTACGTTTGTTTACCCGCCCATGAATGTGTTCTGGTACCACCTGAGGTGGATGTTGCCGAGGCCGTCGGTCTAGTTTTGCAGTATGTGACAGCCTATCAGTTACTGCACCGAATTGCTAAGGTTCAATCCGGCGATCACATCTTGATTCACGGTGCTGCGGGCGGTGTTGGAACTGCGTTCCTGGAGTTAGGTCACCTCGCGGGCTTAAAGATGTATGGTACGGACTCCGCATCGAAACATGATCTCATTGCCAATTTGGGTGCCACTCCGATTGATTATCAGCAGCAAGACTTCCAACAGCAGATTCGTCGTCTCACGCCCAATGGAATGGATGTGGTCTTTGATGCCATTGGGGGGCGTCATTTACTGGGGTCATACCAAACTTTAGCGCCTGGGGGACAACTCATTAGCTATGGATTTTCCTCAGCGCTATCAGCACATTGGGGCAGGCTGTTGAAAGTCGGGGGGAGTATGGGCCTTCTGACTCTGTTGAACATCTGGCCGGATCGTCGTAGCGCTGTTTTTTACAACATTACTGATTTGAAGCGGCGTCAACCCAATTGGTTCCGAGACGATTTAACGAGCCTTCTGGATCTACTGGCGGATGGCTCTATTCAACCTATCATTGCCGATCGCCTACCCTTAGCAGATGCAGCGGTGGCCCATAACTTACTGGATCACGCTGCAGTGAGAGGTCAGTTAGTCTTACTGTGTGATGAAACTTTCCGGGCGAATTCATCCAAGCCAGAGAGGAAATCCTCGCCTGTTGATCACCCATCTGCTCGAGGTTAAAGTCGGTTTTCCGATGGTTTAGAACCTCTGAACATGATTATTTTTTATGGTTTGGGAGGTTGTTGTGCCCCTTAGGCTCGCAATTTTATTGGCTCTAGCCCTCTTGTTCATTCTGCATTTTGGATCCACTTGGCAGTTTCATCGCTCAATTGAGCAACAAGTCCAGGCTCTGAGAATGCTGACCAATGATGAACAGGTCCTTCAACCCCCCAGGTTGATTTGTGCATTGGCAATGAGATCGCATCGTTCAGACTCAGACCAAGGGCCATCTCAGGATAGTCCCACCACTATTCAGATTCACCAAACGGGTGAAATGCGTTTATCCGAGCAGGGAAGGTGGCTACCGTTTACGGCCACCCAAGACTTTGCGATTCGACAACCGGGGTTTGTGTGGCGAGCCATTTTTCGACTTGCCCCCTTTATTCATATCGAAGTAGTGGACAGCTATGTCCAAGGTAAAGGGAGGCTGGAAGGAAGGCTGTTGGGTTCGATTCCCTTTTTAAGGGTGGCAGGACCGAGTACAGATAAAGGGGAGCTAATGCGGTACCTGGCAGAATTGATCTTTTTCCCAGCTGCGTTTCTGAATAATTCAGCGTTACATTGGCACAAACTGAATGAGTTCACCGTAAAGGTTACAAGTGAACCAGACGTAGGAGTCCATTACAATTTTGATCCTAATGGTGACCTCGTTAGTATCACTGCACCGAATCGACCCAGAATGGTTGCAGGACAAGCCGTTGAAACCCCCTGGAGTTGTGTGGTGTCCGAGTATAGGACATTGGGTGGGTACGATATGCCGACCTTTGGTCAGGTGAGCTGGCAATTGGAAGATGGACCCTTTACCTATTGGCGGGGACGCATTACCCATCTTGAGACGGATCCAGGCAATTAATCACTGTTCCAAGCTGAAGTTTGAGCCGATCTTTGTTCAGCCTTGAACCTTGGTTGAAGTACTTGCCAAGGTTTAGATGTGGCATGGCAGATACTTCAGCCAGCTATTCGCAATCTTTAGTTTAGATGGGCTGAGGGATCTGCCTTTTACTGATGTATAGAACCTCTGTAGTGGCCTGAAGGTGAGTCAGAGATTGGATTATCGACCTCACAAGAATATCAAGACTATTTTCTACTGTAGAAATGAGGATAAACGGCGAATCTCGCTATGAGGCAATCTTTTTTGCCAGTTTATCGGGTTTTAGTTGAAGAAAAGGAGTGTGATATATGCGAATCCCCTCCGATTTAAAACTGTTTTTTCACCCTGACTATCCAGAATGGGTCACGGTATTGAGCTGGTTATTGATGGCGTTGTTCTTATTGTTGAGCTTTGCCATAATGCTTGGTCGAAGTGAGTCAGAATCAGACTTCCTAGATCCACATTAGTCATGGGCGGACGCTCGATCGTGGAATCCGACGCTTTCAAGTCAGCTTAAGTCAGTAACGCGAACAGGTGATCGATATGTTTACAACCATGAGATCGAATAAAGACGCTCTTGGGGCTTATTTGACCCGTATGGGTGGATACTCGCTGTTGACCCATGCAGAAGAAGTGTCATTAGGGCAACAAATCCAATCAGCTCTAAACCCACCGAAAGGGATTTCCCAAGCTGAATTAGACCAGATACAGAAACGGGGGCAGCGGGCAAAACACAGGATGATTTGCGGCAATCTGCGATTAGTGGTCACGATCGCGAAGAAATATCAAAAACGGGGAATGGATTTAATTGATCTCATCCAAGAAGGGAGTTTGGGGCTAGAGCGAGCGGTAGAGAAGTTTGATCCTGCTAAGGGATATCGATTTAGCACCTATGCATACTGGTGGATTCGCCAATCTATCACTCGTGCGATCGCAATGCAGTCCCATACCATTCGCATCCCTGTGCATATGACGGAAAAGCTCAACCGCATCAAACGAGTGCGTCGAGAGCTATCCCAAACCCTTGGACGCACCCCCACTCACCAGGAAATGGTTGCCGAATTAGGCATCACATTGGAACAGCTGCAGAAGACCTTACAAGCCGCCCGGATATCCAATCCTGAATCCCTGAATATCCGAGTAGGGAAGGATCAAGAGATGGAGTTAGGTGATTTGTTAGAAGATTTGCAAATGCCCAGTCCTAATGAAGTGGTGGAACAAGATTTCTTGCGAAATGCTTTATGGTCGGCTCTAGCTCAGCTCAATGACAATGAGCGCACTGTTCTTATCCTCCGCTATGGTCTGGAAGATGGGCGAGAACGCTCTCTCTACCGAGTCAGTCAACAAATGGGCATCAGTCGGGAATGGGTGAGAAAACTCGAACAGACTGCAAAATCGAAGTTACTCCAATCGGGTAATCTACAGGACTTTATGGCGGCATAGAGAACTTAAAAGGGACATGCATCTGCATCCAGACAGTGTTCTCCTGCCAAACTGGCTTCGGCCTGCTGATATTCCTCCAAATGAATGGAGACCGGAATAACCCGCCAAATCTCTCGGCAATATTCCCGAATGGCTCGATCTGAAGAGAACCGCCCAATCCGAGCAACATTGAGAATGGCCGTTTTGGTCCAGGTGTCTTGATCTTGAAATGCCTGTCCCACCTGATCTTGGCAGTCAATATATGACTGATAGTCTGCCAGTAAGCAATAGGGATCTGCTTGCAGAAGTTGATCCACTAGGGGTTGAAATAGCGCCCGATTCCCATGGGAAAAATATCCTGAGGCAATGAGGTCGATCGCTTCTTTCAGGGCTGGATTGGTATTATAGAAGGTCTTTGGGACGTACCCTTGTGCCTTAAGGTCAACAATATCTTCACTGGTATGCCCAAATAGGAAAAAGTTGTCAGCCTCCACTGCCTCACGAATTTCAATATTGGCACCGTCGAGGGTGCCAATGGTTAAAGCGCCATTCATTGAGAACTTCATATTGCCCGTGCCGGAGGCTTCCTTCCCTGCCGTGGAAATCTGCTCCGATAAATCAGCGGCGGGATAAATTCGCTGACTGTTGGTGACATTGAAGTCAGGTAGGAAGACTACTTTGATGAGATCGCAGATGTCAGGATCATGATTTACGACTTCTCCCACCGACGTGATCAGCTTAATGATCAGCTTGGCCATCTGATAGCCAGGGGCAGCTTTGCCTCCAAAGATAAAAGTGCGAGGTGGAACCGCGAGTCGGGGATTGTGTTTGATACGGTTATAGAGCGTAATGATATGAAGCACATTGAGATGTTGGCGCTTATATTCATGAATGCGCTTGGCCTGGATATCAAAAATCGAATCGGGATTAAGAGTCAGTCCTTGGTGAGCTTGAATATAGTCTGCTAGATCCTGTTTCACGGCTCGTTTGACCCGTCGCCATTCTTGGCGGAACGCTGGATCCTCGGCTAAAGATTCTAACCGTTTGAGATCCTCAAGTTGTGTGATCCAAGTTTCACCAATCTCGCGGGTAATCAATTGGGTTAGCCTCTGATTAATTAAGACCATCCACCGTCGCGGAGTTACCCCGTTGGTTATATTGGTGAACTTATGGGGCCACAAGTCATAGAAGTCTTTCAGGACCCCTTTTTTTAAGAGTTCTGTATGCAAAGCGGCCACCCCATTAATGGCGTGACTCCCCACACAGGCCAGATGAGCCATGCGAATTCGTTTGCTCCCGCCTTCTTCAATAAGGGATAAGCGGGCGAGTTTATCTGGGTTACCTAGGTATTTCAGCCGCACCTGATCGAGAAAACGCTGATTAATTTCATAAATAATTTCTAAATGTCGAGGTAAGAGACTGCCAAACAGATTCAAAGGCCAGGTCTCCAACGCTTCAGGCAGGAGGGTGTGATTGGTGTAAGCGAAGGCTTGTTGGGTTATGTCCCAAGCCTTCTGCCAATGAAGCAGATACTCATCTACCAACAACCGCATGAGTTCCGCAACCCCGATCGCGGGGTGTGTATCGTTGAGTTGAATCACAAATTTCTCATGAAAGGTCTCGATCGGGTCACCCCGCAACAGATGAATTTTTAGTAGATTTTGGAGGGAACAAGAAACGAAGAAGTATTGTTGTTCAAGACGCAGTTGCTTCCCTTGGATGGGTTCATCATTGGGATAGAGAACTTTGGTCAGATTTTCGGAAATAATTTTGGCATCGACGGCTCCGTAATAGTCCCCGACGTTAAAGGCTTGAAAATCGAAAGACTCTGGAGCTTCTGCCTTCCAAAGCCGCATCGTGCTCGTGGTGTTTACGCGATAACCGGAAATAGGGGTGTCATAGGGTATTCCATTCACCACTTGGTGAGGTATCCAGCGTACTCGGTAGTCGCCTTGATCATCGGTATAGGGTTCTGTATAGCCCCCACACTTGACCTCTACAGCGTTCTCTGGACGAGGTATTTCCCAGGGGTTCCCCAGACGTAACCATTTATCCGTAATTTCAACCTGCCAACCCTCTCGGATTTCCTGGTCAAAGATTCCGTACTCATACCGAATGCCATAGCCAATCGCTGGAATTTCCAGGGAAGCTAGGGAGTCCATATAGCAGGCGGCTAAACGACCGAGTCCCCCATTCCCCAATCCCGGTTCTTCTTCTTGCGCCAAAATGGATCTCAGATCTAATCCCGAGGATTCCACCGCTTGTTGGACTTGATCATAGATACCGAGATTAACCAGGTTATTTTCTAAGTGAGGGCCTGGTAAATATTCAGCAGAGAGATAACAAACCACCTTGACATCCTGTTCACGGTAGGTTTTGACGGTGTTGATCCAGCGATGCAGTAATCGATCTCGCACCGTATAGGCGACAGCCATGTAGTAGTCATATAGGGTGGCAATTTCTGGGAATTTACCCTGGATGTAATAGAGATTATCTGCGATCGCACGCTGTAGCGTTTCAGAACTCAATCCCGTTCGGTCGTCCTCAATATGAAATGAATCATAAATTTCAGTAATATGCTCTGGAGAGAGTTCCGAAAGACGAAAGGAGTTCTGCGCTCTATTAAGCGAGCGTTGCTCAGATGGTTTATTCATGAACAATTGACGGCATAACGACAATAAAACTTCTTTGGTACAGACTGGTCTGGGCTAATGGATTCCTTCAATATCTAGACAAGACAATACCTTGAGTAAAACGATGCCCATGAACCTTGCGTGCCAAAGTATAGATACCGAAATAGATTGCAATCGTAGGTTTGTTCGTAGACAGCAATACACGATTCTCTCCACACTCCACCTAAAAATAATTGAACGGGCGGGACGTTGGAATCTGTTGTTTTCACACGGCTAAGAATGCCAAAACAATAAGTGAGAAAGTTGAAGAAATTGTGACGAGAATATATTCAATCCCTCAAGATTGAGTCATTCCGCCTCCCGCAAATATGGGGCAATACGATACGTTAGACCGCTCATTGATTGAGTTTTATGCTTCTTTTGCAAAATAAAATCGAGCTGCATTTACAATCAAATGAAAGTAATTGTGGGCAAGTGGGTTCGATGATGCAGCAATTCATGACGTTCCCACTTGAAGCAGCCCTAGATTTGCAACCCCTCATAGCTGCGCCTGATACTCCATTAACAGAAGTCATTGGTCTTACGAGTCGGTCCGCCCTTCATTGCCATTTGATGGCAGATGAGGTTAACCAGCCCACTCTCCCCCAATTGGGAATCGAACAAACGGGTTGTGTACTGTTTGAGGAAGATACTCAACTGGTTGGTATTCTCACTGAACGCGACATTGTTCGCTTAATTGCTGAGAATCGCTCGTTGGGTGAACTCACCGCTGCAGCAGTGATGTCCCAACCCGTCGTAACGTTGGTTGATGATGGGCATTCAACTGTATTCACCGCATTAGAGCGGATGAATCGACAGCACATTCGTCATTTACCTGTGCTGGATCAACAAGGACAGGTGAAAGGACTACTGACCCCTCGCCGAATTCGGAATCTGCTGCAACCGTCTGATTTACTTAAAATTCGTCGGGTAAGGGAGGTAATGACCCCAGATGTGGTTCAAGCTTTACCTACTAACTCACTGTTGCAGATTACCCAGTGCATGAATCTGCAGGGAGTGAGCTGTATCGTTATGGTTGAACCTGCCGATGATCTCACAGAAAATCACTGCCCAATCGGGATTATTACAGAAAGAGATATTGTCCAATTTCAGCGATTGGAGCTGGATTTCGCCCAGACTCAAGCACAAGAGGTGATGAGTACCCCTCTTTCCCTCGTTACTCCAGATGATTCCCTGTGGACCGTCCATCAGAAAATGCAGCAGCAAAAAGTCCGTCGATTAGTCGTCGCTGATGGACATGGAACCTTGCGGGGCATTGTCACCCAGAGGAACTTGCTACCCGTAGACCCTGCTGAAATTTATGAGGTCGTGGAACTACTCCAGCAGCAAATCACGCAACTGGAGACCCAAAATCATCAACTACTCCAAAAACGCAACCAAGAACTGGAGCAGCTGGTGCAAGATCGAACATCGAAATTAGAGCGCCGAGATCTTATGCGACACCATCTGGCTAAAGGTCTGGCAACATCTACTGGTGAGGATTTCTTCCAATCCCTTGTGACACATCTGAATCAAGTACTCCCTGCAGATTTCGCTCATATTGGTCAGCTTGTCAATATAGAGGGCCAAGCAACGATTCGCACCCTTGCGGTGGCAAAGGCAGGACAGCTCCAATCCAACTTTGAATATGCTCTAGCTGGGACTCCCTGTGAGGAAGTCATTGAACAACAATCCTGTATGTATCATCAGGGCGTCCAAGCGGTTTTTCCTCATGATCAGATGCTCAGGGACTTAAGCATAGAAGGGTATTTGGGGATTCCCCTCATCTCTAGTGCTAAGCAAGTAGTGGGATTAATTGTTGTTTTATGCCGACAGCCCCTTGACGATCTGGCGTTTATAGAAGAGGTGCTGACGATTCTGGCCCAGAAAACCACAGCAGAGCTTGAGCGCCAAACCGCAGAAACTGACCGTAATCGGTTCCTTTCAGTTTCTTTGGACCTGCACTGTATTGCGGGCTTTGACGGTTACTTTAAAACCGTCAATCCTGCTTTTATTAGCACTTTAGGCTATTCAATCAAAGAACTCTTGGCTCAGCCTTTCCTTAACTTTGTTCACCCCGAGGATCGGGATGCCACTGTCAGAGAATTAGAGCAGTTGGCAATGGGCACTAATACTATTGCCTTTGAGAATCGATATCGCTGCCATGATGGCTCCTACCGCTGGTTTCTCTGGTCCGCCACACCATACCTTCAGCAGCAACAGATTTATGCAAGCGCCAGTGATATCACTAAGCAAAAAATAATCGAGCAGACCTTAGCCTTGAGAGCCAGACAACAGACTTCAGTGGCTCAATTAGGGGCATTAGCCTTAGCAAGTCGAGATATCGATGGTTTGATGAATGAAATTGTCAGAGTCGTCTCTCAGACTTTGGAGGTGGAATATTGCAAAGTACTTCAGTTACGTCCCGATGGTGAATCGTTATTGCTGAAGGCCGGGGTGGGTTGGCAACCTGGACTGGTGGGTCAGGCCATCATTGGGACTGAGCAAGAGTCCCAAGCTGGTTATACATTGCGGAGTTCTAGGCCAGTCATTGTTGACAACTTGGAGACAGAAACTCGATTTAGCGGTCCGCCATTGTTACTGGATCATAAGGTCGTTAGTGGGATGAGTGTCATTCTTCAAGGGCAACATCAAACGTACGGGGTAATCGGTGCTCATACCGGCCACCATCGTCTATTTAATGAGAATGATATTGACTTTCTCCAGTCAGTGGCCAATTTGTTAGCGCAAGCCTTAGATCGGCACCAAATCGATCAAACTTTGAGACAAAGCGAACAAGAATATCGAACATTGGCAGAAAATCTACCAGGGATCGTTTATCGGGTCTTTCCTGAAGATCACAATAGAATGGTGTTTCTGAATGATCAGTGCAAAACATTAACAGGTAATGATTCCATCGACCTTTCAGTCGGAGAAGTTTGCTCCATTGATCCGATGATTGTGCCAGAAGATCGGCCCCAAGTGGTTACAACCGTACAGGAGGCTGTCTCTTCTCTGATGCCATTTCAAGTGGAGTATCGAATACAGGATAAACAGGATCAAATTCGGTACTTTTGGGAAAAAGGACAACCTATTCCGGCTCAAAATGGTCAACCTCTCCATATAGATGGCGTAATTTTTGATGTCACTGAAGGTAAGCTGGCCGAAGTTGCACACCAAGAAAGTCAACAGCGTCTCAACAATATTCTAGAATCCCTGCAAGATATCGTTTGGTCCGTAAAGGCAGATTCATTTGAGTTGTTGTACCTTAGTCCAGCCGCTGAAGAGATATATGGACGCCCTATTTCAGCATTTATAGATAATTCACAACTCTGGTTACAAGCTATGCATCCCGATGATCGGGCAAAAGTTAGCGGTTTTTCTGAACGTATCCTGGAGACGGGTAGCCAAGAAGTAGAATATCGCATTGTCCGGCCGGATGGGTCGATTCGGTGGCTATTAGATCGGGGCAGGGTGATCAAAGATGCCGAAGAGAGAGTCCTGCGATTGGATGGCGTGGCGACAGATATTACAGAACGCAAGCAATCACAAGAACAAATTTCAGAACTAGCAGCGCTATTGAATGTCGCCACCGATGCCATTCTGGTCCAGGGACCTGATGGTCGGATTCAATACTGGAGCAAAGGTGCATCTGCTCTTTATGGCTGGACTCAGGAGGAAGCGCTTAGTCAAGAAGTTGGCCAGTTACTAGAAGTAACCGACGAGAAAGCAGCAGAAATTGAACAATATGTGAGGCAACATGGAAAGTGGCAAGGCGAACAGCAACAGGTGACTAAATCAGGGGATGCGATCACGGTGATGAGCCGATGGACGTTGGTCAAAGATAGTTTAGGGAATCCCAAAGCCATACTCATTGTCAATACCGATGTCACTCAAGCTAAAAAACTCGAAAAACAATTTTTACGGGCTCAACGATTGGAGAGTATTGGGGCACTTGCTAGCGGAATTGCTCATGACCTTAATAACATTCTGACGCCTATCTATGGAGTAGCCCAGCTTTTACCTTTGCAACTTCCCAATGCCAGTGAACAAATTCAGCACCAGTTTGAGATTTTACAAACCTGTGCACAACGGGGGTCAAAACTGATTACCCAGGTGCTCTCATTTTCTAGGGGCGCAGATGGTGAACGCGCAATTCTTTACATCAAACCCTTACTGAGTGAGCTGAGAGACTTTACCCTAAAAACATTTCCTAAATCGATTGAAGTATCTACGCATATCCCTGACGATCTTTGGTCGATTCATGCCGATGCGACCCAGGTACATCAAGTCTTTATGAATCTACTCGTCAATGCTCGTGATGCTATGCCAGAGGGCGGTTCTTTGTCCATCCATGCAATGAACTTTCCCCTAGATGAAGCCCTTGCAGCAGATTTTCTCAACGCCCAAGCTGGACCGTACATTTTGATCACCGTTACAGATACTGGAATTGGAATTCCTCCTGAACTACAGGAACAGATTTTCGAGCCCTTCTTTACTACCAAGGAGCCTGCGGGAGGAACCGGATTGGGGCTCTCGACGGTCAACAAGATTATTCAAAGCCATTATGGATATATCACCGTCTACAGTGAAGTTGGTCAAGGGACTCAATTCAAAGTCTACCTCCCTGCTATTGAATCAGTCAGCAGTGTAGAGGAAGAACAATTAGAGTGTCCTAACGGTCAGGGCGAGGTTGTTTTAGTCGTTGATGATGAAGCTCCGATTCGAGAAGTGGCCCAGAGTATGTTGGTAAAGCACAACTATCAGGTCATGGTCGCAGATGATGGTATTGATGCCATTGCTCAGTATGCTCAACATCATACAGAGATTGATGTTGTATTGATGGATATGCAGATGCCAACACTCAGTGGAGAAACGACCATTCAAACACTGCGAAAAATCAATCCTCAGCTTAAAGTCATCGTGACCAGTGGCCTCTTAGTTGATGAGACATTTGCTTTATCCCTTGGACAGTGTGTTAAAGCCTTTCTTCAGAAACCTTTTTCTTCGGATGCCTTGCTCAGAATGTTACAGAATATCCTGCAAGAAAAATCACAGGATACAGAGACCGAAGCTTCTGCTAATAAAAGTGACTAGAAGATATTTTTAGATGAGGAGGTTAAGGTGACACAGGATCCTCTGCCGGTTGGTAAATTACCCTCACATCTATTGGCCCACCTTCTCTCTCAAACTCCCATTCATGATCCTCAAGTCTTATTGGGGCCAGGCATTGGGCATGATTGTGCTGTCGTCGATGGAGGAGCAAAGTTATGGGTCATTAAATCTGATCCCATTACCTTTGTTACAGATGACATTGGCTGGTATGTCGTCCAGATTAATGCTAATGATATTGCCACAACAGGAGCTACTCCCCGCTGGTTGATGGCCACTATTCTTCTCCCCGAGCAGAGGACCACTGCAACTTTGGCTGAACGCATTCATCAGCAAATTTACACGGCTTGTCAGGAGATCAATGTCTCTTTAATTGGGGGGCATACTGAAATCACCTATGGCCTAGACCGACCCATCGTTGTCGGAACACTGATTGGTGAAGTGGCGCGAGATTGCCTTATTACTCCTCGCGGTGCTAAGCCTGGTGATCGCATTTTGTTGACTAAAAGTGTACCCATTGAAGCTACGGCAATCTTAGCTCGCGAATATTCTGAACAAATCAGTCAGGCGTTAACTTCCGATGAGCTGACTCAGGCGAGGGGTTATCTCTATAAGCCTGGTATTAGTGTGCTCCGTGATGCCCAACTTGCAAACCAAGCTGGACTAGTCTCGGCGATGCATGACCCGACTGAAGGGGGGTTGCTAGCAGCTCTTTGGGAGCTAGCCCAGGCCAGTAACTGTCAATTGGTAATCGACCTTGAGAAAGTGCCAATATCAGACCTCTCGGCCCATATTTGCCGTGTTTTCAAGATTGATCCATTGGCTGCGATTGCTTCTGGAGCGCTTTTACTCACAGCTCCCCAACGGGATGCACCATCAATTTGCCGGACCTTAAACACATCTGGTATTCCCTGTTGCGAGATTGGTGATGTTCAATCCGGCAATGCCACCGTATGGTCTAGAACAGCCTTGGAGAAGGAACCGCTACCTTGTCCTAGTCGAGATGCGATCGCAACAGTGATCAGTCCTTAAGCTCTTGTACTTCTAGAGAGAGGGGGCCGTTCCAAATAGCCCGAATAAGCCAAGAATCATTCCTATGCGTCCCAGCACAATTAGGTTTGTATAGGTCTGGGAAGTCTGAATGATCTGATACCGCCAGAGCGCGAGGGCATAGCTTAACAACATCAAAATGGCACAACATCCAAACAAGGCCGGATGGGCCATGGTGAGTCGTGCGATGGCTAGGGGAATCGAAATGAGCAGTAGCCCTATTAATCCCCAAGCGATTGAAAATGCCGGTGTTAGTCCCCATAGATTTGCAATGGTATTTACCCCCCGTTGTTGATCTCCCTCTGCATCGTGAATATCCCAAACAATTTCTTTAGCCAAAATATAGAAAAACAAAAAGATACTCGGATAGAGCATTGCCCAAGGGCGTTCCGCAACTAGGCTAGCGAAGAAGATTAAAGCCGCAACAATCATTGATACAACACCGTTGCCTAGAATTCCGCTGATATTCAATATAGGGGCATAATTCCAAAGCAGCAGAGCACTGATAGCCACTACAATCCAGCACGATAGACCAAGAGGGATTGCTGCGCCTAAAGCAATACAGAATAGCATCACTGCAATCCACCACGCATGATGAGGTAGCAGAGTGCCAGAGGGAAGGGGGCGTTCAGGATGGTTGATACGATCTTTTTCAATATCATCGAAATCATTGATGGCAAAGGCTCCAGCCGTCATACATATCAATACTGTGGCTGTCTGTAGATAGACCCAAACTGATGTCTGAGGTTGTAGCACAAATACTGAGAGACAGCTCGCCATAGCCGCTAGAACACTGAGTGTGGGACGGCAGAGTTGAGCGACCCCCTGAACCAGGTTAGGAAAATTAAATTGTTTGGGAGAGGAGGGAAGGGTAACCATCATTCACCTCCGAATTTAGCGTTGACGTTCTCTAGGTATGTCTTGGTGGGTGTAAGTCTTTCGGCTCAGAACTCTGTTGGTGTCTGCCAATCACAGAGTTGAGTAGGAGAACGCATTTTCACGGTTGGATATTGATGGAATCCGTCCATATCCAACTTCACTTCATCAAATCGAAGCCAATTGACTCTTCCGGACTGTTCTCTGACGCTGCGAACAACATAGCCATTTTGCAGGGTTAAGTGCTGATCTAATCGCCAGGTGTATTGTGACGTTGTGATTGGAGGCCAAGGGTGACCTGGCCAAGACAATGCCAACCCCTGCCCTCTCACCCGGTTCTGTTCTGCTTTACCTTGAACACAGATATAGGTTCCAGAATGGGGGAAACCGTAATATCCATCCACGTATTCGCCCCGCTTAGCAAAGGTAAAGCAAACCCCATTACCATCCCGCCCATCTTTAGGTTCGGGCAGACTACAAACTTGATAGTTCCCATCCGCCAGTAATTCCAGTCGCCAGGTTTGAGAAGTGGCCAGGGTTGGAACAGACGGATGCTCAGTGACATTCATAGGGGATGAAACAGTCGTGACGATTAAAGGGATGCCCATCATCGCCAATATCTGGAGCAGGGTTATTGCAAACATCCTCTCACCTCCACAATGATTGGGATGAGCAATGCAGCTTTAGTTACATTTTTAGCCTATGCCATAAACTTGAAGACGCTATGACGATTGAGTTTGCTGGTTTAGCCGGTTGATCGGCCAGTTTGAACTTCCATCCTCACAAGTTCCTCAATATTGATCCGTTTATTGAGTCAAAAGGGAAGTGGTTGAAGCCCTGGCAGCCCTCATAAGCTCTTCAACTTTAAGCCCTATCGTCAAGGTGATGAGTATAAGGATGCATCTTCATGAACGCTTCACCAGCCGTTCCCCAACCCACTAAACCCCATTCAATCTTAGTGATTGGTTATGGAAACCAGCTTCTTTGTGATGATGCCATTGGCCCTCGGATTGCAGATGAGGTCGCGATTTGGCGTCTTCCTCAGGTAAGACCGTTAACCGTTCAACAACTCACACCTGAACTAGCTGCAGAACTGGCGAACACAGAAACCGTAATCTTTATTGATGCCTGCCGTATGGACCCCGATCAGGCGGTCAGAGTCACGCAAATTTCCCCTAGGGGAATGGAAACCGCTGGTAGCACGGTCCCTTCTATGGGGCATACCTGTGATCCGCGCTCATTACTCGCTTTAACCCACTCAGTCTATGGGCATCATCCCCAAGCCTGGTGGGTAGAAGTCAAAGCCATCGAATTTGCTGTGGGTGAGCATCTGTCCACCACGGCAGAGGAAGGCATTGCAGAAGCACTGGACGCCATTCAAGAACTTATCCAGTTACAGCTGGATTCTGTTTCTAGTTCAATCAAGCCTCATGCATGAAGTGAGTTTAATGCAAACCACCTTAGACATCGCCTTCGACCATGCAGCTCAACAAGGTGCTCAGCATATCCACTGGATTAAGCTGCGGGTCGGGGAATTGTCGGGTGTGATTCCTGAAGCCCTCACTCTCGCCTTTGAAATCGTTACGGCTGGCACGATGGCTGCGAATGCTCGACTTGAAGTAGAAACGGTGCCCGTGATGTGCCACTGTTCAGCTTGTGATCTGGATTTTCAGCCCACTAGCTGGGTGTATGTTTGTCCCACTTGTCATCAGTTCACTACCGATTTGCGTCAGGGCAGAGAACTGGAGCTAACAGCAATGGAGGTCTCGTAGGATGTGTGAAGATTGCGGCTGTAGTGCTGGATCTGTCCAGATTCATCAAGGCCATGACCCTCAATTGAACCAAGCAGGAACAAGCATAGAGGCTCCCAGCGTTCGCCACCTTGACCTTCATGCCAAGATTCTGGAACACAATGATCGCATTGCTAATCAAAATAGAGTCCTGTTTCAGCACCAGGGCTGGTTAGCGGTGAATATGCTATCTTCGCCGGGTTCGGGGAAAACAGCTTTGATTGAGCGACTCGCCCAAGATAAACGGAATGATTGGCAAATTGGAGCCATTGTTGGCGATTTAGCGACGGTGAATGATGCCAATCGATTAGGCCATGCTGGGGTATCAGCGGTCCAAATTACAACGGGGACAGCATGCCACTTAGAAGCCAGCATGGTGAGCCACGCTTTATCCAAACTCCCGCCCAAATCTTGGGATCTTCTCGTGATTGAAAATGTTGGCAACCTCGTTTGTCCCGCTGCGTTTGATTTAGGAGAACAAATCAGAGTCGTCATCCTCTCTGTAACCGAGGGCGAAGATAAGCCCCAAAAATATCCAGCAATGTTCACGTCGGCTCAGGTCGTTTTGATCAATAAAACGGATATTGCGGAGGCTGTGGGATGGCAACGAGACCTTGCGATTTCAACGCTCCAACAAATCGCTCCTCAAGCGACCCTCTTTGAGGTATCAGCTCGAACGGGAGCAGGTATGGATGCCTGGTATACCTATTTGGACCAGTGTCGCCAAGACCTTAACAGACTATTACCTCGCTCTCAAAACTCACAAGTTTTACAGACTCAGTAGACTATCCTCAAACTAACCCCAGAGGGAACTGATTTATCCATCTTGCCATTCTGTAATTGCTTAAGGAGCGATCAGATGAGCCAATATCTTGTGACGATTATCAATAAAACTAACGCTCGTTTTTTCACCTTAAGCAATCCCCCACCCCTTGAACATTCTGGCCCTAGTCTAGTGGAACATCAGGCACTGCTCAATCCCATCCAGAGCCAGGCGGGTCGAGAATTATGGACGAGTAGCAAAAGCGGAGGCAATCGGGGGACAACCCGCCAAAGCCATGGGTATGACGACCACCGTCAAAGCCACCTCAAGGAATTTGATCGACGGTTTGCCCATACGATCAATGCTGGGATTACCCACTTCATTCATACGTACCCCATCCAACATATTCTGCTAGTGGCTGAACCACAGATTCTGGGACATTTACGACCCATTCTAATGGCAACGTTACCGAAAGCCCTTCTCCCTGTGGAGGTTGCGAAGGATCTCTGTAATTTATCTGTTTCAGAGATCTACAAATACCTACTCGACCAACAGTTGTTACCCAGGCTAGCTAAACAGGCCAGTTAGGACTGTTTAAAACGGTAAGGATGATTCATATGATCTATTTACCCGTTTCTCTACTGCTATTTCTCTTATTTGTACTGTTCCTACCCTTCGTCTGGTTGGTATTGACGATTGATGTCGTTCAGCTAGCTGCTGCAAAGTTAGGATTTACGCCTCATGTGGCCCTCATACTCTTGGTCTTAGTCATTTTGGGTAGTACGATCAATATCCCTCTTTATCGCATGGACTCACCTGTGTACGCGATGGATGACTTTTTGATGTACTACCAACGTCAATTCTGGGGGATTCCATTGCTCAAAATGAGACAAACAAAGGTCGTAGCCCTGAATGTGGGGGGTGGCTTAATTCCCATTATTCTGGCCATTTACCAATTTAGACAGGCTAATCCAGCAGCCATCTTGCTGATTACATCTATCGTGACCGTTGTTTGTTTCTATGCCGCCCATATCGTCCCTGGAATTGGGATTACGATGAACCCATTACTCGCCCCTTTGACTGCGGCATTAACGGCAATGTTATTGGGAATAAATCATGCTCCAGCGACGGCTTTTGCTGGAGGTATCATAGGAACCTTAATCGGTGCAGATTTATTACATCTAAGGGATATAACAGCTATGAGCGGCGGTGTCCTCAGTATTGGCGGCGCCGGGGTTTTTGACGGAATTGCCCTTTGTGGTTTGTTGGCCCTTTTACTGACTTAAAGATATGACGGTTTTTGTGAGGCGAAGCACTATGGAAGTGACCACCGTTGTCCTGGATGTCCCTGAACATACAAATTTAATCTTGGGCCAAAGCCATTTCATCAAGACAGTGGAGGATTTATATGAAATTATGGTCGGAACTTGCCCTCAGGCAAAATTTGGTCTAGCGTTCTGCGAAGCATCAGGGCCTTGTCTGATCCGGTTTGCGGGCAACGACCCTTCACTCCAAGATATCGCTGTCAGTAATGCTAAGAAAATCGCCGCGGGTCATAGTTTTATTCTATTGATGCAAGATGCTTTTCCCATTAGCGTTTTGAATGCGATTCAGCAGTCCCCAGAAGTCTGCACCATTTACTGTGCGACGGCTAATCCTGTAGAAGTTATCCTGGCCAAGACGGACCAAGGCGCTGGGGTATTAGGTGTAATCGATGGCTTCGCTCCCAAAGGAGTGGAAGGAGAAGAAGACATATTGGAGCGTCAAGATTTTCTTCGCCAAATTGGCTATAAATTTTAGCCTCCTCAATCAAAGCAGCCTGGTTATGAATGATCGAGGAATGGATATTTGATGATGACCCATCAGCGCCTCCAACTAACGATTCAAGGAGCCGTTCAAGGCGTTGGGTTTCGGCCATTTATCTTCCGTTTAGCGACCCGATTGAAACTCAGGGGTTGGGTGTCGAATGATACCCAGGGGGTGGTGATTGAAGTGGAAGGTGGCCCTGAACGGTTGAACCAGTTTCTCGCTCAACTCCAAGCCAATCCCCCTGTTCTCGCTGAAATTGAGACTATCAAGCAAAAGTATATTCCACCTTTGGGTGAGCACACCTTTACGATTCGTCCCAGCCAAAACGGCCCTAAAACCACCCTCTTGCTGCCGGATGTCGCTACGTGTGCCGATTGTCTCCGTGAGCTGTTCAACCCTAGCGATCGCAGATACCGCTACCCGTTTATCAACTGTACGCACTGTGGGCCGAGGTATAGCATTATTCGAGCCTTACCCTACGATCGCGGTAATACCGCAATGGCGAGTTTTCACATGTGTCCCAATTGCTTGTCAGAGTATCAGAATCCCTTATCTCGCCGATTTCATGCTCAACCGATTGCCTGTCCTACCTGTGGCCCCATCGTTGAAGTATGGCATTGGCAGAAGGAACGTTGGGTTAGCAATCAGCTTCAGGGACAGGCCGTTCAACAAAACCAGGAGGGGATAGCGGAAAAGACGGAGGGACTTGGGGCTATCGGGTTAGCTGCTGTAGCCCTTCGTCAGGGTCTGATCGTCGCGGTAAAAGGAGTGGGGGGCTTCCATTTGTTAGTCGATGCTCGCAATTCGGATGCAGTAAAGCGGCTAAGAACGCGCAAGAAGCGCCCCAATAAACCCTTCGCCTTGATGTACCCATCTTTGGAACGGGTCAAACACACCTGCGAAGTATCTGAACTGGAGGCGGAGCTGCTGCAATCGCCCAAGGCCCCCATTGTTTTACTTCAGCGAAGACACCTCTCACTGGCAGACCCAATTGCCGATGAAGTCGCCCCAGGTTGCTCTCACCTGGGCGTACTGCTACCTTACACTCCGATTCACCATCTCCTGATGGCCGACCTCGACTTCCCCATCGTTGCTACCAGTGGCAATCTCAACGGTGCACCCATCAGCTTCAATGTGGAAAAAGCCTTGGATGACCTCAAATCTATCGCCGATCTGTTTCTGATCCATAATCGTCCTATTTTGCACCCTATAGATGACTCAGTTGTCCAAGTTATCAATGGGCAAACTCAACTCCGCCGCCGTGCCCGAGGATATGCGCCGCTCCCCCTATCCGTCACTTTTCCGTCTCATCATTCCAGCCCCAAAGGCTTATCGGCAACGCCACAATCTGCCCGACCCCCAAAACGCCCTACGATCCTCGCGGTGGGTTCTCATCTAAAGAACACCATTGCCCTCTCCTTAGACGATCACGTTTTTATGAGTCAACATCTGGGGGATCTGGACACCGTGCCCTCCATCGACCGTTTTCAGCAAACCCTTCAGGCGTTACTTCAGCTCTACGAGTGCCAACCTAACCTGGTCGCCTGTGATGCTCATCCAGATTATGCTTCCACCCAAGCTGCCCAAGCTTTGGCTCAGCAATGGCAAGTTCCCTTATTATCTGTGCAACATCACTATGCTCATGTGTTGGCCTGCATGGCAGAACATCATTTAGAAGCTCCTGTTCTGGGAATTGCTTGGGATGGAGCGGGTTATGGATTGGATGGGACCGTCTGGGGCGGAGAATTTCTGCGAATCACTTCATCTGGGTTTGAGCGGGTCGGCTACTGGCGTCCCTTTTTCTTACCCGGTGGTGACCAAGCCGCTCGTGAGCCCAGACGAACGGCGATGGGGCTGCTCTATACCTGCTTTGGGGGCAAGATTTTTGAGTGGGAAGGCTTAGCGCCCTTGAAGGCTTTTTCCCAGCCGTCTGCCCAGGTATTGCAGGCAATGCTGGATCGGTCTCTGAATACCCCTCTAACTTCAAGTGTGGGGCGATTCTTTGATGCGATCGCATCCCTCACGAACCTGATGCAAAACACCCATTTTGAGGGGCAAGCAGCGATGGCCTTAGAGTCTATCTTGGGTAGGGCTGCAACAGAAGACGACTATCCTTTCCATCTCTCGGCTTCATTGCCCTTCGTGGTGGATTGGGAACCGATGTTGATGGCCATTCTGGCCGATATTGATCAGGGCGTTGATACTAGCTGGATCTCCACTAAGTTTCACAATACTTTGGTTGAAATCATTGTCCAAATCGCCTATCAAATCGGCGAGCCATATATCGTGCTCACGGGCGGATGTTTTCAAAATCAATATCTGAGTGAAAGAGCCATCCACAGATTGCAGGAAAGCCAGTTCCGCCCCTACTGGCATCAGCAAGTCCCTACCAATGATGGAGGGATTGCCCTTGGACAAATCATGGCTGCCCATCGCCACTATGCTGGACGCTTTCCCAAGGTCAATGAGACGTTTAACAGACAACAGCCCTTTGTCGAGGCAGATTCACCATGTGCTTAGCGGTACCCGGCCAGATTATCAACATCTTGGATCATGATGACCCGCTGTTACGGATGGGGAAAGTGAGTTTTGCAGGCGTTCTAAAGGAGGTCAGTCTTGCTTATGTTCCCCATGCGGATGTGGGTGACTATGTCATTGTCCATGTGGGGTTTGCTTTGAACGTTATTGATGTTGAAGAAGCTGAGCGGACCTTACAACTTTTGGACAATATCAGCCCGCCTGCCTGAGGGAAACAATCATTGACAAAAGCACTGATAGTCTCAACCTTTAACTTGAAATTCTCCCGTTGATGTTCTCCATACCTCACTAAGGACTTGACCACTGTTTACTGATTTGCACTGGATATGAAGTGGCATCTGGCCTGCCGCATGAGTCGAGCAACTTAAACAAGGATCAAAGGCCCTAATGCCGGCTTCGACTCGATTGAGCATCGACTCAGGAATATCGGGTCCATGGAGGTAGTGACGAGCAATCTGAGCAACGGTGCGGTTCATGGCCAGATTATTTTGTCCCGTGGCGATGATCAGATTTACGGATTGGAGTAACCCCGTTGTATCCACTTGATAGTGATGAAACAGCGTCCCCCGTGGTGCTTCACTCACCCCAACCCCCTCTAATTGATTGACATCGGCCTGGGCTCTGAGGGGAGGTTGGCAGAGTTCTGGATCTTCTAATTTCTGCTCAATGCGTTCTATACAAGCCAAAATCTCAATTAAGCGAGCGTAATGGTAAAAGAAGGAAGAGGTAACGGTCCCATTGCCCCGCTGGCGGAATTCTTGTAATTCCTGGTCGGCTAAGGGCGTGCCCATGCGATCGCAAACGTTGAGTCGGGCTAAAGGCCCCACCCGATACATGCCATTTTGTAAACGGCACAGTCCTGGAGACTGATCAGGATAGCCCAAGGGACGATAGTAGGGAGACTTCAAATAAGAATCAGTCTGAACCGCTTCGCCAATAAAGGACTGGAATTGGCTCGGATCAAGATGATCCGCAATGATATTACCGACACTATCCACAAACCGTAAACAGCCCTGGTAATGTTCCCAGAGTCCATTTGGGTTGATTAACCCCATAAATAAGCTGGGGAAATTCCCAAATATTCGAGCCTCACTGGCATGGTCTTCTAACAAGTCTTTGAACCGACTCAGCGTTGTAAGGGCCGTTGATCGTACCTCTAGCAACCCCGCTCGGATTTGTTCACGTCCCTGGTCGGTTAGAGCCGATCGGACGCCTCCGGGGACAGCCCAAGCCGGGTGAATTTTCTGCCCACCTAAATGCTGAATCACTTCCTGACCAAACTGGCGCAACCTAATACCGCTGCGGGCCAGATCCGGCTCTGCAGCCATCAGACCAAACACATTTCGCTGGGCTGGATCGCTCTCCCACCCCAACAGTAGATCGGGACTACTCAGATGGAAAAAACTCAAGGCATGGGACTGAATAATCTGTCCTAAGTTCATTAAGCGGCGCAATTTCTCAGCCGCTGGAGGAATGTGAACGGCAAGAATCTGGTCTCCAGCTTTCGCTGACGCGAGTAGGTGGCTGACTGGACAAATCCCACAGATGCGCGGGGTAATCCCCGGCATCTCCCAAAAGGGTCGGCCTTCGCAAAACTTCTCAAATCCACGAAACTCCGTCACATGAAATCGAGCATCCGTAACTTCACCTGCGTCATCCAAGTAAATCGAGATTTTGGCATGGCCTTCAATCCGAGTGACTGGATCAATGATGATTCTCTGAGGCATTGTAAGTTATCTGTTTTTTAGGATAAACATGAGCTAGCTATCCACTACACCAGGCATCATACTCTCGATCTTTGAAGGCTTCTGGGTACTCCTCACAAAACGCTTCAAAAGCTGTTTTTTCGAGCTTTTCGGCCCGTTGATGAGCCGCTTCCGCTTGGACTGCATCAACGTCTTGCCAAGCTTGTCTACAGGCTTTGGAGTTAGTGCCCTTTTGCTTACAAATTGCATGAGCGTCCGCAATTAATTGCTGTGTTTTTTGAGCAAGCTCCACCTCCAAGGGATTCTCCAAGAAATCCCCTTGATCGAGAATGTCAGAGATTGAGAGAATACCCAGCAGACTCCACTGGATAATGGGTGCGGCATGTATACCGGTAGTGGTCAATAATCTTGCGGCATATTCGACCCCGAGTTCCGGATTGAGTACCAAACAAGGTTTCGTCATAATTTCATAGACTCTCACCTGCCGTGGATCACGACCAAAAGCCGTTACCTTCGCAACGATATCGAAGGCGGTCACAATTCCGTAAGCATCTTGCTCATGGTTCCGATCAACAATGAGGGCATGAATTCCATGTCGTCGCATCAATCGGACGGCCTCAGCAACCTTCGCCGAATTCCGAATTTTGATGACTTCTGTCGTCATAATGTCTGCAACTTTCATCATTGCGATTTCTCCCATCGGTTATGCCAGAACCTATCTCCACTCAACCCACTAGTGCCTCCTGAGCTTGCAAGGGGGGCTTAACCCACCGTGACCTTCCCCAATTCCAGAGAGCACCTAAGCTCAAGAAAATAATGACAATGCTGATGATTCCGCCGATCAGGGGAATAGCGGTAATCAACATCAGAACCACTACCCCCATCAGGAATGGGATAAATCGGTTCGCGGTCTTATTCAAATTGAATTGGCTGCAGAGCCAGCGTCCACCTAGGTTGCTGATTAATACGGGGGCAATCAAACTCACGAAGCTGCCAATACCGACCCATAGGGCCAGATTAGCGAGGGTTCCGACCCCCAGAATGGGCCAGGCTAATCCTTGGAGGGTCAAGATAAGCACAATAAATGCAAGGATGGTCAGAACTGCGATCACAACACTTGCTACTCCCACCAACACACTGGTCACAATGCCCCAACCCAACGTTCTCAACGGTCGAGTCTGAATATTCTGCGTTAATCCTTCTGTCCACTTTGGAAATGCCCAAAGCATGGCACATCCCACTAACCCAATCGTCAGCAAGCGCTGCAGTTGATCTAGCACGATATTCGTCGGCTTGACTGGCGTCGGTTCCCATTCTGGAATCGGTTGATGCGTGATTTTACCTGTCACTTGTGATCCATCTTTTAGGGAGGCAGTAGTTGGTGATTTGTAGGTCAACCGACCTTTGACTTGGGCCGAATCTGTGAGGGTTAATCCTGCCGGCACATCAGGAATCTTAAGGCGAGGGCTAGGTCCGAATATAGGTTTCCAAGTCTGGTTATCACCGACGGTAACGGCCACATCTTGACCCACTGTCCCCTCTAAGGTTAGTCCTCCCATACCCCCCACAACATCCTGATCAACCGTTCCTGCCAGTAGTGCTTGACCACTCGCAACCGTGAGAGTGCCACCGATGGACGTTTGGGGTTGACTTTCCAGGCTCAGCCCTGCGGCGATCATGTCATCTTTCACCCGAGCCTGATTTTTGAGAAGCAGTGCCTCTCCTGCTATCCGCACGTCGTCTTGAACCGTTCCGTTCACCACCACGGCTTGCCCTGCGGCGATTAAATCGCCTTCAACAGACCCATTGAGGGCAACCAAAGCGCCGGCCAGAATAGCATCGCCTTTAACAGTGCCATCAATCGTTATTTCATCACCCGCTAAGTAAACATCCTTCTCAACGGTGCCCGATAGTTGAATGGTGTCTCCTGCTGCAAACAGATTATCTTTTAAGGTCCCGTCAACCGTTATACGGTCCCCAGTTGCATAATAGTTACCTTGAATGACCTCTGTAGCCCCCACGGTGATCTGATCTTGCGTCACGAAATTGGGGGCTCCAACCGCAGAAACCGCTAATAGCAATGGGGCAATGACCAAGGCCATTAGAAACAACAGCACTTGTCTAAAATATTGTCTCGATGATTTAGTGTGCATCTGAGGTACCTACACTGAAAGTGATAAAGTAGCCTGTTCTGAAGGACTAAATAGCTCCGTTTAAGGCAGCTTGGTCTTCAAAAGCTTCAACCACATCCCAGGCTACAGAGCATTCTTTTGAAATCTGGGTTTGCGGATCACCACAAATAATCCGGGCATGCTTTAACGCATTTTCAACTTGCAACGCGAGCCAATCGGCTTGATAGTTCTGCTTTCCATCCGTTTTCATCACTAAGTCAGTGACGGAAATGATGCCTAAAAGCTGCTGTCCATCAATTACTGGCGCTCTCTGAATGCCTGCTGCTGCAAACAATTGAGCCATTTCTTCCACAGTGAGATCAGGATGGGCTGTAATACAGGGTTCGCGGACAAGCTCTTGAACGCCAATTTCATGGGGATCTTTGCCAACAGCCATGACTCGGTAAACAATATCTCGCTCAGTGATGATCCCGTAAGCGGTTTGACCTTCAGGGTGCTCGATAATGAGGGAGCGGACTTTATGGTATTGCATCAGAGCAATGGCTTGTGCCACTGTTGCAGTATCCTGAATCGCAATCACCTCTTGGGTCATAATGTCTCTAACTTTAAGCATCTTGGTACTCCTTGATACGTCCACGATTGATAGGAACTGAGCAGAGGCCCTTGACCATTGGTTTGAGGCTTTGTCACCCGAATTTAATTTGATCTCGACCCTCGAGTTGAGGCCTCTTCCCCTGTAGTAGCGCTTCTAATACAAATTTGATTCGAGAAGGTGATGGTGGGCAACCCGGTAAATAGAGATCGACGGGAACAACGGTATGTACGGGTTTAACCCAATCCAATAAAGGGGGGACAATCGCTTCCTCTGCAGGAATCTGAGGCACCAGATCAGCCAAGTTTATGTAAGACCGCTCAAGTACCCCCTCCGCAGTACCCAAAATATTACGTAAGGCGGTGACATTCCCCGTAACAGCACAATCCCCAAAGGCAATCAGGTATTGAGTGCAATCACGAACCTGATGAATCATCTCCCAATGATCGGTATTGGCTATTGCGCCTTCGACGAGTGCCACATCCACTTCTTGTGGATACTGCTTGGCATCCATAAAAGGGCTGTAGACCAGATCGACTTGGTGGGCCAACTCAAATAACCACTCGTCAAGGTCTAGGAAAGACATATGGCATCCTGAGCATCCGCCTAGCCAAACAGTCGCTAACTTCAGTTTTGCCATCCTACCTCCGTAACCCAAAATAGTTGTGCACTTCTAAGTTCGAACACCTTCACGAGATGCATTCAAACTCACTATTCCAACCTCAAAACTGATTTCCTTGCACTGTCTGGAATTTATCCCTCACTTTTGCACCCATTCTCGCCTCGTTCTCGCAGTAGAAATAAATTCAAGTTGGCTCCGATCGTGCTCCATCTCCGCAACCGTTGAACCACGACGAAAGATGGCTCCTGTGGGACAGGCATTGACACACTTTCCACAAGCGGTACAGCTCTCGGCTTCCCCCCAAGGCTGGTTCAAATCTGTGATCACTCGGGAATTCCGACCTCGACCTGCCATATCCCAGGTATGAGCCCCTTCAATCTCATCACAAACTCGAATACAACGAGTACATAAAACACAGCGATTATGATCAACGCCAAATTGAGGATGGGAAATATCAACAGAGCGATCTGGGAATTGATAGGTAAAGCGCACATGATCAATCCCCATCTCAATAGCAAGATCCTGCAATTCGCAGTGGTGATTGGAAACACATACTGAACAGATATGATTTCCTTCCGCAAAGAGCAGCTCCACGATCATGCGCCGATAATGTTTAAGCCGTTTGGTTTGGGTTTGAACGACCATCCCCTCTGCTACTGGTGTGACACAGGCGGCCACTAGCTTCGAACTTCCACTAACCTCGACTAGACAGAGTCGACAGGCTCCCCACAAGGAAACACCCTGCAAGTTGCATAGCGTCGGAATATGAATCCCTGATGCGGCGGCGGCCTCAAGGATTGTTTCATCTCCCCGAGCACTGATCAATTGATCGTCAATCTTGAGGGTCTTTACAGCCATAGCCCATACCAGCCTTTTCCTTCTGCTGTGTATCCAGTCCTTACCAAGATCCTTCCTGGTTTAGATTTGGATCAGCTGGATCACCTTCAAAGGGTTGGACGCCCACCTTTGGATAGTCATCATGGGAGGGACTAAAGATACGGAGAATCGGTTGAGCGATATAGTTCAGGAAGCGTCGAACCGTTTTGCTTAAGGATTGGATGGATAGAGATTTATCCTTGAATGTTGCCATGATCGAATGCCCTCACAACTAAACTGTTTGCAGTCAAAGTTGAGGAAAAGGTGTCAGTTCTCAGAGAATGTGACATCTGACCTCTTAATTTGAGGCTATATAGACAATATGAGGAAAACGTGAGTGATAGCTGGTCAAGGTAAGGTGAAACAGGCACATTGCAAACCTTATCTCACCGCAGTTTGCAAGTCTTGTTCTACCGTAATCCATCCCCTATCGAATCCGACTGATTGGGTTAGTGCTCGACTTTAGCTTCATCAGAGGACGGCTTGAAATAAACAGTTCATGATTGGTTATCTTAAAGATCGCTTTCAGGAATTTCTTCTTTGAAATCAATCACTAGCTGCATGGTTTCTAGGACTAAAGATCTCAGGTCTTGAGTGAGAGGGACTTTAGCCTCAGGGCCAAACCAACGATCAAACGTTTTGACATAGGGTTCTTTACCCTTTAAGTAACCCTCCATAAAACGCACGAGTGAGTAATTCACTTGATCAACAAATTTAGAATTATTCTCAGGCACCATGCAGGCAATACCTTCTCTTGAGAAATACCCGACAACAGTGAAGTCTTCAGGGTTCTGGCTGGTTTGTAGCCAACCTTCGAGTAAAATGCCGTCTGCTGCAAATGCATCAACTGTTCCCTGCTCCAGCGCTTTGTAACCCTGAGTATGATCTGGGAGAACGATGATTTGGGCTTGGGGCTGCGCTCGACGAATCGCAATCTCATTCGTTGTGCCCGCCACAGCAGCTATTTTCTGATTCACCAACATCTCAGGTTCCCATGCCTTTTCCCCTTGCTTAATCAACAAGCGAGTGCCTGTCAAACCATAGCTGACGGAAAAGTCTATATCCTTGTCCCGCTCCCAGGTATAGCTGCTCGCATCACAGACAATGTCTACTTCCCCTGCGACTAATTTAGGAATTCGTTCGTTGGGGGTCAGCGCAACAAGTTCGAGATTAATCTCTTTACCAAGTTTTTTCGATAATTGGGCCTGTATCTGTTTCAGCATTTCAATCGAGTACCCCTGGAATTGCCCTTGCTCATCTTGGAAGGCAAAGGGAAGGGTATTCTTGTTCGTTCCAGCGGTTACTGTGCCGGTACGTTCTATTTTTTCAAGGACCGTTTCTGCGGAAACAAGCTGAGGGTTAGCTAGGGTGAAGAGACTACAAAGAGTGGTCAGCAAAGTCAGCCTAACGCCTCGCCCCCATACCTTTACTGGGGGATGAGGGAAGCGGCTTGGTTCAACAGGATTTTGCATGCTCATCTTCAGAATTATTCGGACTAAGTTTATAGAAAAAGTAGGACATTTTTTGAGTTCTGTAATGTTAAGTTAAATCGTTTCTGAACTAACAAAACTCAACAGTCTTAAACCCAAGTCTGACGCTATCTTATGGGGGGTGATAATCGCCAGAACCCTCATTATGCATCAGCGTTAAGTACTCATCTTTGAAAAAACGTAGGGTACTAAGAATAGGATTGGGGGCAGATTTTCCAAGGCCACATAGGCTAGTATCCTTGACCATTTCGCAAAGTTGGTTTAAAGACTCTAAATCCTCTTTTCTTGCTTTCCCATCACAGATTTTTGTGAGTAACTGGTAAAGCTGAACCGTTCCTGCTCTACAGGGAACACACTTACCACAGGACTCTTCCATGCAAAATTCCATAAAGAAACGAGCGACATCCACCATATTGGTGGCCTGATCCATGACAATCATGCCACCGGACCCCATAATGGACCCCAAACGGGTCAGAGATTCATAATCTACGGGTGTATCAAAGGCATGGGCAGGAATACATCCCCCTGAGGGGCCACCCGTTTGCACTGCTTTAGCCGATCCATCAAGGACACCCCCGCCCATCTGTTCAACAATTTGGCGCAGGGAGGTACCCATGGGGACTTCAATCAATCCGGTATTTTGGATCTTGCCCGCTAAGGAAAACACTTTGGTTCCTTTGCTCTTGTCTGTACCAATCCCAACAAACCATTCAGCCCCATTGCGAATAATCGGAGCGATATTGGCAAAAGTTTCCACATTATTAATCAATGTTGGACAACCCCAGAGTCCAGATTCAGCAGGGTAAGGTGGTCGAGGGTGAGGTAATCCACGCTTCCCTTCGATGGAGGCCATTAGGGCTGTTTCCTCGCCACAAACAAAGGCCCCCGCCCCAATACGGATATCGATCCGAAAGTCAAAGGGAGACTCAAAAATTTGACTGCCGAGTAAACCTTGCTTGCGAGCTTGACGCAGGGCCGTTTCGAGGTGATTGATGGCGAGGGGATACTCACCTCGAATATAGATGTAGCCTTGGTTGGCACCGACAGCGTAGGCTGCAATTGCCATCCCCTCTAACACCCGATGGGGATCACTTTCTAAGACACTGCGATCCATAAAGGCACCCGGGTCACCTTCATCACCATTGCAAATCACATACTTTTGTCCAGGGGGCATTTTGGCGACTGTTGACCATTTCAAGCCTGTGGGGTATCCGCCGCCGCCTCGCCCTCGAAGACCACTTTGAGTAATCTGATCAATTACATCACTGGGGGTCATATCGTAAAGGGCTTGGTAAAGGGCTAGATAGCCTTTTTGGGCCATATAATCCTTGATTTCCTTAGGGTCAATATGACCACTGTTTTCGAGGACGATGGGGTGTTGCAGGGTGAAGAAAGGGTGATGTCGGGGCTGATAAGTGGAGGGTTGGAGCGGAGAACTATTTGATAAGGCTTTAGGCAGATGGGGTTGGAGGGTTTTATGGCAGGCGTGGACCAGTTCAGGGGCGTCTTCGGGGGTTACTTGATCGTAGAGAATGCCTGCGGGGTCTAGTCGGACTAGGGGACCTCGGCTACACAGTCCCATGCAGCCCACCCCCCGAACTTGCATAGGAGGGTTGAGGTCTTGAGTTGCGATCTCAACTTCAATTTGTTCTTTTACTGCCAAGGCATTAGCAGATAAACAGCCCCCCACCGTACAGCAGCGGATGCAAGGCGCATCGAGAATCTCTTGTTCTCGCTCAGCAAGGGTTTGTAGCTCTTGTAAATCCATTTATGTTGCGACCTTAGATTGAGGATGGTCCATCATTTGCGTGACTTGCTGACCTAAGTTTTCTGAGGTTTGATAGCCAACCACTTGACCATCCAACACCACAGCAGGAGCACTCCCACAGGCCCCCAAGCAACGAGCAGTGCTGAGTGACAAGCCTCCATCTTGAGTAGTTTCCCCAGCTTGAATGTGAGCGATCTGTTCCACTGTTGACAGGAGTGATGCAGCCCCTTTGACAAAACATGCCGTTCCCATACAAACCACACAGGTATGGCGTCCAGAAGGTGTTAGCGAGAAAAAGTGATAGAAGGTGGCTACACCATAGACTTGACTAGGGGGTAACTTTAAACTGTGGGCAATGTGTAATAGGATGTCGCGTTCTAAATATCCGAACAATTCCTGAGCCTTATGCAAAACTTCAATCAGTGAATTGGGCTGATATTGATGACGTTTCATCGTTGCCTCTAGCACCCTAAAACGCTGATCTCCACTGGGATGAGGTTTGCCATCCACAATAGTTTGACTCCCTTCACTCAACAGTTATTGGATCGCTCTGCGATGTTCTAAGAGCACATCTTTTGTCTTCATGCCGGTTGTTGAGGACGAACGACCATCACGGAACAGGACGCATGGTTCGCAACATATTTCCCCACACTGCCAAGAAGCAATTCACTAAGTCCAGAACGACCTCGATTACCCACTAGAATTAAGTCTGATGATCTGTTCTTAGCAAATTCACAAATGACTTCACCGGGAGATCCGGGTTGTTGAATAAATTCAGTCGGAATACCTGCTTCCCTTGCGATCGCAGTATAGGATCGCAATTGGGGTAAGCAATCACTATCATAGGCATTCCATTGTTGTTGTTGGCTGTAGAGGATGTCATCACGCAAACTAGGATAGTTATCCAGCCGTTGCTGAGCAATAGCGGTTGGAGGAGTACTAGAAATGTGAACTTTGGCCACATCAGGGGGCAAGACATGCAGCATCATCAACCGAGCCGTGGACATTCTCTTGGCAAGATTTATTGCCCTATTAAAGATAGGCTGGTTAATGTCACCCCCATCCAAGGCCACTAAGATACTGCGGTAAGACAACTTTCCGCGCCATTCTTCGAAAGACGGCTGATTCGCATCTAAAGTATTTATAGATTGTTTGGGGATGAACTCCGGCACATCCTGGTGGTGGACAATTAACACTGAACAAGGAGCATGGTGTGTGACGTAGTTGCTAACACTGCCCAATAGAATTTTGCTAAGAAGATTTCGACTGCGGCGTCCGATGATGATCGTATCCGCTTTCCACTGTCGGGCTATGTCGCAAATCTCTCTGCCTGGATCTCCCATGGATTGTTGGTAGAGAACGGTAAGACCCTTTTCTTTAGCCTGATTGGCTCGAGATCTGAGTAACTCAAGACTGCTGGCTTTGAAGACATCTAAGTCATTGAGATAAGAGTTTGCGACTCCAGCATATGACAGGTCAAACTCCTCCAACACACCTGGCATCAAGGGATAAGGAGGATATCCTTCCTCAGTCGATGAGATGACATGAAACAGCATCAGCTTTGCATGGGTTGCCTTGGCTAAAACCAGAGATTGCATAAAGGTTTTCTGGCTAAAGGCTGAATGATCTAGAGCCACCAGAATTTTTTTCAACATGACAACCTCCTAAAGTATTCCGCTCTAGTCAAGCTTTTACTGATGATTTCTATTTCCGTCGAACTTCCAGAAGGGAAGACTGACTCAAACATCTATTCTTGGCTTTTCTGCTTAGGGTTATAGAGCAACATAATGAGGAAAACATGAGCTTTAGCCGCTTATGGCTAGTGAAAATTTCAACCGGGGTTACACTAACCGTTCAGTATGCTTCACAAGCTTGAGTTATTCCGAAGAATCAGAACTCTCTGGCGATTTCAGGTCTTAAAACCATTGAATCTGAGCAGGTTTGCGCTCAATCCAATTTTTATAGTGAAATCTAGGATGACCGATTGCTAAACCAGCATAGATTTTGTGATTTGGTGGGAGTTTCAGTAGTCTGGCCAGCCGAGGATTGAAATTACTGCCAGCAACGACATAGCCAGTATAAAAAGCACCCAACTTCAAGGTTTCACACACTAAACTGGCATTTTGCAAGGCAAGGTTGGCGTTAACCCCAGCGAAACCGATGTGACGATCGCCATGGAAGATCAGCAGGGTAGGAGCCTCTCGCAGAATGGGGTCGCTTCCCTGACCGTACTGGTTGATTAGGTTTGTAAAGGCTTCGCGTAGTTCGTCTAACGTGGCTTGCCCGGTTGAGCCTCTCACCAGCCGTGTCAGGGTTCGTGCGATTGGATTGCCGAGTAGTTTGCGCCACTGTCGGTATTGAGCGATGGTCAGTTCAACAATTTGCTGGCGCATGGCGGGGTCTTGGACGACGATGTACTCTGTACTTTGGACATTGTGGGAACTGGGCGCAAAGCAGGCTGCCTCAATAATTTGTTCAATCAGTGCCCGATCAACTTGCCTCTTGCTGAATTCACGAACGGAACGGCGCGATCGCAATAGTTCCATGAATTGTGCCGTATCGGGCAGTTGTTCTGGCTGGATTGGAGCGATGGTGCCAGACGGAAAACTCGAATGAGAAATCGCCTCGCTGGGACAAATGGCGACGCAATGCCCACATTCGATACATCGAGTAGTGTCTAGCAAGTGAGGAATTGCCCCTTTGGTATGTTGTGCAAAGATCGTTGGACAAATCTGCACACATTTTCCACATTTCTGACAGCGTTCAGCATCAATCTGGATAGTCGCCATAATGCTGACTCCTTAGCCTTTGCACATGCTGGCTGATGTTTCGCTTCTGACACCAGGATGTCCTCACATCACAGGTGAAGTCCCCCCCTGCTATAGGACTAACTTTGACTGATATTGCCATCTCTATCTTTGAGCCTAGGCATACTAAATGAGCAATTTGTGTGGGTGCCAATTGTCTATCCCCGTCCCCCCTCGCCTAATCGATGAGCGTTGACGAAACCCCTCCGCTGGAGACAAGAATAAAGCCATATTTCCAATTACTTGCCAGCTCTGCGGCAAAATCTTTTATCGCTGCTTGTGAAAATAAAGCTCTACCATGGAGATATAGGGGGGGATGGGAACTGTCAAGACGGTTGTTATTTCTATGGAGGAATCCTGATGAGATATCATCGCATTTTGGTTGCACTAGATACTTCCTTCCTTCAACCTGCAGTTTATGAACAGGCATTGGTAGAAGCAAAATTACATGCAGCTGAGGTAAAGCTGTTTCATAGTGTAGAGGCAGAAATTAATCCCTTGGGTAATTCAACGATCTCACCGGTAGGGACTCCTTTAGAATCAGGTTACCTTTCTCCATCTGCTGTGGATTACGAGTTGGCAAGGCAAGCCTGGGACGCACAAATTGCGGAATCCAAACTATGGTTGCAAGAATTTTGCCTAAAAGCAGAGCATCAAGGTATAAAGACAATCTTTGAGACTGAATTAGGTAATCCAGGGCCTCAGATTTGTGAACGGGCTAAAGACTGGCACGCTGATCTGATTGTCGTGGGACGCCATGGTCGCACGGGACTCAAGGAACTTTTTCTTGGGAGTGTCAGCAACCATATCGTCCACCATGCCCCTTGTTCTGTCTTGGTGATTCAAGGAGAAACGGTTGTTTCAGAAGACTCCATTTGAATAGACTGAACGGATACCTGCGATCACAACTTGATCGCACATTCACGCTCTTCTTCACCCAAAAGGGAGTCAGTATCCTCAGGTCAGGTCGGACGACATGCAATCAATGGCATCCTCCGACCTGACCTGAGTGTCTGCCAAATTTAACAGTTGTGGGATTGTAACGAGTTGGTAGCCTTGTTGTTTTAGTTCGGAGATCACTAAAGGCAGAGCCTTAATCATTAATTCGCGATTACCCCCGCCA
The DNA here is from genome assembly GCF_000238775.2 of Acaryochloris sp. CCMEE 5410. NCBI lineage: Bacteria > Bacillati > Cyanobacteriota > Cyanophyceae > Acaryochloridales > Acaryochloridaceae > Acaryochloris > Acaryochloris sp. CCMEE 5410. The sequence continues at coordinate 247,695 of NZ_AFEJ02000005.1, read as the reverse complement.
TCATGCATCAGTACGATGCCTCCAGGTGTTGCATTTTGAATGACGTTTTGCACGGCTAAATCCACAGACCCTTCATAGGTATCGTCAATCGTCCACAAGACAGTAACCATCTTTTGAGAACTCGCTTGGGCTACTAAACCATTGTCCAGAAACCCTCCAGGGGGACGAAATAGAGCCGTCTTATGTCCAGTGTGCTGTTTAACAATATCAGTCGTTTGCTGAATCTCAGCCTGTGCCATTTCAAGGCTGTGATCTTGATAGCCATGGCTCCAAGAGTGATTGCCAATCGCATGTCCTGCCGTCGCAATCTGTTGGATTAAGTGGGGATATTGAGCTACATTACGACCCAATACAAAAAAAGTGGCTTTGACTTGGTGTTGCTGGAGAATAGTCAATACAGTTGATGTGTTATGAGGCCAGGGACCATCATCAAACGTGAGGGCGATCGCTTTTTGATGGCGGGGAAGCTGCACCCCGTAAATGGTTTGTCCTTGAAATTGAGTCGGGAATTGGTAACAAGTTGAAGGGGGCTCATTTGAGGCTAGCTTGAGGGTCTGAGCATCATGAATACTAGAAGAACGCTCATCCAGCGATACAGTAATCTTCTCTACAGAAAGGTTTTCCCCCCTTGGAGTGGTTAAATTGACCGGACGTCCGAAGGAATAAGCTGCCATGAGTAAACTTACCCCAACTATTGCAGCAAGCTGGCGTTCGAAGGTATCGACTCGTAGATTTTGCCTAAACATTTCTAGCGCAATAGTTACTCATCCAAGAACGGGCAACTAGAGTCTCTGAAATTTTCAGTGGGATCAGAACAGTCTGTGACGTTCAACAAGTGTGGATCATTTTGTTTGTCAAATTACGCGGAACCCATTGTCACGGCCAGACACCTAGCAGACTCCTTTATCTCTATTCTAGCTAGCCTTTCTCGGCATGCAGTTTGGCTGGGAGGGATAGGGACTGATTGGCTATGCGAACTTGCCCCCACCCTAATGCTCTAGCTTCGGTCAACGTTTCTTCTGCCAAAATGCATAGGTCTTGAAAATCTTGACTATCTTCAGGACAATGAACCAGGCTAGCACTACAGGTAATCTGAATGTTGGTGCCATCAGGTATTGAATAGGGGGTCTTGTGGACAACATTCAAGAAGTCTTGAACCCTTTGGCCTCCCTCATTTTTGGTGGCTCCTAACAACCCCACTAAGAATTGGTTCCCCCCCCTACGGGCAATCACATCTTCTGCAGATGCCAATCCTAATAACGCTTGTGCAAACTGTCTCAGGATACTGTCGCCTACTGCATAACCAAAGCAATCATTAATCTGCTGTAGACGCTCTATTTCCAGAATGACAAGACACATATTTCTCGGCTGATGCGCCATTTCACTCAACAGTAATTCCAGGGCATGGGTCGTCTCGTGGCGACTGAGCACTCTGGCCAAAGGATCAATGGTGGAAAGACGGCGTTGTAATCGAGTCCGTTCTAGACGATTGAGAATACGAACTACCAATTCTGGTCCAACAATGGGCTTGCTGATGAAATCATCTGCCCCAGCAGCATAAACTTGGTTGACCACATCAGCCTCCGTATGGGCAGTTAAGAAAATGATGGGCAACTGCTCCCATTGGATATCATTGCGAACAACCCTGCACAGATCTATCCCGCCAATTTGGGGCATCTCTACATCAAGCAACAGCAGATCCGGTGGAGAATTGGTCAGCGTTTCCCAAAACTGAGTCGGCTCGTCAAGTCCAATCACCTCCAGCCCCCAGGGCTTACATAGGGCTGCAACGGTCTCCAATATTTGTGGGTCATCATCCACAATCAGGATCCGGGCTTCTTTCCCGCCCTTACTTTGCAGGGTATGTTCAACCCGATCCCACACTTGTTGAAGGGGGATAGATTTTGAGATCGGTTGTTGGCCGCTAGAATAGGTTTTAGCCATCTCTTGATACCGTTCCTCATCCGCTGTCCAGATCAAGACTGGAATGGCTAGTGGAAGATACAGTAAAGCCTCTAAAAAGGTTAGGCTTTGGATTGGAGACTGGCCTGCTGGATCAAAGAGGATGAGATGTGGGGACTGTTCCTGAATGAGGTCTCGTGCCAGGTCAATGCTCTCTGCCGTTAGATATCGGATCTGATGCTGACGAGCCTCCGTCGCTAGAGCATCTCGGGAAAGGGTATCAGCATCTATCACTAGAACAACCCATTGCCCCAATTCATCTTGACGGTCCGAGGTCACTTGAGTGGCAGGTTGGCTAGCATAATTTATTTCCCGCCTTAGTGCCTCAACATCCTGCTGAAACTGCAGAGATTGTTCGGAATCGAGGGTTGAATGAGATCGCAACAGATGTTCAATCTCACGCGCTAACTGGGACCCTTTCGATAAACCAAAGGTCCCTAATCCACCGGCTAAGGTATGGGCTTCTTGTTGAGCCGATTGCTTCAATTCATCATTCAAGCAACCCTCAGTCACTGCTGCTGCAGCCTGGTTTAATAGATTGATCTGTTCCTGGATGCGGGGCTGAAACTTAATCCAAATATCAGCAATCGCATTCATGGTTTGCTGCTTAATTTTGACTTCTGGGGGTTGAGCAGACGTCCCTTGATTGTTATGAAGTTCTGATAAAGGTTTCAGGCGATACCCAATGCCATACACCGTTTCAATCAAGTCCGTGGGTGCCCCCGATTTTTTTAATTTTTGGCGGAGACCCTTGATATGGGTTCTGACTGCTTCTTCGCCAGGTGTATCCTCATAGGTCCATACATGTTCTAAAATCATGCCGCAACTAAATACACGGCGGGTATTCCGCATCAATAACTCTACGAGGGCATACTCTTTGGGAGTGAGTTTGAGGAGAACATCTTGATATTTGACCTCACATGCTCTGGGGTCTAGCTGTAAGTTTTCCCATTTTAAGATTGGGGGTTTGATGGCTTCCCCTCTGCGAAGTAAGGCCCTTACCCGAGCCGCTAATTCTTCTGGATCAAACGGTTTAACGACGTAGTCATCTGCCCCAGCGTCAAGTCCAATCGCACGATCATGGCTGCTATCTTTGCCTGTGAGTAGCAAGATCGGAATTTGATAGCCTTGGGATCGCAACTGTTGGCAAAGACCAACCCCATCCAGTCTAGGCAACATTACATCTGAAAGGATGAGATCGTATTCGAATGCTTCGACCAATTCTGCCGCGGTCTGGCCATCTGTTGCCAGCTCAACGGCATAATTCAAATCGACGAGTAAAGTTTGCAGCGCTTCAGCAACTAACTCATCATCTTCCACAACTAGGATTCTCACTGTAATCCTCCTAGGGAGCTGAGGTGACGGATTCAGTCCTTATTCTTCAGGGTAACGGTAAATCGGACTAGCCACCGTTCGGAGAACAACACTTATTGAAGGGTATTTGCCCAACCCCTTTATCCATCCGATTGATCCAGCTCTCCGAATTTGAGGAGCTTGTGAAGATTGAGTTGTCAACCATTCTTCACAAGCTCCTCAGACCCTCGCAATAGATTTTAAGTAAGAGGTATCGGGAACTTCTTAAAGGAGAAAAGACCATGAAACTGACCTATAGAGGCATTGATTACGACTATCGTCCTCCAGTGGTTAACTATGGCCACAGTGCTGGCGTAGGGAAATATCGTGGATTAAGTTACCGACGCCGAGAGCTGCAGGAGCCCCCTGTCCCCCCAATCAGTGCTGATCTCACCTACCGTGGTGTGGCGTATCATGCTGGTGAATCACCGACTGATATGCCTCAATCACAAAGGGTAAACCAAACTGAGACAGTTGGAGATGATTGGGTGTCGGTCGCTGAAGAAGCCCGGTGGTTAATGATGGATCATCATCGGATTATTAAGCACCGCCAGCAAAGTATGCTCGGTCGGGCGACATCAGAGATTCACCTTAAGGTAGATCCCTCAAAATACTGGAATCATATTCAAGGAAAAGTCCACCCGAGCTTTCGAGTGACTTATGAGCGCAGCCATGCTGCTATGAGTTAAGGATTCTGAAGCTCATTTGGCTTCATTCAGCACAATGAAACATTGGAGGTCGTAAGCCGATGAAACCAAAGCATTCCTTCACGAGGTTGGTGATGATGGTTTGGCTCTACCTGAATCAGCCTCTATTTAGGCGGCTTCCATGAAACTTATTACCTTCACGTAAGATGTACTCATGTACTCACAAAGTAAGGAACAAAGACTTGGATCTGTGCCCACCGGAACCTCAACTCAGTGCATCCCAAATCGAGGATTTGCGACTGGCATCCTCCATTCTCCTGGGAGCAAAACGACGTAGTTTTCAGGCAGAGATGGCTCTGAAATACTGCGGGGGGAGTCCCCGATGTACTGAGAGGGTCTTTGGCTGGGGACGAAATAATGTTGCCTTAGGACTGGAAGAGAAACGGACCGGAATGACTTGTATTGGAGCCCAAGCCGGTTTCGGTGGCACAAAGCGTTGGGAAGAGCGCTTTCCAAATGCGGCAGAAGCCTTGCATGAAATCGCCGAGATCCATGCCCAACAGGACCCCAGTTTTCTGACAACGATTGCTTATACTCGCTTAACAGCAGCAGCAGCCATCGAGCAACTCAAAGAGCAGGGATATCCTGAAGAACAAATCCCTGCTCCGAGCACAATGGCCCTTATTTTGAACCGGATGGGCTATCGTCTGCGTCCTGTGGTTAAAGCCAAACCTAAAAAAAAATCCCAGAAACAGATGCCATTTTTGACAACATCCAAGCCAACGACCAGCAAGGAGCAGGCGTCAAACGCCTGAGCATGGATTGTAAAGCCACCGTGAATATTGGTGATTTCGCGCGCGGAGGGCAAACCCGAGGTGACAACCAAGCCAGTGATCATGATTTTACGGAAGAGCATTACATTCCCTGTGGAATTGTCGATGAGGATAGTGCCCAGTTGTACTTGATTTTCGGTAATTCCTATAAAACTAGTGACTTCATTGTTGATACGCTCCAAGAGTGGTGGAAAGAACTCACCCCTCAGCAGCAACAGCAGACTCACAAAATCCAGCTCAAAATCGATAATGGCCCTGAAAGTAGCGGGGTTCGGACTCAGTTCCTCAAGCGAATGGTAGCGTTCTCAGACGAGATTGGCATCCCTATTCATCTGCTCTACTATCCGCCTTATCACAGCAAGTACAATCCCATTGAGCGCTGTTGGGGAATTCTCGAAAAGCACTGGAATGGAGCCAAGCTTACCGATGTACTCACGATGCTGCTATGGGCTCGAAGTATGACCTGGAAAGGCTTATCTCCTGTCGTTAAGTTAAGTCTTAGGACTTATGAAAAAGGTATCTCACTCACAAAAAAAGCAATGCGATCCATTGAAGATCGCTTAAAACGCAATCCACTTTTGCCTAAATGGGATATCCTTATCCAACCGATCTTAGGGTAGTAAGTTTCATGGAAGCCGCCTTAAGCCTAAATCCATCCTAAATCCCATGATGTTTTCCCACACTTATGACAGAGAGCTGTTGGAACGTTGCTATGTCAGGAAATGTGAAATTGAACAGCAGCGTATGTTGTTAGAGCGTTGCTGGCAATACTCTTGTGAGATTTTCTAAGGTCCACTATCAACCTCATTCATAACCCTCTACATCCATATAAATTGAGGAATAGACAAATGAGAGTTTGGATTCGTAGAAATCTATTGTTGTTGTTAATGATCAGTACCTTAGTGCTGCTGCTCTTGACCAATATGGGCAATGGGATCAGTTCATCTGCGATCGCAGACGTGAGCATGACAAGAGAAGCACAAGGTCAGATGCTCTATCAATCTCGACAACATCTACTCGATCAACAAGGGAATGATTGGTTAGTCGTCGCATCCAAGCATGTGGGCATTGCTAGCCCCCCTAAGATTGACCTGATGCTAGCTGGCTGCCCTGGCTTTGTAGATATCGATCATTCTCTGCCTCTTACCCTGGTCACGTCTCAAGGAAAAACTGTAAAAGTGAAGAATCTCCCAGAGTCTTTGTATACTGAACTCCTCCCTGGCCCCAATGTTGCCCAGTATAATCTCCAACCCGTTGTGCCTAAGTTAGACGCTGCTCTTTACCTGTTGATTCCGACAAAAGGGATGAAGTTCATTAAAGTTGAAGTCCCCACTCAAGTGGTGCAAGAGTGGCAAACGGTGGCAACTTGTGCAGATATCCTTTGTGAACCGCTCGCGGCCCCTGCCTTGAGCCACTAGTGGGATTGGTTAAGGGCCTCAAAGCCTGACACGATATCCAGCAACTCTTCCGTGATTTTTGTTTGGCGTTGCTGTTGAAAAGCAGCTTGTAGCTCCATCAAATGTTCAGCAATATTGGTTTGCGCTAACTGCATTGAGGTCAAGCGACTGGCATTTTCACTGGCTAGGGACTCAGCGCAGGCTTGGTATAGGGCAACAAAAAAATGCTGCCGAAATATGGCTGAGAACAATCTCTCCCGACTCAGAAAGACCATTGGACGACAGCGAGTCGACCAGGAGGAGGAGCGATCACGGTCAGATTCAAGGGGAAAGAGCTGTTGTCGGTGGGGGGTACTGGTATGACCACGGATGGGTTGATTATGGAACACCCAAATTTGGTCTACCTGACATTGGTTACGCCATTGTTCAAGCTGGACAACGATCGTTTGGACCTTAGATGTGATGCCGTCAACTGAGGCTGGAACCGAAAGATATCGCTCAATGGCGTAACCTTGATCAATGATGCTATCGCAAATTCGGGCTCCCATCCCTAACAGAAGGGGTTGCCCACCCTGAGAAGAGTGCTGCTCTAGGTGCTGAATCACCATCTCTGACAACTGCTCATTGAAGCGACCACACATCCCCTGATCCGAACCGAAAATCACTATTCCCAAACGAGGGTGCGCACGGGGTCTCAGGTGAGTTAACGTATCCGGATAATTTATTCGGAGAATTTGTATCGCCATCGCCAAGGTCTGGCGGTAGTGCTGAAGGGCATTGGCAGCCTGTTCATACTGACGGATATTGGCGGCGGCTAGAGCTTTCATCGTTTTAGCAACGGTCTGCAACTCCTGAGTGCTGGCAATTTTTCGCTTAAGGGTTTCTAGGGTTTGCATGATGTTAATGGCCGGGTATGAATGTTGACTGGTTATTGCAGACATCATCAATGGATGGGCTTCAGGGCATAGAGCAGGCCTTTAGATTTAGTCATTACAACTCATTGTCTGAGTCCTTTAATATGTGGTTGGCGATCCAGTTCAGCAACGTCTCCCGATCCGTTTCACTTAACTGCCCTGCATTCTGGATGCGATCGCAAATATTCGGTAGCTCCCGTCGTATCGCTTCTCCTATAAGCTGTTGGGCTTGGGACACTTGCTCAATGGGCACGAGATCAAACTGTCCTTGGGTAACCGCTAGCATTACAGCAATTTGCTCTGCAACGGGTAAAGGCTGAAATTGAGGTTGTTGCAGCACTTCACGCACCCGACGACCTCGCTCTAAAGATTGCCGAGTGGATTCTTCTAAACGGGTTCCAAACCGAGCAAAAGATTCCAATTCTTCAAACTGCGTGTAGGACAGTCGTAAATCGCCCGCAACATCTCGGTAAGCAGGAAGCTGGGCTTTGCCTCCGACTCGGGAAACCGATTTGCCCACATCAACGGCAGGGAATATTCCCTTTTGAAACAAATCAGGGGTGAGATAGATTTGTCCATCTGTAATTGAGACTAAGTTCGTGGGGATATAGGCCGATAGATTTTGGGCTTCCGTCTCGACAATGGGCAACGCCGTTAGAGAGCCTCCCCCTAACTCAGGCCGCAGGCACGTCGCCCGCTCCAGCAGCCGAGCATGAATATAAAAAATATCACCTGGAAAGGCTTCTCGTCCCGGCGGGCGGCGCAATAGAAGTGATAGCTCACGATAGGCTCGGGCATGTTGAATCAGATCGTCATAAACAATCAACACATCTTGCCCTTGTTCCATAAAGTACTCTGCCATCGTGGTCGCAGCATAGGGGGTGATATATTGCAGGCCGGGTGAGGCTTCCCCCTCCGCTACCACGACAATGCAGTAGTCCATCGCCCCACGATTGCGAAGCTCAGCAATTAGCTTGGCCACGGCAGAACTGCGCTGACCAATGGCGCAATACACACAAATCACATCCTGATCTTTTTGGTTGAGAATCGTATCGACGGCAATCGCAGTTTTTCCCGTTTGCCGATCACCAACAATCAGTTCCCGCTGTCCCCGACCAATAGGAATAAGAGCATCAATGGCCTTAATGCCTGTCTGAAGGGGCACGGTTACAGGAGCCCGGTCCATGATGGCAGGAGCCTCCCGTTCAACGGGGCGTCGTTCTTGCGCAGTCACTAATCCTCGTTGATCCAACGGACGACCGGTTGCATCCACGACTCGACCCAGTAAACCCTCTCCTACAGGGACATCCAAAACCCGGCCTGTGCGCTGGACCTCACACCCTGCCTTCAGGGAATGTCCATCATCCAACAAAATCAAACCCACCTCATCTGGATCTAAGTTGAAGGCTAGCCCCATCCGATCGCCGGGAAATTTGACTAACTCCTCCGATTGCACCTGCAACAGGCCAGTCGCTCGGGCAATACCATGACCTAAAGAAGTCACAATGCCAATTTCCTGACTCTGCAACTCGAATGGATACTGACCTTCCACCTGATCAAAGGCCGCAAAGATGTGTTGGAGTACAGGTTTCAAAATATCGAGTTTGGGAGCCTCCATGGTCTACCCCTGCTCAACCCATGATTTTTCCATGCCATCCCATACCTGATTTAACTTCACCTCCAACTGCTCAAGATATTGCTCGATCGTCCAAGCCAGCTTATATCCTGGAATCTTGAGTTCAATCCCACAAATCAAGTCTGGAATGGTTACAAACTGGTAAACACTCGATTCCATCGCAGGAGCGTGCTGATGGAGGACCGCAAGAATTTGGGCTTTGCGGTCTTCCGGCATTGGAAATGTACTGGAAATAACGAGTTCCTGTCCCCTTGCATTGGATAAGGATGTTTCCAGCACCTCTTGCTCTGAGAAAGGTAAATGGTTGAGGCGAGTAATAAAAGCCTCCGCGATTTGTTGCTCTAAATTGGCGCTTGCCAAATCTTGAAGAATACATCGAAGGGTTGCAGCTAGCTGCTGTCCTGCCCGCTGCTGTAGGACACTTAGAAACACGCGGCGCTCACGCTTGACGGCCTCTCTCCATTGAGTTTGGGTACTATCAACTTCGTCCCGAATTTGCTGCAACAACTGATGTCGATGTTCGTCTGCTGCGTCTTGCGCTTGGGTTAATAACGAGGCTTGGCGATGTTCTAAGGATTGCTGCAACTGACGCCACCGTTCAGCTTCTTGCTGAGCGACTTCTTGCTGATGAGCAGCGTCCTGTAATTGTTGAGCAATCAGCCGTTCTCGCTTTTTCATCACTTGAGTGATCGGGGTGTAGAGAAACCGTCTGAGTAAGGCCACTAGAATCAGGAAATTAATGATTTGGGCCACCACAGTAAGTGGATCAATCAACATGGTTATCCTCCATTGGTGCTGGCCTGCTCCACCACATAGGTCCAAAATGGATTGGCAAAAATCAGAATTAATGTAATCACAAAGCAGTAAATGGCCGTTGATTCGACCAATGCCATCCCCACAAACAGCACTCTGGTGATGGTATTGGCTTCATCGGGTTGTTGTGCCAGGGCGCTTAGTGCCTGGGATAAGGCACGACCTTCCCCCAACGCTGGACCGATGGAACCAATGGCAATGGTGAGTCCAGAGATCACAATCGAAGCCATGCCCACAAGGGCAATATTATCCATGGGAGACCTCACTGTCTGTTTGATAGTTGTGCTGATCCACTTGACTCGCCGCTGCAATGAAAACCATGGCTAAAATGGCGAAAATATAGGCTTGAATCACGCCCGTTAAGAGCCCCAAGACCTGCATCATGACTGGGAAAAACAAGGGAGCGACCGACAGTAGGATGCCGACGATCATCGTTCCACTCATGACATTGCCAAACAGGCGGACAGCTAGGGCCACAATTCTGGAGAAATCCCCAATGATATTGAATGGCAGCATGATGGGGTTAGGCTGCAAGTACTGCTGTAAGTAACCCCGCACACCCTTCTTCTGAACGCCATAGAGGGGAACTGCGAAAAAGACACAAAGTGCCAGAGCCGTTGTGGTGGACAAGGACCCCGTCGGCGGTTGGTAACCGGGGATAACACTCAGCAGATTCGATAAGGCAATAAAGATAAATAAGGTACCGATAAACGGTAAGTATGGGTCTGCGGGTTGGTCAATGATTTCTTGAATCTGATCTCTAATGCCCAACACAATGACCTCCAACAAGTTTTGTCCCCGGGAGATCTGGGTCGAGGCAGAGAGGTGTCGGGTCACGAGCCATGAGCCAACCACCAACACCCCCATAACGAGCCAAGTGAAGATCAGCGTGGCGTTGAGAGAGAACATCCCCCATTGCCAAAAAATGGTTTGATCTGGTGTTAGATGCATTACATTTGGGCTCCATACCAAGAAACTTTAAAAAGTGATAACAACAATAAATTCTGGGTTTTGCAGTGTCGAGAAAGCTATGTTTGAGCCTTTCGGTCAAACTTCTTTGCGATACAGAGTATTGAGAAAAACTCATTAATACAGAACTTATAAGTCATAATTCACAACGTCTTTTCTCCTCTTCTTGATCTTTTTAGGCAGAGGAATAATTCTGGAAATTAAGAAATTTCGAGCCCCCAGAAATCCCAGAAATGTCAACAGTAGAGGGGCCAGCAGATGATCGCTCATACCGTTCTGAAGGATGAGGTGAAACACCCCTAAAACTGCGCCAAGACGGAGTAGAAAACTACTCCACATCAACAGGATGGGTTGAGTGGTGCGGTTAAACCGGAGAATCGTGATCCATAGTCCACCGAAGTAAAGGAGTCCTAAGCTACTCCCCAAAATTAAGGAGGTGAATAGGGCAGGGGAATGACTATTCATGCTTCAACCTCCTGAAGTTGGGGCCATTGCTTAAGTAATGGATATAACAGCATCGGCGCGATAATACAGGTTGCGATCGCAACCAAGGTCATACCCGCAAATATCTGGGCAGAGACGGCCCAAGTGCCCAAGTCACGTCCTCGTTGCAGGATCACCATCGTAATTTCGGCGCGAGGCATCATACTGATTCCGAGTAACGTTGCACTCGAAAGGTCACCTTGAGTCAGGAGCAGCAATCCTCCGACTCCCATGAGTTTGCCAATCAGGGCAGCACTGAGCAGGACTAAGCTGATACCAACTGTGGTTGCTAGGCCTGTAAATTGAATTTGTAGACCAATATTGATAAAGAAAAACGGCACAAAAAATTCGTAGAGTGTGCCAAAAGACGCATCGATTCTAACCGCGTGAGGATCTCGGCTAAATGCCAGTCCGGCAAAGAAGGCCCCAACCGCAACTGAGAAACCTAAAAGCCCTGCTATTGCAGCAATAACAAAGCCTGTTCCGGCAACCATCAGCATCGGATCGGGGGCCGGTTCTATGCGCTCAAAAAATTGAGTTAAGGGCTGCTCAATATAGCGAAAAAAGATCAAGCAGAAGGTGCTAAAAATTATCACCTTTAAGCAAAAAGGCCCAATAATGGTTTCCAAAAGCGGCAGAAAATTAATTGTGGTTCCCTGCTGCCAAGAAGGCGCAAGGGAGAACAATAAAGACATCAGGATGATGGCCGCAATATCATCCATTTCCGCAATATCTAGTAACAACTCTCCATTTTCGGAATTAAGGGCCTGGGAATCTTGCCAAACGCTAATTGAAATCCCAACACTGGTTGCGACCAAGGCAATGCCAATAAATAGGCTGGCAACCAGAGATAAATTCAAAAGGAAATAGGCCGTGATAAAACCTAGTGAACCACTACAAATCACATCACCGACGAGGAGCAAGCAAGCTCGAGGTAACTGACGCAATAATCCTGTGAGATTGCATTCTAATCCCACACGGAACAGTAGAGAAATAATCCCTAATTCAGCTAAAAAACTATAGGCCTCCAACACCACTTCGGAAGCTAGAAAGCCTCGAAAATCCAGAAGTTGTAAAACAAAACCTAGCAATAAATATCCAACTAAAGGAGGGATGCCTAGCCGCTCGGCCCCTGCTTTAAAAAGGATGGCAAGAACAATTGTTGTCCCTACGAGTAAAACTAAATAAAGGAGGATCGTTTCACTCATGGTGACTTTCCTTTTTGATCCAATACCAGGCGTTAAGACACCCTAAGCCCACCCCCACCACCAGCATGGTTAAGGTCCACGAATAGCGGCTGGGGACATGGTTGTCGAGCCAACTCCCGATGGCAATCCCCAATAGTGTTGGAATAGCCACTGACCACCCCACTAACCCGAACAGACCGAGACCAAACCAAACGCTCTTTTTTTCGTGTCGAGCCTTTAGTTTGCGGTTGACTTTATCCTTAACTTGCTTTGGAAAACCATGCTTGTCCACTTGGTTGATGCCCTTCGCTAGTCGTGCATTTTCCATCCGCAACTCCGCCTTTACAATCTACTGAAGTAACGCGCCAAGCTTGCTTCTAGCTGAGCGAGGGCAGATCGCGTGAGGCGTTCCTTCTCATCAATTTGACGGAATTGCTGATCAACTTGTTGTTTTAGACTGCCTAAATCGGTTCCCTGGATAGCATTGCGAGTCGAAATCCTCACCTCTGGGCCACACTTCACTAGAATGCCTTCATCCACAGCCACAAAACATTCATTCCCCTGCTCCGTAATTAAGGAGACAATTCCAGGGACTAGGATTGCTAAGCAGTCGATGTGATGGGGTAATAGACAAAATACACCCTGCTTAGACTCGGCCGTCACCTTTATCACTGGCTGCTCCATTAGGATGGCATGGGGTAAAAAAATCCTGATGTGCAGGCGTCCACTATTGGCCAATTTCCTCCACCTCCTGTGCTTCTCTCTCTTGGTGCTCTAGCTCTGCCTCATCGACAGCACCAATCATGTACAGCGCTTGTTCGGATAAGCCAGAACATTTATCATCCAAAATGGCTTCACACCCCGTTAAAGTCTGATCCAGGCTGACCATTTTCCCTGGAATGCCAGAAAATTGCTCCGTTGTGAAAAATGGCTGGGTTAGAAATCTCTCTAACCGTCTCGCCCGATAAACAGTTTGGCGTTCGTTTTGGGCCAGTTCCTCCAAGCCCAGCATGGCAATAATGTCTTTGAGGTCTTCATATTCTGCCAAGGTCTTACGCACCGCTTGTGCAACTTGATAATGGCGTTGACCGACAACACTTGGCGTCAACATTTTGGACCCTGACTGTAGCGGATCGACTGCTGGATACAATCCCTCACTCGTTCGCTTGCGAGAGAGAACGATAGATGCCGATAGATGAGAAAACGTATGGACGGCAGCGGGATCTGTTAGGTCATCAGCAGGAATATATACAGCCTGTACAGAGGTAATAGCCCCATGAGCCGTGCTGCAGATTCGTTCTTCTAATTCTGCTAGTTCAGTCGCGAGGGTGGGTTGGTAACCGACTCGAGAGGGTAACTGTCCCATCAATCCAGACACTTCTGAACCTGCTTGGATGAACCGGAAGACATTATCAATCATCAGGAGAACATCCCGATGGGCTTGGTCTCGAAAGTACTCGGCCATGGTCAGAGCTGCATGGCCAACCCGGAAGCGAGACCCTGGAGGTTCATTCATTTGGCCGAACACCATCACTGTGTTGTTGAGCACGCCAGCAGCTTTCATCTCGCGGTAAAGTTCTTCTCCTTCTCGGGAACGTTCACCAATCCCACAAAAAATACTGACCCCGTCATAGCGACTCACAATGTTATGAATCATTTCAGTAATCAAGACGGTTTTGCCCACACCTGCCCCACCAAACAACCCTGCTTTACTCCCTCGTTCCAATGGTGCCAGCAGATCAATTGCTTTTATCCCAGTAACCAAAATATCGGTCCCCGTGGTGCGTTGATGCAGCGGGACGGCCTGCCCATGAAGCGATCGCTTCATGCCCTTTAAAGGACCCAGGCCATCGATGGGGTCTCCAAAGACGTTAAACGCACGACCCAACAAATGCTCTCCGATGGGCACCTGGAGTGGCTGTCCCGTATCAATCACTCGTGCCCCCCTTGCTAATCCCTGGGTAGGCGTGAGGGCAATCCCTCTTATGAGATTGGCGCTTAAGTAAGTGAGTCCTTCTATTGCAATCTGAGCCTGGGGACCTGCTCTCAATAAATGGCGGAGGGGTGGCACTTCATCGGAGAAGTGTACATCAACCACGCTACCCCTAATCGCGACAACCTTTCCCTGACAAGGAGAATAGGATGTCGCTACAGATATCGCTGGAGACTGAAGCATAATCTGCTAACTGCAATGTGTCCCATAGAAGATGTAGATACCGTTGATTCGAGTTTTAGTGCTGAATCTTGAGGAAAGTGTGAGGGCATCCGGAATGAATCAACGCTCCATGACACCGCATGCCATCACCTTCGGGTGCGGCTCTTTCCACGTAACGAAATATAACGAATTAGTAGGTGTTTAGTAAACAATCTTGTCTATTAACTGCTGAAAGATTGCACATATATATTTTTGAGGAGATAAGTTAGGGAGTAGACTGAATGGCCCTCACCCCTATGAAATTCCCTCCTTGAGTACTATCGAACAGAAGGTGTTGGAGTTGGCCAATGAACAGTACGAAGTATTGGTACAGACCATCTGCTCCGCTGACTATCAAGCGTTAGAACACGGCGAGGTAGAATCGTTTATCCATCAAGCCGGCACTGAACTTCTACGACGTATATTCCAAGGACATCTAGACCTACGAGCGGTGAATGAAACCCAGCACCACATTGTGAGAGGTTCAGACGACTATACTCGTCGCCATCATCGTAAAGATACTCAGCGGCAGTTAGAAACGCTGTTTGGAGAAGTGGTAGTGACACGGTCTGGTTATAGCAATAAGACATCAGGGGTGAGTACCCTATACCCCTCAGATGGAATCCTAAACCTAGCCATGGATAAGTACTCGGATGGCTTAAGACAGCGTGTGGCTCAAGAAGCCTCCAAGGTATCGTTTACGGAGACTGTGACTACCATTGCAGAAACCACAGGAGCTCAAGTTGGCAAACGACAGTGTGAAGAAATTACGGTCAAAGTTGCCCAAGACTTTAACGACTTCTATGCCCAACGGACTCAGAAGAGTCCAGAAATAACCACAGACCTCCTCGTGCTGACAACAGATGGCAAAGGAATTGTGATGCATCAGGAGGATTTACGACCCGCTACAGCCAAAGCAGCAGAGCGGGCTACCCAAAAAGTAAAGTACGCTTAAGTCCAGGAGAGAAACGCCAACGCAAACGGATGGCCACTGTTGCCTCTGTATACAGTACCCCAGGTTTGAGCGACAGCCCGAGCAATTATTGGAGATACTCTGGAAAAACCAGAGCGTCCTACCATTAGTAATAAACGAGTTTGGGCCAGTGTCAGAGAAGATGCTAAGCAGGTGATTAACTCTGCTTTCGAGGAAGCCACTCATCGCGACCCACAGCACCAACGAGAGTGGGTGGTCTTGGTCGATGGCGAACTCAACCAACTCGAAGCTATCAAGCTGCCGCTAGAAAGAACAAAGTATCTATCACGATCGTTCTGGATTTCATTCATGTACTGGAATACCTTTGGAAAGCGGCCCATTGCTTCTTTACTCCTGGAACTCCAGAAGTGGAGCCTTGGGTCATGGAAGAGCCTTACGCCTTCTCGAAGGAAAAGCTAGTAATGTTGCAGCTGGGATTCGACGTAGTGCTACCCTGCAAATCTATCCAAGGCCGCCCGAGAAAATGTCGATAAATGTGCAGACTATTTGCTCAAATATCGAAAGTATCTTCTATATGACCAGTACTTGGACCAAGGCTATCCCATTGCCTCAGGCGTCATTGAGGGAGCCTGTCGGCACTTGGTCAAGGATCGCATGGATATTACCGGTGCACGATGGCGACTAGACCGAGCTGAAGCTGTTCTTCAGATTCGTGCCCTTAGAAGTAGTGGTGATTTTGCTGAGTACTGGCCCTTCCATAAACTCAAGGAGTTTACTCGCAATCATACTAGTAAGTTTCTCGACCCAGATATTGTCTTGTCTACTTAAAAGTGTCGCTCTAAAAGAGCCGCACCCATCACCTTCTGACTGTCTGGTGCTAGCCCGCATTTAAGGTCAGTGGGTAGTTGTCGTTTGGGCTTCAACTTGGGCAATGGCCAGCCGAGTTTTAAGCACCGTATCTGGGTTAAGGCTAATGGAATCAATCCCTTCCTCCACCAAGAACTGGGCAAACTCAGGATAGTCACTGGGAGCCTGCCCACAGATGCCAATTTTGCGGCCTTTTGCCTTGGCAACGGAGATCACCTGGCGTACCAGATTCTTCACAGCGGCATTACGTTCATCAAAGATATGGGCGACGAGGGCAGAGTCTCGGTCTAGTCCTAGGGTCAGTTGGGTTAAGTCATTGGAGCCGATGGAGAAGCCATCAAACACCTCTGCAAATTCCTCTGCCAGCACCACATTGCTGGGTACTTCGCACATCACATACACCTGAAGACCGTTTTCACCCCGTTGCAGACCATGCTGGGCCATTTCCTTCAAGACCTGCTGGCCTTCTTCAGGAGTACGGCAGAAGGGAATCATGGGAATCACGTTCCGCAGTCCCATCTCATCACGAACACGCTTCAGAGCCTGACATTCTAAGGAATAGGCTTGACGGTAATTCGGGTCGTAATAGCGAGAAGCCCCCCGCCAACCAATCATTGGGTTTTCTTCCGTGGGTTCAAACTGTCGTCCGCCGATTAAGTTGGCATATTCATTACTCTTAAAGTCGGACATGCGAACAATCACTGGATTGGGATAAAAAGCGGCTGCAATCATTCCCACCCCTTGGGCCAGTTTATCCACAAAGTAGTCAGGTTTATGATCATAGTGGGACGTCAATTGGGCGATGATCAGTTTGGCATCGACGTCAGTCAACTCGTCATACCTCAAAAGTGCTAAGGGATGGATCTTGATCTGGTTCGCAATAATAAACTCCAACCGAGCTAATCCAACCCCATCACAGGGAATCGCCGCCAATCCAAAGGCTTCATCAGGATTGCCCACATTCATCAAGATTTGCGTCCGGGTCGGAGGGAGTTCATCCAAAGCTGTTTCCTCAACGACAAAGGGAAGGAGCCCCGGATAAACTTGTCCCGCTTCACCTTCAGCACAGGAGATCGTGACGTCCTGTCCTGTTTGGAGAACCTCTGTAGCCGTACCGCAACCGACAATAGCCGGAATACCCATTTCACGGGCAATAATGGCTGCATGGCAGGTCCTGCCCCCCTGGTTTGTAACAATGGCACTTGCCTTTTTCATAATTGGCTCCCAGTCGGGATCGGTGCGGTTGGTCACCAAGACCTCTCCAGCCTGAAATTCGGAAATGCCTTGGACAGAAGCAATCACTCGGGCTGTACCTTGGCCAATGCGATCGCCTACGGCTCGACCTTCAATCAGGGCAGCGGGTCGAGTATCCACTGTCATCCGATAAGATGATAGGCGATTAGCAACCTTTTGAGACTGCACCGTTTCTGGACGAGCCTGAACAATAAATAACTCCCCTGTTTGGCCATCTTTGGCCCATTCAATATCCATGGGGGTATCCATACCCCGAACCTGGGAATAGTGATCTTCAATAATGCAAGCCCAACGTGCCAAGGTGAGAATTTCCGCATCATTAGCCGAGAATTCAGCACGGTCAGATTGAGGGACAGCAATATTTTTGGTGAGTTTACTTCCCCCCAGGTCATAGACCATTTTGATTTCTTTACTGCCCAATCGCTTGCTCAGAATGGGGCTTAAGCCTTCCTGGAGGGTAGGTTTGAAACCCAAAAATTCATCAGGGTTGACGGCACCTTGGACCACATTCTCACCTAGACCATAGGCAGAGGTGACTAATGCAGCATTCTTAAATCCAGTTTCGGTATCGATGGAGAACATTACCCCTGAAGACGCTAGATCCGAGCGCACCATCTTTTGCACTCCCACAGATAGGGCCACCTGGAAATGATCAAAGCCTTTGAGGGTGCGATAGGAAATCGCCCGATCTGTGAAGATGGAAGCAAAGCATTTATGGCAGGATTCTAAAACCTGCTTAACACCATGAACATTCAGGTAGGTTTCCTGTTGTCCAGCAAAGCTCGCATCGGGTAGGTCTTCGGCTGTAGCACTAGAGCGGACAGCGACATCAACGTTGTAATGGTAGGCTTGCAGGCGTTCTTGGGTTTTGGAGTCTCGACTCTCAGCGGCATTGCCCACGCCATACTGTTCACATAGTTGGCAATAGGAGGTGGAAATCGCTAGCTCCAGATCTTTGGGAAAGGGGGTGTGGAGAATCAGAGAGCGCGCCTGTCGTCCTCGCTGACGTAAATTATCGACATCTTCGATATCTAAATCGGTAAAAATCTGCCGGAGTTGAGCTTCAATCCCTGCTTGCTGAATAAAATATCGATAGGCATAGGCGGTAGTGGCAAAGCCATTGGGGACGTTCACGCCTAGAGGAACCAGGTGCTGAATCATTTCACCTAGGGAGGCATTTTTGCCGCCAACTAGGGGAATATCGGCAATGCCCACCTCATCGAAACCTAATATCAATGCTTGCTTACGGCTGGTTTCCGAGAAAAGGCGGGGTTCTGTGTGAATCATGAATTTAAGCTCCAGGAATCTCGAATTTGGTTTGAGATAAATGCGTGAATTAAAGGCGCTCTATCACTTACATCAGAATTTTTAAGGCGCTAACTATAGTTAGCGCTTCAATTGTGAGGATTTTCTGAGCATCCAAGTACCAGAAACAGGGCATTGTCCTACTCGTATATTTACGTTGACGAGACTCAATCACTTAGCAAATTCGAGGGAGTTGCTCCCCACTTAAGAAATCAACGATTCTCTCCACACCAAGTCGGTTGGTTAGGGTAACCCGAGGGGATGTGGTGGTTGTGACTTGACCAATCACCTGTGCCGGATGCTGATGTCTCATTTGAGGATGGGTATCGCTCTGCCCAGATAAGGGGAAGGTCAGTGGGGCATTCAGTCTGGCAAGGGCTAAGTCTACAGATTGTGGTGGAACAAAGGCGATGAAACGGCCTTCATTAGCTACATACAAGGGATCAAATCCTAGAATTTCACAGGCACCCTGGACGTCCTCTCGGATAGGAATACAGGTTTCATCCAGTGAGATCGCAACCCCAGTTGCCAAAGCGATCTCATTTAAGGCACTCGCTAATCCTCCCCGTGTTAAATCCCGCATACAGTGCAGCTCGACACCATGGGCGAACAGATCTAACACCACATGATTCAGAGGAGCTGAATCGCTCTTGATTTCACTCTCAAATTCCAACCCTTCCCGTTCCGCCAAAACAGCCATACCATGACGGCCTAGGTCACCATTAAGGATGACCAGATCACCTGGCTGGATCGATTGAGGATGGATGGTCTGGTGATGTTCAATTATCCCCACACCTGCCGTATTAATGAACACACCATCCCCTTTTCCTCGTTCCACCACTTTTGTATCACCCGTGACGATCTGAACATCAGCTTGGTGGGCGGCCTGTTGCATGGATTGCACAACTTGCCAAAGGGTAGTCATAGAGAGTCCCTCTTCCAGAATAAAGCTGGTGCTGAGGTAAAGGGGACGAGCCCCTGCCATCGCCAGATCATTCACAGTGCCGTAGACAGCTAGCGAACCAATATCCCCTCCTGGGAAAAATAGGGGATGGACCACATAGGAGTCGGTCGTCAACGCGAGTCGTCCCGGTGGGACATCAAGGACCGCAGCATCATGGTGGTGACGATCTTCCGATTGGAATAGACGCCCGAACATCTGCTCAATCAGCTGATGCATCAGCTTACCCCCTCCACCATGAGCTAACAAAACCTGGGGATATTGCTCGATGGGGATAGGGCAAGAGATAGAATCGATGGGCATGGGCGATGTCCAATAATTGCAGGAACAGTTTAGGCGGGCATCATCTCATCACCTTGTCCCAGCCAGAAGAGGAGAGCTAGTGCCTTTTCGATTTGGGTCTTGAGTTTATCCTGGCCAAACACGTTGAGTCTCAACTCCTCTTCAATCAGTATTTGAGAGAGTTGGCAGATGGATGCCTGCCACAGGAGAAGGGCCAAGGCATCTCTGAGTCCTGCGACCGAATGATCGGTGGGGGAAAGTTTCAAACCCCATCGAAGTAAAAATTGTACCGTAGGGCTTTTCTCACGAACGCCAGCCGATAAAGCCGGTGCATCAGGGATGCCAGTCGGACTCAGTATCGCCTGTAAGTTCCATGGAACGGTCGGAGTCTCAGATGGGTGCTGGGGAATCGATTGCACCAGGGTACCCTGCCAAGGATCCGTCACTGGCTGGAATGGTTCTGGGTGTTGGTTGAGCTTAATATTCATCATCACACTGTTACCTCCCTCATGGTCCCTACCGCAGACTTTTGGGATAAGCGCCTGACTGTAGGATAAACTGCTGTTGAAAGGCTTCAATCTCTTCTCGACTCGGTGGGCCATGGGTAACGACGGCAATCCGAAAGCGCTGCATCACAGCTGCTGGCGATTGCCCATCCACAAGACTTTTCAACGCGGCCATCATCGCTGGGGAAGGCATACAAGCATATCCAAACTCATCCATGACGGCCCGAACGTTCGTTGCTGTTTTGGGGGCGAGCCATTCTTTGAACTTAATCCGCATCAACCATCCACCAGACAAATAAATAACGGTTACCAGGTCTAACGACAATCCTCTGCATTGCTGTAGATACTCGATCACCCGGATCGTAAGACTGGCGTTATCAAAGAAGTAGAGATATTCCATGACTTCATTGATTTCTAGACAATGCAGCTCTTCAGGGTTGAACCCAACGCTGAAGCTCTCTATTTCAAAGGTATGAAATTCCCTTGAGGAATTCGTGAGGGCAACGCTAGCTTCTACTGTGAATGCGTTGGTTCGCCTTGATCTGCTCCGTGGGATGAAGAATGACTTTTTCACCGACTTCTAGTCCTTTCTTCACCGCTGCTTCTCGCTGACTGCGTTGGCTGATGATCACTTGACGTCGCTGGGCCTTTCCCTGCTCTGCCACAAAGGCACACCATTTCTGATTCTCACATCTGAATAATGCACTCACGGGTACCTTGAGTGCATCCTTGTCCTCCCAGACAACAATACGCGCTTCGACCCGATAGCCATCTCCCAAGGATCGAGGAGGGGGAATAAAGTCAGCAATAATGTTGACGCGCTGTTCTTCTACTCCCAAAGCGGACACTTCTGTAAAGGCTGAGGGCTCAACATAGCGCACTTGGGCTTGGAGGGTGTGAGGGCCACCCCAATGGTCAACTTGAATAAAAGCACCGGGTTTGACCTTAACGGCATCCGTTGAGAGGACGTCAATTACCAGTTCCAATTGTCTGGCATCTCCCAACTCTAGGAGAGGTTCACCAGCTGGTATAAAGCGCGCACTTTCTTGCAGTACTCGAAAGACTTTGCCTCCAACGGGGGCTCGAACAACGGTTCGACGTGCTTCATCCGCAAGATTAACCAAGGTGGATTCTGTACTGGAAATTTGGGCTCGATAGACCTCTAATAAATAGTCGGGATCTTGCTGTTCGGCCTTGAGGACAGAAAACGCTTTTTGGGCGGCAGCGACAGTTGAGATCGCACCTTGGACCTGTTTTTGAGCCACTTCCAATTCTTGCTGTCGTTGGGTTGCCGCTAACTCAGCATCCTCACGGACCTTTCGAGTCTGGGCTCCTGCCACTTCCAAATCCTGGGCACGTTTGCGATCTCGAGTGGCCTGAGCCAAGGCCGCTTTAGCATCCGCTAGCCGAGCCTCTGCCTGTTGTTTAGCGGCGATCGCCACTCGAATCTGAGCTTGGGCTTGAGCCAAGGCTGCGGATTTAGGACGCTGGGTTTCCACTCCTGCCAGTTGGGCGCGCAGTTCTTGCAACCGAGCTTGGGCTTCTTGGACCTTGGTTGTCAGAGGAAGGGGATCTATCCGAGCCACGACGGCTCCTGATTGAACCGGATCGCCTGGATCCAAGTCAATGCGGGCCAGACGTCCTGCCACTGGGGCTGCAATCGTAAAGCGATTTCGCACCCTCGTTTTACCCTCAGCATCAACGGTGACTTGGAGCGGACCGCGTTGAACTTGGCCTAAGTCCACTGCAATTGGCGTGGGTCGAAAAGCAAGGGCCACGAGGGTCGCAACGCCCAATCCTAACAGCCAATAGGGAAGACGACGGGGGAGGCGCTTCCAGGGAGGTAGGCGCGTTTTGGGGTTTGGGGTTTGGGGTTTAAGTTGAGTTGAAGGGGGAGAATACCCTTCGCCTGGCGGGTAAGGGGAGGAGGGCACCGTGGGCTTCTGTTGCGGCCTGCGCAACCACGGGATTAAAGGGCGATGTTGTTTGTGTTGCATCGGAACTTCCTCCTCATTCGCGAGTTTTGAGCACGGCAATTAAATCCAAATGGTTGAGCTGACGACGAATTAATCCTCCAGAACCCAGAGCTGCTAGAAAAATAATCACAAAGGCAAAGGCGTAGCTAGCGGGCGTGACAATTAAGGGGAATCGAAACAATTCCCAATCGTAGGCCCGAGTAATCAGAGCCGCTAAGCCAAATCCCAAGGCAAAGCCAAAGGGAATCGCCACAACGGTGACGATGGCTTGCTCACCGAGCAAGATGACGGCAATTTCTCCTTGGGTAAACCCAATAATACGCAAGGTTGCGAGTTCACGGTCGCGCTCTGAAAGCGCAATCCGGGCAACGTTATAGACTACCCCAAAGGCAATCACACTTGAAAAAATAACCAACACGGTCGTGAAAATCGCAAAACTGCCACCAATGGTCTTTTCAAACTCAGTAATCACCCGCTCCCGCAAGGCCACGCTAGCCACAGCAGGGGTTTGTTTTAGTTGGGTATAGAGCTGCTCCAAGTTATGAGCATCCACGGTCAGGTAGGCTCCTGATAGGGTTGGCCCTTCTCGCATTAATCGATTGAGGGCATGAATATCCATATAAGCCCCCAAACCAATCAATTCATCGACGAATCCCACCACTGGCACTGTCCGGGTAGGGCGTTCTCCCTCTAAAACTTCCACTGTCAGTGGATCACCGGGCGTTACGCCTAAGATTTCAGCCAACTTTGTGGTTAAGACCACCCCCTGATCAGGGAGAGGTACGGGGTAGAAGTCTTGGTCTAATAGACGCCGTAATTCTCCTTGAGGCTCCAATCCTGTCAAGCCACTCAGGTGGGTTTGATGCTGAAATCGTAGACGAGCTGGAACGGCCCGGAAGGGCTCAGCTTGCATTACTCCCGGTAAATGGGTTAATTCATAACGGGCGCGACTGGACAGCGGTTCATTAAATACCAGGGTTACATCTTCTCGCTGCACCTGCCGAAACTGGGCTTCGATCATGTAGTTGGTGGCATCCTCGAAATAGCGACCAATGACGAGGATGGCCACTGCAGCAGCAATCCCCAGAATGGAAAGACTCGCCTGCAGCGATCGCCGTTCTAGATTCCGCAGAATAATTTGCCCCACTGGAGGGATAAACTTTTGCATTCCCATGCGCTCTATAATGGTCCGTCGAAAAGATGCTGGAGGCTCGGGCCGCATAGCCTCTGCGGGGGGTAAAGAAACAGCCTGTTTCACTGCTGTGAATGTCCCCAGGACAGCTGCCCCCCCACTCACGACAATGGCAGTGACCATGATCTGTAGGCCCGCTCGATACCGCAGCACCGGAAAGTGATAGAAGCGGGCATAGTTCTCAGTAATAACGGCCCCCAAACCAATACCAACAATTGTCCCTAACCCGGCTCCAAGCAGCGTAATCACCAAGACGAGCTTTAGGTAATGCCAACCCACAGCGAGATTGTCGTAGCCAAAGGCTTTCAAAACGGCAATTTGATCTCGCTGGGTGCTTACTAGCCGAGCAAGAACCAGATTCAGCAAGAACGCAGCAATCCCCAAAAACACAAAGGGCACCATGACTGCGGTGGCTGCCAAGCTCTCGATTTCGCTGTTGATAAACTGATGGGAAATCTGATCAGCCCGTTCGTAAGCCCCCAGCCCTCCGTAGGGTTTCAATAACTGATCAAGCCGGAAAATAACACTGGCCGGATTAGCGCTTGGCATCAAGGATAGGGCGACATCATTAAACGCTCCATCCATATCAAAGGCTGTGCCCAACGCCTCGCGCCCCATCCAGATCACCCCAAAGCGCTGATTGTCTGGGAACAGCTCCACTCCCCTAATTTCATAAACATATTCTGGTGATAAGGCAATCCCGACAATCCGCAATTGCTGCCACCGTTCATTGATCACGGCGCCCAAGGTATCCCCCAGCTCTAAATGATTCGCTTGGGCAAACACCTCACTGACTAAAACCTGATCTCGTCGTCCGGGTTCAATATATTGGCCTTGACGAATGAACAGATCATTTAACATCGGGGTCTGCTGCTCAGGAATGGCAATCAACCGTCCAGTTGCAGGTTCCGGTAAGGAAGGCACATCCAAATTCACATCCACGACCACCCGCGTCTGCACCTGCTGCACACCTGGTAGTTCCGCAATTCGCTCTATAAGGGAATCCGGTGCCCGCTTCAGCTGAGCAAATACATCCGCAAATTGATAGCGATCATAGTAGGTCTGTTGTGAGAGCTGCAAGGAGTCGTAGGCGCTCAGCATGGTCACCAAACAAGCAATTCCACAGGCGACGATTAAGGCAATCGCAATCACCTGTCCTCGGAGATGACGGAGATCTCGAAGGAGTTTTTGGTCAAGGGCTACCACTCCAACTCTCCCGGTTTCACTTTGTGTTCATTCTCTCGAACAGCCACTATCTCGCCACTCCGCATGGTAATCACCCGATCGGCCATGGCGGCAATCCCAGCATTGTGGGTAATGACGGCTGTCGTTGTCCCTAACTCCCGATTGACTTGGGCGAGGGCTTCCAGGACGAGCTTACCGGTTTGAAAGTCCAAAGCTCCCGTGGGTTCATCACAGAGCAGCACTTGGGGGCGTTTGGCAATCGCTCGTGCGATCGCAACCCGCTGCTGTTCTCCCCCGGATAGTTGAGCTGGAAAGTGATTGACACGATCACCGAGATGAACCAGTTCTAATGCTTCGCGAGGATGCATGGGCTGGGGGGCTATCTCGGTAACGAGAGCGACATTCTCCCGAGCAGTGAGACTAGGAATAAGGTTATAGAACTGAAAAACAAAGCCCACACTTTGGCGACGAAAGCGGGTGAGGGTGCGATCATTAGCGGCGGTTAAGTCTTGCCCCTGAAATATCACCTGACCACTGGAAGGCACATCTAGTCCCCCCAGAATATTGAGTAGAGTAGATTTCCCACTACCGGAAGGACCGAGTAAAACGATGAATTCACCTGCAAAAAGTTCTAAATCCACCGATCTGAGGGCCTCAACCGTCACCTCACCCATGACATAGGTTTTAGTCACCCCCCTCACCTTAAAAAGACTTGTACTGGCAAGAGACATCAAGGAGCTGCTTTTGTTGTTAGAGATTTGTGAAAGTTGAGACATGGCTAAAACCATCGTCACGACAAGACTTATTTCCGTAATATCCCTGGCTCGGCATGTAAAAACTCTTTGGCACATTAGTTTGAACTTAGATTTCAAGCTTGAGAAAGTTGTGAAGTAGCAAGGACACTCACAACTTTCTCAAAGGATTAGCGTTCTCGGACGTGAGGAAGCCTCAAACGTTAAAAGTCCTTTTGACCTGACTCATCAGTCATTACTAAAGCTACGGCTCCAGTCACCTTTCCATTCCTCAATGCCGACAGTGCCTCATTGGCAGTACTCAGCGGAAAAGCCTGGACTTGCGTTTGAATGGGAATTTGAGGGGCTAAAGTCAGAAATTCTTCCCCATCTTGGCGCGTGAGATTGGCCACTGAGCGAATAGAACGTTCCTCCCACAAACTTTTGTAAGGAAAGCTAGGAATATCACTCATATGAATACCGGCACAAACCACCACCCCTGCTTTAGTGACAGCCGTCAAGGCCGCTGGCACCAAAGACCCGACAGGGGCAAAAATAATCGCAGCATCTAGGCTTTGGGGTGGACTTTCATCAGATCCCCCGGACCATACCGCCCCAAGTTCACGGGCAAACTGCTGTGCTTGTATATCCCCAGGTCGGGTAAAAGCATAGATCTGACGTCCTTGATAATTGGCCACCTGAATTAAGATATGGGCCGCTGCGCCAAAGCCATAGAAACCAATCCGTTCGGCCTTGCCCACCATGCGATAGGATCGATAGCCAATGAGACCTGCGCAGAGTAGTGGGGCTGCCTGTTGATCAGGATACTCTTCAGGAATGGGAAAGCAGAACTGGGCATCGGCCACTGCATATTCAGCAAAACCACCGTCTAGGTTATAGCCCATAAACCGGGCTTGATCGCAAAGATTCTCCCGGCCTGAAAGGCAGTATCGGCAGCAGTTACAGGTTCGTCCCAACCAGGGAACACCAATGCGATCGCCTTGTTTGAATCCTGTCACTTGTTCACCCAATTCAATCACAGTACCCACAATCTGATGTCCCAAAATAAGCGGTAGTTTTGGGTCTGGTAGCTCGCCATCAACAATATGTAAATCGGTTCGACAAACCCCACAAATATGAATCCGCAATAGAAGTTGGTGAGGATTAGGGATGGGGATGGGGCGTTCTACCAACCTGAGAAGTTGACCAGGGGCATCTAGTTGCATTGCTCGCATTGCTGATTCCTCTATGGCTAGATGTATATCTCTCAATACTGTTGGTGCAGGGAAACCTTCACAAATTCATCAAGTTTATTTTTTAAATTCAAAGTAGAAGGAGATGACTCCCCAATCGTTTCAAACATAACGGTGCTTTATAAAACTTCTGTGGGGAGCCCCCAAAACAGTCGTAATAGCGAGGAGGCGTAATGATGTCTATTGTCCTTCGTGATCCGTTCCGTAGTTTTGAGCGCATGTATCCATTAGGTTGGGAACCTTTCCAGGAACTAGAAAGCTGGCGACGAGAGATGGATCGGATGTTTGGACGGTTAATGCCAATTTCTAAGAGCGATGGAGAAAAGAGTCTTACCTTTATGCCATCCGCAGAAATGGACGAAACTGATCAAGAAATCCATCTCAAATTTGAACTTCCTGGTCTTGATGCTAAGGATCTTGATATTGAAGTCACCAAAGATGCCGTTTATATCCGAGGAGAACGCAAGACTGAAATTGAAGCAGAGTCAGAAGGGACCGTTCGATCTGAATTCCACTATGGAAAATTTGAACGCGTTATCCCCATGCCTAGTCCTATTAAGACCGATAACGTTCAAGCAGAATACAACAATGGGGTCTTGAGTCTCACCTTATCGAAGTCTGAAGAGGATATGAAAAAGTCTGTAAAAGTGGAAGTTAGCTAGACAATCTATTGCTGTTTCGTGAGGCTGTGATCGTATCTCCTTTCTCGAGATACGATCACAGTGCTATTTTCTACCGATTACCCACGGGAACTGTTGCCACTCCCGTAAATTCATGTTTCAGATGCAGGCCAGCTTCCCATCAGCCTCGAACAATAGAATGAGTACTAGGTACCCGAAGATGCAGGAAATATCTCTTGAATAGCCTGAGTGACCAAAGATTTTGGTAAGTCACTCTTTAAGATGCTGCTTCCCAATCACTCAATTTTTCATGAGTGGATTCTGGTAAACGAGATTGCAATGGCTTTTGAGGTACGCCAAGACTGACTACCTTTTGTCGGTATATTTCTTTACGTCGTCGATGCTTCGATTTCTTGGATTTAGCGTTTGCCCGTTTGGAATTGGATGGCTTCTTTGTCGGCATCATTATCAACACCTCCTGCAGTTGAGGGTATGTGTCCTCCCTTGATTTCAAGTAACAACATCCTTCAACCTTTAAAATGAGGTCTCAACTACAATCTATAAAGCTGAGATTCTCTCTAACTTCAGAATATGAAGCAATGCTGAAGATCTTATGAGCCAAGTGATGCAGTGAAGTTTACTGCCTTAAACCCTGAATTGACGATATCGATAGTAGGCCGCACAAGCACCTTCGGAGGAAACCATAGGTGCACCAAGCGGGTGCTCTGGTGTGCATTGGTGTCCAAAGGCAGAGCAATCGGGTGGCTTTAGAACCCCTTGAAGAATCTTGCCGCTGATGCAATTGATCTCAGGGGCAGGAGCAACACCATCTGAAGTATTGGAATTTGTGGGTAAAAGTGCCTGGGCATCCAGATGGGCATACCTGGGACGGAACTTTAGACCACTATTGGGAATGGTGGTTAGACCTCGCCATTGACGATCACTAGGCACAAATACCTCTGCCATCAGTTGTTGCGCTTCAGAATTTCCGTTGGATTGAACCACACGAGAATATTGATTCTCCACCACTGCTTTGCCGACTTCCAGTTGATGGATGCAGCGGTAGATACCTTGCAGAATGTCAACGGGCTCAAATCCC
The DNA here is from genome assembly GCF_000238775.2 of Acaryochloris sp. CCMEE 5410. Taxonomy (NCBI): domain Bacteria; kingdom Bacillati; phylum Cyanobacteriota; class Cyanophyceae; order Acaryochloridales; family Acaryochloridaceae; genus Acaryochloris; species Acaryochloris sp. CCMEE 5410. The sequence goes on along the minus strand of NZ_AFEJ02000005.1, from coordinate 219,142 downwards.
GTCACTACAATTGGGGTGTGATATTGAGTTGCGATCGCCTCATAGGCTGTATACCCCATCACCGTACACACATGCCCAGCTGCTAGAAATCCCTGTACTAAACAGTTTGGTGCAGACAAAATTGCTTCCATCGCTGGTGGGACCAAGACGTGGGCTACGAGGACTGAAAAATTAGATATCCTTAGCTGATGGGCTTGATATACCGCCATCGCTGTTGCTGGTACCGTTGTCTCAAACCCCACCGCAAAGAACATAATTTGTTGGTCTGGATTGGCTTGAGCTAACTTCAGGGCATCTAAGGATGAATACACTATCCGTACCACTCCGCCTTGTGCCTTTGCAGATAACAGATCCCCCTTAGTTCCGGGTACTCGCAACATATCCCCAAAAGAACAGAGCATCACTCCAGGGGTTTTGGCTAGTGTAATTGCATCATCAATTAATGCTACTGGTGTCACGCAGACGGGACATCCTGGCCCATGAATCAAGGTGATCGCTTTTGGTAAAAGTTGATCAATTCCATGCTTCACAATCGTATGAGTTTGCCCACCACAAATTTCCATAATGGTCCAAGGCTGTGTTACCAGATGATCAATCTCGCGTACCCAATACTTGATCAAGTCAGGATCTCGATACTCATCGACAAACTTCATGATGTTCCAACATAAATCCCTAATTCCTTAGCCGTCTGCACCAATCCCCCTTGTGGATCAACTGGATCTGGACATTTTTTCTCTCGATGACAATCCTTGATTTTGGGGATAACTTCCGTTAAGGGTTTACTCGCAACTTCGCCGTTCTCCCAAACCACGAGACGGTTGTAATGATGTTGAGAGATAAGATCAACGGCTTCCCTGCCAAAGCGAGCTGCCAATAAACGATCAAAGGCTGTAGGCACCCCGCTTCGCTGGATATGCCCCAAAATGATTGCCCGAGAATCCACTTCTTGAAGACTACAGAACTTAGGATTACCGGACGAACATAACGTCTGACTTTGAACCTGAATCTGTTGAGCTAAAAAGTCACAAATGCTTGCGACTTTTAGACCATCTGGTCTGCGCACCCCTTCAGCAATCACGACTAAAGCAAAACGGCGGCCGCCTTGTCGAAGCACGGCAATTTGACGACACACTTGATCAATCACGGACGGGTTCAAGCATGGGGTTAACTCTGGAATTAAAATTACATCTGCGCCCCCCGCAATACCTGAATGGAGTGCCAAATGTCCGGCATCACGTCCCATCACCTGAACGACCATGATTCGATCATGGCTCGCTGCCGTGAATGTGAGATCGTAGAGTGATCTCGTAACGGTATTAATGGCAGTATCAAACCCCAATGAAATTTCCGTAAAGGGCACGTCATTATCGATGGTTTTTGGTATTGCCACCCACCGCCACTGCCCTTTCTGGGCAAGGTCGTCAATAATATCCAAACTCCCATCCCCACCAATGGCAATCAGTGCGTCAAGATTCAAGCGTTGAAAACCCTGCAAAATTTCTTGTGCGATCGCAGGATCACTCGGATTCCCTTTGTTTAATGCCCCCAAGATACTGCCACTGAGGAATTGCAAAATATCTAATCCCCCTAACAATCCTGGGACATCATATCCATGCTCTTTTAACCTCAGGTCCTCAGGAGTACAGTGTCCTAATTCAAGATTAATAAAGCCTTGGGTGCCATAGGGAATGCCAAACACCTCCCACCCTTTGTGAGTCGCACATTTAATAACTGCCCGAATAATGGCATTAAGCCCAGGGCAGTCACCACCGCTGGTGAGGATACCGATCCGTTTAGCTTGGTGCATAGAAATGGATGAAACAATGGCTTCAAAACAAGAACAGACTGATCAGAAAGGGATGAATTTTGAAGGGTCAGTTGACCGTCTCAATCAAGATTTAGATCGTTTAGCTTGAGTGTTTCTTTGAAAGCTTTAGACCCTCATCGGCATCAATCCTAAGGGATGATAAGTTTGCAAAGCTTCTATATATTGAACACGTTCAAATGCGCTAGGGTCTGGACAATTAACCTGGCTCATACTCCCCTGAAGTTGCTGAATCGACTCATACTCATGCTCCTCTAGCCACTGGCATAGGGCATGCTCAAGCGTGCGAAGATGATCGATGCCGTGCCGGATTAAGACGCTCACCAGCATCGTGGCGTTGGCTCCAACCATCATCATTTTCAAGACATCCGCTGCTGTATGAATACAGCTCGTAGCTGCAAAGTCCACAGGCAGCGTTCCGTAGAGAATGGCGATCCAACGTAGCGGTAATCTTATATCCTGTGGTGTACTGAGCAGTAGATTGGGCCTGACTTCTAGGGTTTCTATATCGATATCTGGCTGATAAAAACGATTAAAAAGGACAAGGCCATTCACCCCTGCATCCGTTAACCGTTTTGCCATATAAGCTAGATTGCTAAAGAAAGGGCTGAGCTTAATAGCTACTGGAATATTAACTGTGGAAGTAACGGTATGAACGATATCAATATAGCTTTGCTCGATTTCTGCCCCTGCAATCGCCATCTCAGTGGGGACGGTGTAAATATTTAATTCCAGGGCATCGGCACCAGCTTCCTCTATTTTTTTAGCGTAGTCTGTCCATCCCCCAATCGTAGCCCCATTCAGACTAGCAATGATGGGAGTATCAACGATGGTTTTGGCTTGATGGATATGCTCAAGATACTGCTCTGGCCCCACATGAAAGACGTCAGGTTCTGGACAATAGGAGAGGGCTTCTGCAAAACTTTCGGTGCCGTGGGTGAGATGATGATGAAACCCAAGCCGATCTTGACGTAATTGTTCTTCAAACAGTGAGTGCAAAACGATAGCGGCAGCGCCTGCATCTTCCATATGACGTAGATGATCAATCTTTTCTGATAATGGCGCACAGGCCCCAACCACAAGGGGAGAACGGAGTCTCATCCCTAAATACGTCGTACTTAAATCCATCTGTTAGCCTCCTGCAAGGTGGAACGATCTAACGGTTACCAGCGATATCGATGCAGGATAAACCGCTCCATAAACTAAGCATTGAGTTTGAGGATAGTATGAAGAAATCCCATCACCCATTGGTATAAAGAGCACTCCATAAAGCTGTGCATGTTGTGGACGATTGATAAGACTGAAGATGACCTGAGTTAGCAATCAGTCCTTAATTCAAATAGTTCAACTGTATTGGGATATAACCCCTATCAAATAGCTTGATTCAATCTGCTTAAGCGAAGCTGTAGCTGGATTGATGCTCATATTCAAGAATCTTGCCTGTTCCCAAAACAACGCTGTTTAATGGATTGGGGGAGATATGAACAGGTAGATGGGTCAAATCTTGAAAAAACGTATCAATGCCGGAGAGTAAAGCCCCACCTCCCGTTACCATGATTCCTCGCTCAGCAATATCGCTAACTAACTCAGGATGGGTCCTTTCCAGAAAGTTGAGTAGAGCTACCGATATCTTATGCAACGGAATGGATATGGCATCCCGCAATTCACCACTATTGATTTCTAGTCGTTGGGGTAATCCCGACCCCACATTAACCCCTAAAATTTCCATTGGCGTATCATTACAGGCCGAGTCCGAAGCAGAACCAAATTGAATTTTGAGACTTTCGGCTGTCAATTCCCCAATATGGACCTGGAAGGTTTGTCTGAGATAGTCAACGATGGCTTGATTAAAACTATCTCCTGCTATGGAAATGACTTGACTATCAATGACATGAGAAGAGCATATAACCGCCATCTCTGTAGTACCACCACCAATATCAATGATGAGGTTACCTTTTGGTTTCGTAATTGGCAGTCCTATCCCCAAAGCTGCAGCAATGGGTTCATCAATCAGAACAACGTCTCTTGCGCCTGCTTCCAAAGCTGCTTCAGTCAAAGCTTCGCGCTCTACACTTGTTGCACCACAAGAACAGCCAAGGACGAGGCGAGGGCGAAAGATTCGGGTTCCCTGTTGAGCTTTGCGAATGAAGGATTGCAACATGATCTGGGTCAGTTTGAGGTCTGCTATAACCCCATTTCTGACGGGACGTAATACTGCTACTGGTGTGCTAGTACGTCCTAACAACTGTCTAGCAGTATTGCCCACAGAAACTGGAGTTTGAGTCAATTGATTGATGGCAATAATTGAGGCTTCATTGAGTACAACCCCTTCGATGTGGCTATAAATCAAAGTATTGGAAGTTCCCAGATCTATCCCAAGAGCGTTATTCAGAGGACGTAAAGCTTTAAGAGTTTTCCACCAGGAGTCAAAAAGTGGTTGGGGGGTGGTCGTGAACCATTTATCTGGGGGAGATAGTGCATAGTTCATAGGAAAAGATTGAGTTGTGATTGTTATCGTCAGAAATCGAAATGGGTAGTTCTCAGAATGTTTAAGATATTTAGCTAGAACAATTCAATGACGTCAGTTTTTACGCCTTCATGTCCTTGTTCTTAACTACCCTGCTTACAAGTCAGCTAACGCATCATAGGACGAGGTGGCATTCGAGTAGCGAGATCAGTTTTAGGTTCAGATACGGTAAAAAAGTCCAGCTTATCTTCAAGGAGTTGTTTCTGCTTTAAATTTAAACCTCGGATATTGAGGACTTCGTCAACAGTCTCAAAGGGTCCATTGTTAATTATCTTTTTAGCAAGCGTTGGATAATAGCCTGGGCAATCCTTAAAGGCTAATGCGTTTGCGTTGTTTAAATCAATTTTTTCACCAATGGGTATACAGGATTCTTTGCTTGGTATTGACTGTGGGTCTGAGACTTGAACAGAATTAATCGGCTGTTCTAATATTTCTCCTGCGTAAACAGGTACTTGAAAACTAAATGTCATTCCCATACATGTCAGTATCACTAGACCAAAAACTAACAACTGTTTACGAAAGTGCTTCATAATCCTTGCTCCTTTATCTGATGTATAGAGATAGCAGATATTTAGCGAATACAGTTTTGTATGTTTTATTAGTCCTCTAAGCTTGAGGGAATCTGTGAAGAGCCTTCATGCTCGAACTTCTTTGACTTGCTACTTAATAGTGTGGAAATATTGTGAGAACTTTATGAGGAGGTATAAGTAAATGATTATTCAGAAAAATATTCTTTACTTGAAAAAGTGGATAGTCAAACACCTCCGGTAAAACCGGAGGGTTGGAAGAACCCCTTAAAGGGGATTTTAATCACTGGTCATAAACTCTCACTTTTGATATTGACGGCAGCACATCTCCATAACACGCTGCTGTCACACTGAAGTCGTACTGTAAGGCTAAAGCTTGTTGGGTTTGCAACACCCAAATTTTTGGATGAGGCTATGACCGCGGTAAAGGTTAAACCTTACGAGTCCTCCGGTTAAACCGGAGGCTTAAGCAGGATAGTTAATTTACGTTTCAAGTAAAACTAAGTTCTCAAGAAAAGTGTTTAATGATTGACCTATTCACTTTTTCTTTTTCACTTTTTGGAAGTTTGGTGAGAACACCTCACTTCTTTATTCGAAAACAAAGGATATTGCGATATAGCACTACGAAAGCGCATTAAGACACTCATCAAGCAGTTGTGTCGCAAAAATAGAGTCTGAGCTGAGAACCAATCGTAATCTAGTAGGCTGTACTTCTTTTCTCTCCTATCGATGAAAACTGCTGACCAATTTAAATAGCGTCAATACCAATCCCAATCTGAGATCATCCTGCTTAATGTCCGCTTGTATTGCCGTTTTCCCCTCAGCTATCGAGATTTAGAAGAGATGATGTTTGAGCGAGGATTAGAGGTTGATCACAGCAGCATCAATCGGTGGGTTCTCAAATATTCCCCTGAGCTGGACAAGTGCTGTCGCAGACATCTCAAGCCTACCAATGGCTCCTGGAGAGTCGATGAATTTTACATCAAAATCCGCAAAAAGTGGCGATACCTTAATTGAGCGGTTGATTCTGATGGCTACACGCTCGACTTTTTACTCACAGCAAAGCGGGATGCAAAGGCTGCAAAGCGCTTTCTGGCCAAAGCACTCAATGCGGTTCATACCCATGAACCTCGGGTGATCAATGTGGATAAAAATCCAGCGTATCCCCCTGCTGTTGAGCGGTTAAAGGAAGAAGAACGTATCCCTGAAGGAGAACCAGACTCCGCATTCCATTAGCGTCGTTCGTAGAATGCTGATGTCAATCACGTCACCGACGATACCGCCAAGCTGAACCCGGTCCCCTGGCTTATAGAATTGGCCCAATGAAATCGCTGCCCAACCCACAAGACTCGCAATTACTTCTTGGAGAGCAAAGGCAATCCCCGCACCCGTGACCCCTAAGATTACCGTGAGTTGGCCTAGGCTATCACTCAGCACACTCGCGGCAAACAATAACATCAAAATATAGCTGATGAAATTGAATGATTTACGAATCCGATAGCGCCGATCTGAGTCTCGAACATAACGCGGTAATGAAGCACTGGCGATGCGGAAAACTATTGCAATGACAATGACACCTAGAACGACCTCCAAGATACTGGCGATTACGGGATTAGCCAGCACTTGCTGGAGGGGTTCAAGAAATTCTGTAATTTTTTTCATACGTCTAGATATCAATCAGAAGATCCATCAGAGTGCTCCTGTGATGCTAGGGGATCATCGGAATAACCGGAACTCATTTCAGAAAAAACTACAACTGGTACTCTTTTATAAGCAGGCGTACCCGAGCGTGGCTCAATACTTGCTTTCATAAGGAGGTTGGCTTCAGGATAAAACATCAATGCTGCCCCTTCCCGAACATCACCGATGATAATTTCAATATTGTTTAGCTGGCCCGCATCTCCGCGCACGTTAACTCGTTGATGTTCTACCCAACCCCGTTGCTGCACATCTAAGAGATTCATTAAAATACAGTAACGATGCGGGACGCCTCTGTATCGATCACCCTCTTTGTAGACCACCGTATTGTGTTGAGAATAGCTACGTCCAGTCATCAAGGCCACAACAATCGATGGTGTGTTATGTGCTATTCCAAACTCTTGCCTGGTTGGTAGTGACAAGGTTGGTAAAGGCGTTACCTGCATTTGAGCCTTGCCAGTTCGAGTGGGAAATTTGGGTTCTAGGAAAATACGTCCTGAAATGGTGAATTCTTCTTGGGTCTGATCAATCTCACCTATTTTTTCGTATCCGGGAATGGTTTGGGCGATCAGTTGCCGAACATAGCGGGTCTCTTGTAGCCTTCGCCAATCCACGGGAGAGCTGCCATGCAACCGATGAGCCAGCTCTGTTAAAAATTCGACTTCTGAAGTGAGGTCAGCATTCTTTAGATGTGTCCTACCTTCATCGTTGAGTCTGACGAAGTTATTTCCTGATTCGGTGGTGGTTTTGTGAGGATTCTCAAATCGGGCATAGACCGGAATAATTAGGGTATTCTTGGCGGCAAGACCGTGAAAATGACCCAGATTGGGCTTAGTGGCCAAATAGATAATGGTATCAATTTGGCTCAAGGCCCGTTTGGCTTGAACTAAATCAGGGTTCGCGGCATATAGATTTCCACCTAAACACAGCAGGGTATCCACTTGGCCTACTGCTGCAGCTTCAATCAGAGCGCGGGCATCATAGCCGGGTTCTCGTTTGAGAGAACGCTCCAATAGTTTCTCTAAGGCTTCCCGAATTTCCGTTTTCAAACGAACGGTCACACCCATCGACCCAAACCCCTGGACATTGGAATGACCACGAATGGGCATCAATCCAGCCCCTAACTTGCCCACATTCCCCGTCATCAAAGCGGTGTTGGCAATACTGAAAATGGTATCAACACTGTTGGTATGTTGGGTGACGCCCATAGCCCAGGCAAAGACGACGCGATCACACTGATGGATCATCTCAGTAGCTGTTTCCATTTCTTCTTTGGAAATGCCACAGATGTTGGTCAGGGTAGCCCAATCCGTTGCCTTGACTCGCTCAACAACTTCTTGCCAATTATCTGTATGAGACTGGAGAAAGTCGAATTGAATCCATTCTCGCTCTAGAAGTACTTTCTGAATGCCCATGAATAGCGCTAAATCACTACCAGGAATGGGCTGTAGGAATAAGGAGGAAATCTTTGACCCTTGGACGAGAGATGATAGCGGAAAGGCGGGAGAGCCAAATTTCATTAAACCCACTTCTCGTAGGGGATTGATTACAATCACGGTCCCCCCGCGCTCATTTAGCTTGATCAACTCATTCATTAACCGGGGATGGTTTGCAGGAGCATTAGACCCCACTAAAACAATGCCATCAGCTTGCTGCAAACTCTCCAAACTCACCAGGGAGGTACCTGTCCCAAAGACAGTGCTTAGGCTGACGGATGAAGGGGCATGGCATAAGTCAGAGCAGTCCGCGAGGTTATTTGACCCTAATGCTCGGATCATTAATTGCAACAGATAGGCAGCTTCATTAGAGGAGCGACCAGAGCTATAGGACGCAACCCGATGCGGTGGTTGTCTAAAGGCTGTCTCAGCGATCTGATAAATCTCATCCCATGAGATAGGTTCAAAGTGTGACTTTCCGGCTCGATAAATCACTGGAAAACTCAGCCGACCCAAGCGGTCACACTCCATTGAGGTGAGTGTCTGCAGATGGTATAGAGGGTATTCTTCAAAGAAGTGGGGTTTCACCCCCGGTTGGAGTTCCGAGGCGATGGCCTCCAAGCTTTTCACACATCGTTGTAAGGGCTCCTCAAGCTCGTTCATGAAAGCGCCTTTTTGCCCACCTGTGCCCCAGGCACAAGATAGACATGCACTCTTGTGCATCAGTTTTTTCCAAATTTGAACACCCTTGGGGGATGCCATCTTATCAACCCAATACCTGACGAGGGGCATCCCACCGCCCATTTTCGGAATTTGGGTTGAGGAGGTATTTAGCTCAGTTACTCTCTCTGAGGTTTTGAAGCTTTGACTGCCGGACATTTTTCGCTCTGCCATATTCTGCTGCTCCTTGAGATTCCCAAGGTTTACTGAGACGACAGTTGGATTTGTCTTTCCTTCTTAATCAATTCAACTGGTTGGGTTAAAATCTCTACCAGCTAAGTTGCACAATCAGAACCTACTGATATTAAAACTCCTCACTATCCATGCAGTATCTCATAACCGAAGTGCATGAGTATCAGTCTAGTGATTTCGGGTTTTTATCTAAAATAACCTGAAATATTAGCTTGTAAGCCTAATACCACATGTAAATTTTGCCATGTTTCCTTACTCCTGCATTGGTTTGAGGGAACCAGTGCTGTAGCTACTGACTGATTTGGTGAATATTTTTCGGTGCATGTTTCTATGGGTATGGAAACAGCCGTTGACGAACACTAAGCCAAATTTCTCTATCCTCTCACCTTGATGCCAGGGAGGGAGTCAATGGATTCGGTGAAGACAACTTAAATAAGTTGTTCCAGATCAATGAGTAATGGAGACCCAGTCTAAACTGGTTAAGATACTAGCCACTCCTTTGCCGACGTGACCTTATCCACGAATCCCCCCTTGATCCAGGAAGATCTATCCGCCGTTAGAGCCAGCCTAGTCAAAAAGTATGAACAGCTTTCTGATCTAGAACGAGAAATTATTCAAGCTGTTTCAGTTATTTTCACAGCCACAAGCCGCACGGCTTTGTTATCTTGCTTGGCAAAGATAGGAACCCTTAGCCCAAAGCAAAAAAAGCTGACCAGCTCAACCATCCGGCCTTACATGGAAAATCTCCTCAACTTAGAAGTTCTATTGATGGAGAATAATAAGCTCCGAGTTCACCCCTTAATCATTGAGATTGCCACCAGAGATGCCGTGACCAAAGGTAAGTTCAAGGCAATGGTTGAAGCGGTAGAATCCATTATTCCATTTAAGCCAGGATGGAATGGTAAAGGACGGGGCTTTAATGATTACCAGGAATTTATCCGTGCTTTTCGCATGGGCTTTTATCAGAAAGATTTTGAAGCCATTGCTGAGTATTGCCAAGATTACTATGCCTACGGCTACAGGAGTGACAAGATTGCGTTAGATGAGGTTCTTGACCTCGTTTGTAATAATCCCTTTGATCAGTACTGGTTTTGGACCATTCCCATGGAACTAGCTGATCTATTTCTGGTTAATGGGTTACTCACCGATTCCCTCCTGCTGTTCCCTGCTGAAGACAAGTTAGAGGTTCTCATTGAAATTTGTGAGGACGTGGGTGGAAACTATCTCAGTATTGTCCTAGCCGAACAACTGATATTAAGAGGACGGCTTGAAGAAGCTAAAGCCTGTCTCGTTGATATCCCAGCAGACTATAAACATGATGCACTGGCTATCCAAGGATGGTTGGCCTGTTTGGAGGGTAATTTTGATGCCGCGATGGCTGCTTATGAGGAGGCATTAAAAGCACTAAGGAAACTCACTAGCAAACGCAAAGTTTATTTTGAGTCCATCAGCGGCATTTTCTATGTATTAACACTCCTCCATGAAGGATCCAGGGCATCACTTAGTTCAGCGATGAGCTATATCAACTTGATTCATGAATCCGAAGACCATTGGCTCTCTGAGATTTATTCCCTGCTCAAAAAAGTCCTATTGGTTCAACAAGGTGACTTATCCTACCAAAACTCAGTAATCAATACCTCTGTGCTGCCCTACCAATCTGGTCAAAGCTTACAAACCCTGATCAGTGCGTTATGTGTCCATTGGGTTGATCCAAGCCCAGTAAAAACAACCCTAGTCAAAGTCCTTGATCCATATTGTCATCAAGCAAATAGCTCTGGATATGGTTGGCTGGCTTCTGAAACAAAAGCTTTAATCGAACAACTGACTTCTGAACAACCTGCTTCTAAACCAAAGTTGCCTGACCTACCGTTACCTCAGTTTCCACTAGCTAGCTTAATCACTGCCCAGGAGGATTGGCAGCTCAGTTTAAAAGCCTTAGAACAGTTAAATTCCGAATTCCTGTTAACTGACAAAACAGGAGCCATTTCTCGGCTGGCTTGGTTTGTGTCTATCGAATCGGGGAATGTCACACTCGAACCCAAAGAACAGAAACGAAATGCCAAGGGAGGATGGAGCAAGGGGCGCAAGATTGCCCTGAGCCGTCTGTTCAATCAACCTAAAACCCTGGGCTATCTCACAACCCAAGACTTGAAAACTTGTGCTGAGATTGAAGACGAAGTGAGTTACTATTTTGGCTACCATAAAACGGAATATCAATTCAAGGAACAAGCCATAACTCATTTGGTGGGTCACCCCGCAGTTTTTTGGGCGGGTCTACCCTCCACCCGCATCGATATCCTTAAAGGTGAACCGGAACTATTGGTCAAAGAACGAGATCAGGGAAAGCTCACTTTAGAACTACATCCTCAAATACCCAGAGCGAAAGACATTCTAGTCATACAGGAAACCCCCACCCGCCTGAAAGTGATTGAAATCAATGAAAGTCACCGTCGCATTGCCAAGATCCTGGGGACGTACAATTGCCTCAATGTACCCAAGACGGCTAAAGAGCAAGTTCTTTCAGCTATCAGCTCAATATCTGGACTTGTTACAGTTCAATCGGATATCGGTGGTGGTACTGAAAACACTGAGCTAGTGGCTGCCCATTCGATCCCCCATATTCATCTTCTACCTGCAGGAGATGGACTCAAAGCCATGATTAGGGTTCGGCCTTTTGGGAACTGTGGTTCTTATTTCCCACCTGGATCTGGGGGCAGCACGGTGATTGCTGAAATTGAAGGTAGGCGGTTGCAAACCAATCGTGATTTAGAGAAAGAGGATCAGTTGGCACAGAAGACCATCAATTCATGCCCCACCCTGAACCAATATGGAGATGAACATGGGGAGTGGCTTATCACGGAGCCAGAAGACTGTTTAGAACTCCTCTACGATCTACAATCCATCTCTGACCAAATCATCGTGGAATGGCCCGAAGGTGAAAAATTTCGGATATCACATCGAGCAGACTTAGAGCATTTTAGATTGAAGATCCAGCAACAAAAGGATTGGTTTGCGATCCAAGGTGAGGTGAATGTTGATAACAGTCTTGTCCTAGACCTGCAAAAGCTATTGGCTTTGCTCGATGAGACCTCTGGGCGGTTTATCAAACTGGGAGAAGGTCAGTTTCTGGCCCTAACCCAGTCTTTTCGCAAACGGCTGGCGGAATTGCAGGCTTTGTCTGAAGTGCATGGGAAGGGTTTAAGGTTTCACCCTCTAGCCTCAGTAGCCCTAGAGGATCTGGTTGAAGATGTAGGAGACCTGCAAGCGGATAAACACTGGCGTGACCAAAAACAAAGGCTACAACAGTTAAAAAATTTTGAACCTGAGATTCCTTCAACATTGCAAGTCCAATTGCGAGACTATCAAATTGAAGGATTTCGCTGGTTGGCTAAACTTTCCCATTGGGGAGTTGGAGCTTGTCTTGCAGACGACATGGGTCTTGGAAAAACTCTGCAGGCACTCGCTGTGATTCTTACCCGTGCCCCTCATGGTCCAACTCTGATTGTGGCTCCCACCTCTGTTGGCATGAATTGGAACAAGGAGGCCAAAAGATATGCTCCCACTCTCACACCACTGCAATTTGACAATAGTAATCGGCAACAGTTATTAGAGCATCTCAAGCCCTTTGACATGCTTATTTGTAGCTACGGGCTCTTGCAGCAAGCGGAAGTGGCTGAGATGTTAGCTCAGGTGAGGTGGCAAACAATTGTTCTAGATGAGGCCCAAGCGATTAAGAATTTTTCAACGAAACGATCTCAAGCCGCTATGAAACTCCAGGGTGAATTGAAGATTATTACGACGGGCACCCCGATTGAAAATCATTTGGGTGAATTATGGAACCTGTTTCGTTTCATCAATCCTGGATTGTTGGGATCTTTAGATAGCTTTAATCAACGTTTTGCCATACCGATTGAACGGTACCAAGATAAAGCTGCTCGGAATTACTTGAAGAAGTTAATCCAGCCATTCATTCTTAGGCGAACGAAAAGCCAAGTCTTAGAGGAATTGCCCTCTCGAACTGAAATTGTTCTACAAGTCGATTTAAGCCCAGAAGAGTTTGCCTTTTATGAGGCTTTACGACAGGACGCATTGGCTAAACTCAACGAGAGTGACGCTGCTGATGGTCCGAAACATATCCAGGTTCTTGCTGAATTGATGCGCTTGAGAAGGGCTTGTTGTAATCCTCGCTTGGTCCTTCCAGAGACGGATTTACCTAGTGCTAAGTTGCAGCTCTTTGCAGAGGTACTCAATGAATTGCTCGATAACAATCATAAGGCACTAGTCTTTAGCCAGTTTGTAGATCATCTCGAAATAATTCGCCGTTTCTTAGATGAACAACAAGTCCCATATCAATATCTAGACGGCAGTACCCCAGCGAAAGACCGACATAAACGAGTGGATGCTTTCCAAGCCGGAGAGGGTGAGATTTTCTTGATTAGCCTTAAAGCAGGAGGCACTGGGTTAAATCTTACGGCTGCAGACTATGTCATTCATATGGATCCTTGGTGGAACCCTGCCGTGGAAGACCAAGCTTCAGATCGGGCTCATCGGATTGGTCAACAGCGTCCCGTTACAATTTATCGACTTGTAGCAAAGGGTACGATTGAAGAAAAAATTGTTGAACTGCACAACCAAAAGCGAGACTTGGCAGATAGTCTCTTAGAAGGGGCCGACATGAGTGGCAAGGTAAGCACTGATGAACTGCTAAGGCTCATGAAGCAAAACTGATCATAAGATCCTAGGCAAATATGAACAACCAGTTCACTATCTACATATAACTGGTTTAGGGTGGATATTAAATTGACACTAAACGAGTTGCTCAACAAAAATGATCGAATAGGAATGGACTCGCAGACATTGAACGAAGTTTTGTCCTTATTCAAAGCAGGTGAGCGGACTGGAGCAGCGATTAATACTGTTCGCACGGTGAAGGCATTGTTGAAAGAAAAAGCTCAATATTTAGAGCCAGAGTGATCCAGTTATGCCGTGGAACTTTCGGAGAAGTGAGAGATAGAACTCTCGTATACTTGAACATCTCTGACATTTTCATAATACATCTCACATCTTGACAAATCTGATAATAACGTTATTATCCTTTCAGGTTTTGTGAATATTTTTGGCTCATTTAGAGGCATATTAATGATCACAGCTACAAGAGATAAGCAATTGAGCACTAAGAAAAAGAAGTTTATACCCCCCACTAAACCCGTAATTATTGCTTTTCTCAGCCAGAAAGGTGGAGTTGGCAAAACCACCACAGCCACACATGCTCGTGATTGGTTTGAGCAATTTGGCTCTGTAGGATTTATAGATGCAGATGCCCAAAGAAGCAGTTCAAAATGGCTCTCAGCAATCAGTCCAGAAATAGAATATACAGTCATGGGTGAAGCAAGAACGCTTCTGAGAGAGCTGCCAAACGTAAAAGAACAATTTGATTATGTCATCGTAGATGCTCCTGGAAGTATGGAAGATGTATCCAGAGCAATTTTGAGCCGTTGCGATATTGTTGTCATTCCATGTCAAACCTCACAACTAGATCTGGATAGCAACGATGAAACTATTGAAATGGTCGAAGTTGCACAAGACATTAGAGGGGGCTTACCTAAAGCCGTTCTATTCTTTAATCGTGCTGAGGAAGGCACCATCTTATTACGGGAAGCTCTTGAAGCGGCAGACAAAGATGAAAATACCAGGAAGCATGTGTTCCCTCTTGATACAGTCATCCATCAAAGAACATGCATAATGGATACTCCAGGCCAGAGAACTACAGCGATTAGAGAAGTACAACGCCTAGAAGAAAATCGCAGAAAGAGAAAGTTAAAAAAGAAAACCAAAAACTTCACTCCTATAGAAATGGCTCGAAACGAGTATTGTGAACTTTTTGAAGAAATCACGAGGATCATTAATGGCTAGCCGTCGTTCGCTTACTCTCAGGAAGGGAAAAGATACTGAAGCTGCTTTAGAGAGCTTTGTACTTAACGATGATCTTCTTAATTCCAAAGGCCAGCCTGCTTGGAGTAAGTCTCCAATTGTGGAAATAAAGCTTGATAAAATTATTCTCCCTGAATTTCAGCTTAGGCTTTATTACGATCGAGAGAAAATCGAACAAATCAAGGCTACGATTCAATCTGTTGGTATTAGAGAGCCGCTATTATTAAGACCGATACCTGGCAAAGGTAAGTATTTTGAGCTAATTGCAGGTTCGCAACGTAGACTTGCCGCTGAAGAGTTAGGCCATCGGATGGTGCCAGCAAAAGTTGATGAAGTTGATGATCTCATTGCACTAAAAATAGCAATTATCGAGAATGAAGCACGGTCAGACATTAATCCTTTTGAACGTACTCGTGGAATCATCCAACTTCTATCAACTGGCCTTCAAATGAGTAACGACGAAGTTGCTCAGATCTTGACTTCACTCTTTAACGCAGAAAACCGTCGTAGCGATAATAACGTTATTATCAACGATGAGCAAAAAAGATTTATTCTTTCTGTCTTTGAAGAGATGGGACTAAACTGGAAGTCTTTCGTTGCTAACAAACTGCAACTCATCAATCTACCTACTGATGTAGTTACATTTCTTGAATCAGGAAAAGTCTCATATACGAAAGCAATCCGCATAGCTAGAGTTAAAGACGAAGACATTCGAGAAGAATTACTAAAACGTGTTGTTGCAGAAGAGCTTACTGTTAAACAACTTCAGAGTCTCATTACTACTGTCTCAAGCAAGACAAATAGTAGCGAAGAAATTATTCTGCGCGATCGAGCTAGAGCTGTATTAAAAAGAGCTACAAGTCCAAAATTATTAAAGGACAAAAAGATTCGCAAAAAAGTTGAATCACTAACTAATCAACTTGAATCCCTTATTTCAGAGTGTGAGTAAAAGCACTCATTCTTCAAGATTTCTATAATCGCTTGCTCTTACCCGTCATACCTGTTTAAATCGTCACATCGCATCAAAAAGTAGTTCTCTTAACTAAACCCGATGTCGCAGCAAGCCCAACTTGCAGACTTATTCGCGGCTGAGTTCCTAGCGGGCAAATCCTATGCATCGATAGTAAAGGCCCGATCCCAGACAGCTATCCCTCGTTCTACTGTTATCAGAGCTATCTGCTCAAGGGAGATGGTAGTAACGATTTCAACACTCCTGGATATCCTTGAAGAAGCGGACCATCTCGTATTCAAAGAGCGCGGGGTCATTTGGGTATGGCTCGATATTTCCAGTCTTCACAAACCCAAGGCGCTCATAAAAGCGAATAGCTCTATCGTTGCTCGAAGTCACCGTTAGGATCAATGTTATGACATGATGGGCTTCTATCCACTTAAAAACAGTGCGAACAAGAAGTTGCCCCACACCTTTGCTACGATAATTCGGGGTAACCCACATTGAAGCTAAGTGAGCTGATGTCAAATCCTCTGGATGAAGGAAACAGGCCACAATGCCACATGGCTGACCACTATCAATCGCTAGGTAGCCAACAGAATTGTCACCAGAGCATCGTTCTGCGCGCTGCTGCCATTCAACATCTGACAGCTTCAATTCTTCAGCATACGTTGACCCAAAAGCTGAGGGGGACTCTCGTAATGCAGACAGCCTCACTTCCCGAAAAGTTACTGTTGATGCTGGAGTAATAGGCTCGATGGACACCATCATTGCTTCAAATACAGGACAGAATTCTTATCACTAAGCGGTTGGCTACCCAACAGAGGCGTCTACCCCACACCTGAGCAATTACTATTCGATAGTTTATTTCATGCCCGGTCCGAGATCAGCCTTGAAATCGCATCGTAAAAGAAGAAGGCTTTGCGCCCGACGGATCTGATGCAAAACAACTTATTCAGACTAATCTGGTGCAATGCCAGGTTTGAGTTGCCCAGTTTTTGCTGAAGGTTAGGTTCGCAGAAAGTCTTGTAAGCTTTTGAAAATAGCTATGCGGGACTGTCGGTGTGGATGGTAAGGATAGAAAACCGCTTGTCGCTAGGCCATGTTCCGGGGCTGGTGTTGGATCGAGGATTAGCCTGAGATGATGCGAGGGTAGGCACCCCGGAAAGAGTAAGAGTGTAGCGTACCCCAGATCGGCAAGGTTACCTTCACAAAACCAGGCATTTGCACCGCTACCTGCCTTTACTAAACCTCTTGCATAATTCAACTAACGATATGGTAGAAGACTTAAAATTCGAGTCAGATCACGACATTTTTTGCGTAAGTAGCACATCATGAAACGAATATTGCAAGAGGTCTACTTATGAATGTTCCACTAAGGCGATTGAGTTGCATGAAAATTGATTTCTTGTATCCAGACATCGCTAAATTCCTCAAAACTCTCCCCAGGAATAAGGATATGGGGAGCCTCTTTTTGCTTGGCAATGAATTCCTCACGCCATAATTCCCAAGCCCGAATTGACGGTAACTCCAAATCTGCACAGTATTCATTCCAGCTATCTTTCTCAAGGAGCGAGGGGCCGCTGAGAACTTGCCTTGATTCAACTTCTATCAAGCCGAAATCAACGAGTTTCTGGATGAATGGAGGATGCTTTATCGGAGGCTTTCTGGGATTGGTGATCGGGGTTTCATAGCAAAGCCGCACGGTTTTCCCAGAATACTTTTTGGCTGCTCTCAGAAGTGCCAATTGAGTCTGAGTTAAGGATGGGATGCTGATCATGGACTCACCTCACGCAGAATCATCTAACAGCCTTACAAAGTACGCTGAAATACTCATAAGGTCACTGCTTGCTTGTTCGATTTAGCTCAATCACCACCCAATCTTAAGCCACTGTCATCCTATCAAAACCACCCAGCCCCCAAGTCCCCTCAGAGGCCAGGTCTATGGTCTGCCTAGGATTTGGCAGCTTCTTGCTTCATCACATCAGCTAGGGTCACCCTCTTGGTTCCAGTCCGACGCTTCCCACTACCACTAGCCTCAACAGGAGTCGGGTCTTGAGGAACGGCCAACTCATCATCCAGTGGGTCAGGATCAACAGGCGGATCAAGGACAGGGGACTCATCCAAGATGGTCATGGATTCCCCCACCTCAGCCACGTTTGCAATCTCCTCCAGGTCTTCCGAAATGTCAGGAGCCAGATCCTCAGCCTCGACCTCAGAAGTATCCTCGACCGGGCTGTCGGCCAGGAATGCCTGGGTCTGGACCTTGAACCAGTCGATAGCTTTATCGTGCAGCTTCCAGTGGGGCATCAATCCGATCCGTGAGCTGGGTTTGATGAGCGCTTGGACTAATACCGTCTCTTGCTGACACCCTTTGCGATAGACCGCCACAGTTCGTTCCTTGACCTCCTCAAAGATGGGGCCATGCTTCTGGCTCACTTTGGACAGGCCCCAGGAGCAGAGGGCAGTGAAGTTTTTCCATCCTTGGATTTCCTTTCGGATGACGAACAGGAAGGCTTTGTTTGCGGCCAGGCCCACTTGGGTAGCGGCGGTGTCGATGACTTCGGTGTGCTCGGCTTGCTGGATTTTGACGCTTGTTATCAATTTCATAGCGGTGTCCTTTGAATTAATGAATAGTGGATAAAGCACGACTGGCATGTGCAACCGAGTCGGCCATGTGGATATTGAGAAAATGCAAAGGGAGGTCTTTGCCTCTTGGGGAATATACCCTCAGCAAAAATCAGACTCGATGGAGAGTCGTGGTGAGGTGGATTTGGTGAAAAAACTTTGGGTGGGACTGTCCCACTGCCTAGTGACTAGGGTAGCGTGGATAGCTTGGTGCTACAAGGATTGGGGGATTAGAGTTTCTGATCGGTGGAGGGAGGATACTAGGCAGAGCTAATGATTAGTGTGCAGGTGGTGAGGATTCTAAAACCTAGAGCTGTGGACAACTAAATGACGAGTTCTGTCGATAGATAGCCATCCTTCCTTTCGCAGTTCACCAAGAACGCGAGTGGCCGTCACACGAGTGACCCCCGCCAGATCTGCAATTTGTTGATGAGTTAATCGAACCCTAATTCGAATACCTTCTGGGGTCTGTTCCCCTATTTCTTTGCTAAGCAACAACAGCAACTCCCGACAGCGAGCGCTCACAGGATGGAGATGAACCAAGGCTAGCAAGTCTTCTGCCTGCTGTAAACGCCGATTGAGTTGAGACAGAATTCCTTGTGCCAGTACAGACGATCGCTCCAGTTCTATCTGAGTGATCCGCATCAGCACTACATCAGATAACGCAATCACTTCATAAGGGTCAATCTGGGTGAAGGGCAAACCAAAGGGCATCTCTGGATAAGCCAATCCCAGGATCGCCTCATTCCCCTCACTATCGAAAGTCCGTAGTTGAAGGATTCCCCGGCAAACCACCCAAAGTTCTTGGGAATGCAACGGAATCGTGATACCCCGCTTAAATTCGTAGGTTTGGCGTCCCTGATAGACCTCTTCGAGTAACTGAGACCCATTGTTGGGGGATAAAGTAGGTAAAATCTGGGTTGGTGGCATGGGTGAGTCCTCTGATGTAGCCTTTACACTCAAATCTCAATGTTGGGGTTAAACCTGAGTTAAGAGTCATTCTCAATAGAGTTACAACTAATCCCTGCAGAGTCATCCTAATATCAATTCAACGTCAAACTATATCCGCTGAAATTCATATTTTACGTATGCTAGCAATTCTGTCGTAAAGTTGTCAGGTTTTCATTTCATATTCACAGTTGAGAAAATTATCAATATGATCTTCAACTAAATTCATTGAGATTTACTTATTTTCAACCACCCAGTCATACATTACAGGCCAAGACTGGGACAAAAATATCGATACTCTGATTACGTTATTGTCGAGGCGGAATAAGGCTCGATCTATGATGAAGCTAGCCTTTCCAGGTGCCCCAGATGGCTTATCCCCTCTCAGCCACTAAACTCATCACCTACCAGCAGTGCCCCAAAGCCTACAACTTCAGATATGAGCGGGGACTCTCTTCACCCTCTGCTTTTGGATCGCCTGCCTTTGGTATTGCCCTTCACAAAACCCTCGCAGATATCTACAAAGACTGGAACTACGATTACCCCCTCCCTTCCCTCGACTGGTTCGCCGTTTGCTGGCAGGCACATACTGGAGAGCTGAAACCCACCCAGGTTCATGAGGGGTGGATGGCATTGCAGATCTATTACGAGAAATATGTTGCCCCACTTCCTCAGATCCGCAAGCCGCTTGGCGTCGAGGGGAAGATCAAGGCCAGCTTCCAGGTGAACAATATTGAGTTTTCCATCACAGGTCGTTATGACCGCTTAGACTATACCGATAAGGGTCTGGAGCTGATTGACTACAAAACGAGCAAGACTATTGGCCCATCTGATGGAATAGATCTACAGCTAGGACTGTACTTTTTGATTCTGGAGCAGATCTACCCAGAGGCACTGGAAACGCTGAGTCTGATTTATCTACGGCAAGGTCAGAAAGTTTCATTTGATGTGACGCCTGACCATCACCAGCAGGTACGAGAGTTGATCGGGGATATCGCGGTAAAGCTCAGAGCAGATGATGAGTGGAAACCGGAAGCTGGTAAACACTGCAACCACTGTGGGTATCAGAAGTACTGTCCTGCGAAGTCCATGAAGCCAGAGCCATTGCCAGAGGGGACGAAGGAAGCGCGGCAGGTTCAATTAGTGTTGGGGATTTAAATTCTAACTGCATTTAAGTTTGGAATTATTGGCTTGATGAATTATTGAATACATTATTGAGCCGACCGGAAATCTTGTTATACGACCAAAACCCAAAAATCATCAGAGCAAATATACTAACCATTGCTCCTACAAGGAAAGCTTTGAGGACATCAGATATGTGATCGAAGACTTTAGAAGTTTTCTCCCATCGTTTGAGAAGCCTACGGTCAAAATGACATCGTAGATAACTTTTCTTCTGATGTAGACTCCAAAACCGATGATCCAAGGGGTAGCCCAGCTCTGATGGATAATGATTTGCGAGGGTTCCCTCAAGACTCTCTCCTCTCCCTCGATCTACGAAAATAAGGTCTTGATGAAGACTCGTCACCTTAACAGGCTTATTCTCCCAAGTCCTGAGTAACGCCCAATCTCCCACGGAGAATGCATCCGAACCCATGACTTCTCCCACACGCAGAGGGTCAAGCTGGGGTGTAGGAATATGATTATTAAAATCGCCATACTCGCTCATGGCTCTCTCCTCTAAATCTTGGGAAGATACATTAGCCTGAATTGATATCCTTTCTTCTATTTTGAACAATGTTTTGGATTTGAGCATTGAGGGAGCGCAGATGCTGAATCATTTCTCATAAGACGCCAGATAGAGGCAAGTGAAGAACTTTGCTAACCCGCTGTCCAACCTGGACAAGCATTGACCTCGCCTGTCTGGAATACGCTGAAAAGTTTCTCTGTAAACGCCACCGGAATAAACCAGTGGGCACAGCCAATGTACAAGTAGGCATGTGGGGGTTCACTCAGATAAAAAATTTCAAGGTTGATATCACTATTTTGCTGCCAGGCATCTTCTTGATAGAGACTGGTTCCTCCTGGACATATATAGGTGCAGATCAAGACTTCATCAAAACCCCCATCTTCCATATAGCCGATGTAGTTCTCTTGGTAAAAGTTAGAAGGTTTGAACTTCCGAATCACAATATGCAGCTCCCCTGGCCCCTGAATCTCCAGCTCTTGCCTGCCAGGATGCTCCGTAATGCCAACTCGCCAACCTTGAATGTATTCTCTCTTCATCCACTGTCACCTACATCAACCGAACTCAGGAAACTCCCGCACTCGAAGATCCCCCGGCCATTCTTCGGCATCCCCACCCTTCGCAGAACGGAGCTTGGGAACTCCTACAGGCTTGCTGCCAAGCTGCTTGATGAACACTGGGACATCTGCTGATTTGCACTGGTCTCGGATTGAGCGAATCCAAGCCACATCACAAGGCCGAGCGCCAGGGCCAGACTCACCTCCGGTGATGCACTAGCTCAGGGGTGATTCTGTTAGATTGAGGTTTACTGCTTCCAACAACGGCTCACAACTCAAAAAACGGATAGCGGCTGGCGTTTGCCCGAGCAAAGGAATCCGCTCGTCTGCTGCTTTTTGGTTCTCAACTGATACACCTAACCAGAGATTGGGGAGCGGCCAATCCCACTGACACGATTCAAGGTCGGCTAATACCTTGTGGTTGATATTGGCGGATCGACCCTTATCGACAGCGGCAATGCGGATTCTGTTTTTGGCACTCCTGAGATAGTCCCGCATTCGTTTTGGCCGCTTGGTCAGCATCTGAATTGTGACCTTGGGATTGAGTGCGATTGCAGCAAAAATCTGATCCAGCCACTCGTCTTTTACGGCTGAGTGAAACGGGTCTGACATCGATGGCATAAATACCTTGGTCGGCTTGCGGAACTTGAACAGTTTCTCCAACTGCTCTGGGACAAAATTCACCTGACCTGTCCAGTTGCCCTTCTCATCGACAACACCATGGTACTGGGGGAACTGTTGCAGTCGTCCTGACTTGGAAGCCCTGGCCGCATAGCAATGTTCACAACCGCTGCTTTTTGCACCTTTGGCTCTAACCTTTGTGCAACCCACTAAGCAGTTGATAGTGTGATCGGTCCATTCGATAGTAGTCATCTCTGTTTCTCCAAAAATTTTTATCAGGCTTGCTTCATCCCTGTCATCCCTATGCCTCCGCTCCCCAGCTCTCCCAACCCGGACGAGGACACCGAGAGAACAACTCAATCCGCTGACCGCCCAAGGCATCACCTAGCCGATCCGCCATCTGGTAAAACTCTTCAGGCTTTTGAGAGTGCTGACCAAGGGGAGCCTGGAATGCGGTGGGAATATTAGTCAATCCAAGAGCCGTAAAGGTTTTAGCCTTGCCTTTGCGGCCTATGAGAACGTGTTCAGTTGCATTTCGACCGTAATGTCCTACGCCGTAACGAATCTTGGACCTGTCCAATGTCGTCTTAACCCACGTATGTATGGCTTTGTACTCAAATCCCCAGGACTCCATGACTTTGAAGGCTAATGGTAGATGGTTGTTTGTTGTCCACAACAGCAGATAAGAATCAGGAGCCGCAATCGAACTTACAGGCATCGCTACAATCTCCTCATCCGTCATCGAGGGATAAGGGCACCGTCCACGGTGGGTTTTGTCGGATTCCCGGAGATGGTAGCTCCAAGGCGGATCAACCACAATCAGGGAGAATGCACCCACGGGGAGGGGTGGGGTATTCGGAATAAGATTGAGCGTGATGGCAAGCTTCTGCTGACCACGCTTATCGGTTGGTGCGTACTTAGTTTTCATGGATGACTCCTCAAGGCATCACTGAGGAAGAAGTATAGGAACATTCCGAAATAGAGAGACTGCCAGAGCAGCCACCAGACAAGGGTGTAGGCATCCATAATTGCCTCCTAAATTTTCAAATTCCAGCTAGAAACTGAAATGATTTGTGGTCTTAAAAATGTGAATCTGATAGGAATTCCAGGCAAAGAGGATGGGCGTTGAGTATTCTGTGCTGAGGGCTAACCAGAACTGGTTTACCCCTCTTGCGCTCGAAGCTGTTTTTCTCGCTCAATTGCAGAATTCGGCAGTAAATCTTGGAGATTCAAGGTGCAACTCACTTCACCAGGAAGCGGACAAACACCGAAATAATGAGGTAATCTCACAAGCTCGGATTGGATGAAATCAAATTGCAAACTGAAGATGGAGTATTTTTTCTGTGCCCGTACCCGCATTCGTCGAATGCGTTCTCGGTGCTTCCGCTCCAGGGGCCAAGGTTGATAGGGGCGACTGGGTTTGCTGGAGGTTGGGCCAGAGTGAATGGTTTGGGGAATGACGATACCTTTTGCCCGGTGGTATGCCTTCACCGCAGATCCCATTTGTGGTGTGGGCACTTCCTGTAAACGCTGCCAGGATTGCTGGAATATCTGATTTGCAATTGCAAGTATCTCCGCTGCTTCCTGGCGAAGATCAACGAGAATCCGTTCAAAGGACTGGCGTTGTTCAGTCGTCTTGGCTTGGCCAGTTTGCGGAAGTTTAAGAGGTAGGGCTGTTTGGACAGCAATCATGATCAACCTCACTCAAATAACGACAATTGTGGTTGAGGATCTGATTCGGGATTCTTTCTTTTGGGCTTTTTCGCTGGACTCGTTTGATGAATACCCCCAAATGCTTCTGCTTGCTGATGCAAGGATTTACGAAGAGCATCGTAGGTTGAGAATCCCCCATCCGCGATGACCCGGCAAAAGGCATCTATCACCGGGACGCCTTCAGGAGTCACCATACTGAGAATTCCTGGTACGTTCTCCATCACAAAGGTCTTGGGTCGAATCTCCAAAATCATGCGGGCGAATTCAAAGATCAGGCTATTGCGTGGATCGAGGACCTGTCGCTTACCTGCGATTGAAAAGCCTTGGCAAGGTGGGCCACCAAAGACACAATCGACTTCACCAACTTCCACGCCAATGGCATCTAGGATTTGCTTTCCTGAAAGCTGCCGAATGTCACCCAGCCAAAAATGCTCCACACCGGTACGCTCTGGGGGCCGATGCTGGCCCGATAGGAAACATTGAGCAATACCACCGTCCTTATCAACCTGCATGATTTGCTCAAGTAGCTTCGTGAATTTGGCCTCATCTTTGTCTGCCACAAAATTCATATCCAAGGGATAAGCCCCCAGATTGGCAAGATAAGTTAGTGCTGCATTGGCATCCTTTTCAACTGCGGCCACCACTTGAAAGCCACCCTCGATCATCCCCAGACTGAAACCGCCACAGCCACAAAATAGGTCAATGGTAATTGGAGTGTCATAGTCACGTTTGGGGAGCAATAGCCCAGACTGTCGTTGATGATAGGTGGATTGCTGGGGGAGGTAGAGGCCATCCCCGTTTTGAATAAACAAATCATTCATATCCTCACCCCCTAACAGCACAATTTGAGTCGGACAGCAGGACGTAAATCCGTGATTTTGACTGTGGTGAAGTTCTTACTCCACTTCCCGGATTTGTCCTTGGATATCATCAGAACGTGTTGTCTGGAGACTGTTGAGAACACCTTGAGACGGGTGCCGTTTTGTCTCCTGAGTGTTCCGAGGAAGTACACCAGATGATGCTGAGGCGAGTACACTAAATCGCGCATGGGATTTTCCTCCAATATTCAATTAGCTAATTTGGGTTGTGGTTACCCTTCAATTTCGAGATAGGTAACGGCAAATGCACCCTCAATATCTGCATTGCACTTCCTAAAGCAGATGCAATCTCCGTCTGGTTCTAGGAAGTACTCCATCCAGTACTCATGGCGAACCTGATGAGCTTCAGCAGGACAATCGGGATTGACGGTCTGAGCAAACGAAACTGGATCAAAATGACCGAGGGCATAGCATCCTTGCAAGCCACCGATCCAATCACGGCCCACTTCCCTCAACTCATGAACCTCGATCATGGGTGTCAATGGTTCAAGGCATGGCATGATTTATCTCCTGTTTGAGTGATGCGATTTTTTGAGAGCTTCGATAGTTGTTCCAAAGTGAGTCTTGGGCTGACATCGGCCTAGACAACCACGTCTTACGCCCTTGAGGAGAGAGCGGCAGTGCGAGGGGTAAGGGTTACAACTTTTGCTCGTTGCTCGGAGCGTTCCTTTTCTTCCAGTCGCTGCAATCTCCTAGTCAACTCTGGGGTGGGAAGGATTCCTCGTGATGCCCCACAGTCCCGGCATAGCCACCAGATGTGGTTGCCACCAGTACGATGCAAGGGAATGATTTGGTAGGCAATCGCCACTTTATACTCGTGACAATCGCAGCATCGTTTAACGGACGGCTGATAGAGTCGCCGCACATTACGGGTAAACATGATAGATTTCTCCTAGATAGAAAATTTCTAACTTCGACTGAGGCGATTCTTACTAGCTGGAATCGCCTCTTTATTAATTCAATTGATTCAAGACAGCCCTAGCTGCAAGCTTCTTCGTGCTTCCACTCCAGAAAAGACTTAATGACATCGCCGTGGCAGGCCAGGGGAGCGCACCATGCTATGTTGTTCCTTGAGAGAGAAACATCTGAATTTCATAGTCAAAGGCGGTTTTCAGGCATGAGAGTCGCCTTTTTTCAAGAAATATCTCAGTAGCTCTATGACTTGGGATGTCGGGAATGCTTTCAGAGTGGGAATACTAAGGGCACTAT
The DNA here is from genome assembly GCF_000238775.2 of Acaryochloris sp. CCMEE 5410. Lineage (NCBI taxonomy): Bacteria > Bacillati > Cyanobacteriota > Cyanophyceae > Acaryochloridales > Acaryochloridaceae > Acaryochloris > Acaryochloris sp. CCMEE 5410. The sequence continues at coordinate 193,096 of NZ_AFEJ02000005.1, read as the reverse complement.
ATTTCATCAGTTATCTAAAGGTAGCTTTCTGGATTAGCTACCTTTTTTTATTGAAGATGCTTGAAGACTTCAGGCTATGTTAGATTTCTTGGGGATTGTATGAACAGCAATCATTTGAGGGCGATCTAATATACTCCAGGTCGCCCTTTCCCATGCCAATTTGTCATCCTTTGCTTCAATTGGGGCATCCTCACTAATAGAAGGGTGAGAATAGATAATTCCATCGCTTCACCAAAAAAGTGGATCTCGACAGCTTCTCCTTACCGAAGCTGTTTTTTATTTCAAGCTCCCCTCACACCAGGCCATCCAAGATTTCGCCAACTGGCAATCACTGACATCATCCGGTAGATTCGAAAGCTTGCTGAGCCTGCCAGTAATAAGCAAAATACCCCTCGCGTACCGACCAGTTGCACAACAGGAGATTGCGGAGAAACAGAGCTTGGAAAGGATGAAGGCGACCAGGGTAAACCGAGAATCCCTCATCCTCGCAGAAGCCCTTGATATCCTCCCGGCAATATTCCGTCAGGGTTTTCAGTGCTTGCCAGTCGATGGTCGGATTCATATTCCAAACTTTTTCTGAGCAGAGATGAACAAGGTGCTAGCCGCACATTTGAGCGTTTCTTCACTCACTCCAGACTCCCCTAGCGCTCTGGATGCCTGTTTGAAACAGAACGCATAAAGATCAGCCCGACTCGTGATGTAACTTGCGATCGCACTTTTCACTTCTCCTTCCAACTCCCCAGTATCCAGAGGAGGTGCCTCGACCACTGGGGACTGACCTGGAGCCGGGGCTTGCTCGACCAGGCTGTACTTGCCTTTGGCATCCTTAGCGACCTGAACAGGTTGACCTTTGCGGAGAGCTTTCAAGGCTGCATCATCGGGATTACCCCAAATCTTTATATCTTCTCGGCGTTGTTGCATGAATAGGTGTTGCGGATCAGGCGTGGGCTAGAGTTTATGTACCACCAAAAACCGCTAGCCCATGAGTTACCGAATCCGCAACTGGTCCGAGTATAACGCTGGTCTCAAACAGCGGGGAAGTATAACCTTCTGGCTCGAACAATCAGCTATCGTTCATTGGCTAGAAACCACACCGAGTCAAAAGCGGGGGGCCTCTCTGACCTATAGCGATACAGCAATCTCCACCTTCGAGACCGTCAAATGTATCTATGGGTTAGCAGGGCGTCAAACCGAAGGATTTCTAAATTCATTGTTTGAGTTGATGGGAATTGAGCTTCCCGTTTGTGACCACAGCACCGTCTCTCGACGCAAAGGTCAGCTATCGATTTCATTGCCCGTTATACCTAAGCAAGGTGCCATTCACGTCGTTATCGATAGCACAGGGGTCAAAGTCTATGGTGAAGGAGAGTGGAAAACCGTTAGTGTCCCGATTTATTCGCCATGGTTATTGAGACGATCATGCTTGGCATGATCTCTGCGTGAGACGAGGAAGAAAATCGCTAAACAGCTCTCCTCATTGGGGAAAGCACCAATCTCATCAGCTTTGGTTCGGAATTCTCGGAACAACCGTTCTAGCGCATTGGAAGTACGAATCAGCGAATGAATGGACTCATCATAATCATAGAAACTCAAGGTCAGGGCAAAATCTTTGGTAAAGGTTCTGACCGCATCGGGTTCAAGGTCTGTCCATTTCTGTGCAAACACGAGCAACGCAACAATAGCTTCTTCCCAGTCTGGCGCTTTATAGATAGCATAGGCATCGTGTTTAATTTGTGAATACCGCAGCTTCTTGGCTTCAGAGTGGGACAGTTCTTGTCCTTGAGCATCCAGGTGTGGCAATTGCTCATAGCCCAAATGCCGGAGCATCGCTCGAACCTTATGGGTAATGCACCGTTGATGTTGCGCGAGGGGAAACAGAGCGCGAATTACCTTAGGTAGCCCAGTGGTGCCATCACTCACAATCAGCTTCACCAAATGGGTTTGCAATCCTCGTTGCCGTAGGTGCTCAAAGAACAGTAGCCAAGCTGCCTCAGATTCTTGGACAGCAATTTCATAATGGAGAACAGTTTGTGTCCCATTTGGCCATATCGCCATGGCCACTAAGATGACTCTGTCTTCCGCACGGCGTAGTTTCCGAATATGCCCAGCTTGGTCTTCCAAAAGTCTTCAGACGCACATTGAACACTCGCCCAAACCCCATCAACAATCAAATAAAAGGGGTTTTCTCAAGACGAGTCTGACGACTTTGGAGCATCTGCTTCTGGGCTTTAAGTGTAATCCGGTTAATGGCATTCACGGATAAGACTGCACCCAGGATCTCATAGAGAGCTTCTTGCAGATCTCGAAGCGATAAGCCCATGACATACAGGCCTAGGCAAAACTCTAGCAGGCTGCCAAGGGCTCGTTGGTAACGCTCTAAAATCTGCCACTCTCGGCCTGCATTCCCTTTCCGTAGTTTGGGAACGGACAGCTGAGTAATCCTGCCGTACTGGGTATCAAGGATCCGTTGATAGTAGCCTGAACGTCGAGGTCGATCCCCTTGAATCTCTGATAGATAAGCTTGAACTTCTTCGTCTAGAGCTGACTCTACTGCAATCTGGGTGACTCGGTTAGCTTCAAGACGAAGGGTTGATTCTAGGGCTTCGTTAATAGAAGCATAGGAACTTTGAGATTGGATGCGGATAATCTGCTGCTCGCGTTGGGCAATGTTCATAAAGGAGTGCTCTGAATTCTCTATTATCAAAGCATTTCAGCTATCTCAGCCCATGGCGAATAAATCAGGACACTAACGGAAAACCAGGCAACATGGTGTGAGCAAACGTCGGACGTGGCGTAAACTTCACTTGAGTGTTGATGAGTCCACTGGAGAAATTCTCACGGGTGTCGTGACAACCAATGACGTTCAGGATGGTGAAGTGTTTGAAGATCTCCTTGAAGGCATCGACGATGAGATTGAACAGGTCTCTGCGGATGGAGCCTATGACCAAAGTCATTGCTATGATGTCCTCATTGAGCGCAATGCCACAGCTGCAATTCCCCCAAGGAAGAATGCCAAAATTTGGCAACATGGAAACTGCAATGCTCCACCCCATCCACGAGATCAAAATCTCAGAGCCATCCGAACACAGGGACGAAAGAGGTGGAAAAAACAAGCCCGCTATCACCGGCGGTCTCTAGCTGAAACGACGATGTTTCGCTTCAAAACTATCTTTGGGGGTCAGGTACGTTCCCGTAACTTTGATAATCAAGCCACTGAGTTACTCCTGCAGTGTGCGGCACTCAATCGAATGATTCAGATCGCCAAACCCGAGACTGTTTGGGTTGAAGCTTAAGAATAACGAGCAGAGGCAATTCATCTAGCCTTTACGCGATTCATGCAACAAAGCCTATCTTCTCCATCAGGGAGTGTGATTTTTGCATTGAGTCTTGGCCCATGCTGGGTATCCCATTCTTTAGCGGGAAATTTGACCTTAGCAGTTAGTATTTGTGTCATTGCTCTGCTCCTTCTAATACGTCCATCAGCCCTGGCAAGCTCTCATTGGCAGCAGCCAGCAGATCAGGAGGAATCACCGATAACACTTGGGGAGAGAACCCCCAGATCAAGATTGCCGGGTCCAGTTGTCCAGCACTGGCAAATGCAATTGCTTGATCAATCGATAATTGACACCAGGCATTCTCTGGATGGGGAGCTGGTACAGGAGGCAAAGTCGGTAGGGTAGTAGTGGTCATAGGTTTTTCTCCAGATATGCGAAACCCCCAGCGAATCAGCCAGGGGAATTAATAGGTGTGAAATCAATTAATAGGTGTGAAGTAAGGGAAATGATTTGAGCTAGCTTGTAGGTGGATGCGATTGCAAATGAACCGCCAGTGATCGCATCCGCCAGAATCGGGTGGTCTCCAGGAACAGAAGACTATCGGACCTGAGCAAGGATGGTCTCAGATGCTGGAAATAAGCTTTTGACAGATGAGAAATGTTTCTTTTTTCCCTTTAGGAAAATACCGTGAGATTACGCAAGACGAACTTCTATTGCTCTAGCTAGAGTAAAAGTGTGTATCAATCCGGGGTAAACGAAACCATGGAAGATGTCACAGGCTTATCTCATCAACCCAAAAGCCTACAGACACAGCAAGGTGGTCAAATACTCAAGCTAGATGATTGGATTGAATTAAAAATTGGCAACACAGTTGTCATCTCTGGGGTTATCAATAATCATCCTAATTTTGTCAATGGTCAAAGATTTGTGACCGATTCGCTGCAATGCTTCAAGACAACAGCAAATGGCAGAGTCTTTGCAATGACTACCTGTTCTTGCTACGAACTCGGGCAGCGATTGAGTGAATATGATGTTCACGCTCGACATTCTTTTGAAGAAGCTCTCGGCATTCTTTTGAAAATGACTTAGCACCCGGTATAAAACATTTTGCAGATTACGGATGATTGAAGACAGGTGAGTAGCAATCTCGGCCTCATTAATAATCTCCGCTTCAAACCCTACACCAATAAACCAACCTCAACCCCATCGCAGCAACGTACTCTCTGATGACCGTCCCAAGGCTTTCCTGGGTTTGGGCTTGCTGGAAATCAATCAACTGGAAAGAGCGGCCATTCCAGACTTCGATTTTGGCGACGTACATCTTTATGGGATTGCCTCTGGGCATCATGAAAAGGGCCCCTTGGTGGGGGATACCAGGGGGCTGCATTAAAAAAGATAAGAAATAAAAGAGAAGGTTTGGGGGAGGAGGGGTGGGAAAGGATATGATGCTCACTCTATTCGTAAGTAGTCGATATTTTCTTCCATGCCACTTGATAGCGAACAGCTCCACCCTCTTCATTAATGACTAGATATCCTTTCTCAGGATCAACAATCTTCAGACTATGAATGGTCAGATACCGATGGTCATTTTTGGAGTGTATGTCTACCGTATTGAAGTCTAAGTCCAATTCATGGTGGTAGAAGTGAACAACGATTGCATCCTTTTTTACCAGCTTGCAAGCAATAGGGATTTCGATCATTTGCTCCGTTGCGAACTTCTTGTCAATCAAAGCTAACTCTAAGACATCGCCAACCTTGAGATGAATGGAGAGTATTTCTAGGATTAAAACATCCATACAGAATTCTCCTGGAATATCCGCTGTATCTCAACCTCAGCCTCAAACCTTACTCCAATACACCAGCCGCAACCCCATCGCAGCCACGTACTCCCTGATGACCGACCCCAGGCTTTCCTGGGTTTGGGCCTGTTGGAAATCAATCAACTGGAAGGAGCGGCCATTCCAGACCTCGATTTTGGCAGCGTGGATTTTCATAAGGATACCTCCGGAAATCCTAAAGAAGGCCCTTGACGGGGATACCAAGGGGCCTGTTGGCGTGGGGAGAAGAGGAAAGAAAGAGAAGAAAGAGAAAGGTTTGGGAGGGAGGGGGTGTTGACTGGGTTGCAAGGCTTGGACATATCCCGCCAATATTTCAGCAGGAAAAACCCCGGACAGGAGCAGCCGGGGTCCTCAGCAGATATTGAAATAAAGAGATGAGGGATATAAGGGTTAGCTACCAGTCAAGGAACGGGTAATCACCACAGCGGTTGCACCAATGATGCCAGCCCAAGCAGTGCTGATCAGGGCTAGGGTCAGACCCCAGAGCCGACCATCCCATTTCTTGACTTGCTCATTAGTGGAGCGAAGATCTGCATCAAGCTTTTGAATTGTCTCTAGAACAGTCTCTAGAGTACTTTCTATGCGGTCAAGTCGATCAGGTTCAGATGCTGTCATTGCAAGCTCCTTGGTTAATATCATTGTATCAATCAGAAACGAAAAGCACTTCACCCCGTAAGCCAGGGTGCGGAGGAATGCGAGGCTAATATTCGCTTGAATGCATCAGCGTCAGAACCCTAGTGGTGACCTTGGGATCACGGGGAGCTTCTGACCCGTATTTCAAGGATTTGTCGTAATAATCAATCTTGAAAAAGTACTTTTCGTCTTGAAACTCCACACTGCCAAAGTCATGCTCTCCATAAGGGTCATTTTCTGGGGTGAAGTCATCGAACGTGCGGACCAGTCGAAAGAGTTCCTGTTGATCGACTGACGAGAGAGCCTGGACAAGCTGAGTGGTGAAGACCTGGCCTAGGGTATGGTCACCTTGACGAAAGCGGTCATTGAGTTGGGCGATAGTGGGGGCTTGGGTTGCTTCTGTAGTGGTCATAAGATTGTCCTCTGAACTTACCTGAGACGGGGCAGGGGCAAGAGGTGCCCCTGTAGTGGGTGGGTTAGAATTCGTCTTCGTATTCAGCCTCAGCTCTTAGCTGGCGGGATGTTGGCACCGTTCGCCAGTCTGCGAGCCTGGAGCTAGGACCGTACTCGGACAGCACCCAAGCTCTGAGCCGATCACCTAATGAACCGACTCGGTTTTTGACAATGAAATAGATTTCCTCAAGTTCACCACCGTCACGGACTCCGGGCCAATGTTCGACCTGACCACAGACTAGGGTCACTTCAGGGTAGAGAGGATCGGTAATCTGCTCATCTACCTGTTTCTCAAGTTGCGCTAATGTAGTAATCATCTGTATTACCTCTGGTAATTGGTTTGCAGAAGGAGAGCCGCTGAGTTTTCTTGGTGGGAAAGGCAGCGGCTCTTTTCAGGGAAAATTTTCAAATTGTGTAATTCATCCACCGAGGGCATCAGACCGTAATCCAGCGTTACCTCGGTTTTGTCTCTGCGGCATTCAGCAGTGTAACCAGCACTTCGTAGAACTCACTTATTTAGTTGAAATGAGTTTTTAACTCACACTTAAATTATTGCATCTCTTGCTTACATTATCAAGGTCTAGATTAAAAAAATTTATGCTAAGCTTAGATTGTTAAACCTCAAGCCCAAAGATCATGAAGACTATGACTTGCTGTAGAGTCATGACAGGCAGTTCTGTGGCTCAAACTTTGATTCGGTGGCGTTTAAACGAAATTATGGCTAGGCACGGTATTCGTCCTAAAGAGCTGGCTGAAACAATGAAGGTCAGTTCTACTGCCGTTTCCAACCTTCGTAAAAGAAGTATGCCAAGGCTATCGGAAGAAACATTAAACAAGCTTTGCCATGCTCTCAATCAATTACGCCAAGAAGAAGAGTTAATTACACCAGGAGATTTAATCGAATACACCCCTGACCCTGAATCACCAAAATCAACTCAAGATAAGATTGTCTGATTAACTGATCTGACGCTAAATACTTGCACCGGCCCCATTGTCTTCATACCTTGGACCAATTAGACCAATCAAGTTCCCGTCAGGATCCATCACTTGGCACATATAATTCCCATCCTGTCGATCCAATGGACCTCGATAGAGTTTTGCCCCCAAGTGAATTGCTCTTTCAAGTACCACATCAAAATCTGTAACCTGCCAATAGGTAACATGTCCCGCTGCCCCTGATGGCACTTTGCTATCTGATTGATGAAACCATACTTCTTGATCGCCAACTCTTATAAAAAAGTGTTCCAAATTCTCCAACCAGGTAATCTCGATATCAAACAAGCATGAATACCATTCTGCTGCCGCATGACGATCAGAGACAAAATACATGACTTCAGCAACATACTCAAACAAGCTTCTCACCTATAACTGCTGTCACCAACTCCGACTTATGGAATACTAGGACACCACAACCCGTATCACTCAACTCAAACAACAACCCCAGCCCATCCCTCGGACTTGTCCTAGAAAACTCTGGGGTTCTCCTCTGGCGCTTCAGTAGGCCCGCAGTTCTCCTGATGGTGATTCGGGTGGTGGAGGTGCGAGAGAGCTTGGGTGTGGTGGTATCGTTTGCGCGATCGCAAAGATGATTCGTCGTAATCAATCCCCAGAATTCCGGTATTTGGGCATAGAAGTCTAAAACCACAAAAATGGCAATTCAGTCTACAAAAGGGTTTCAAGTGTTTCCACCGATGCACTCACTCGGTCTGAGAGTGAAAGGAGCGAGGTTAGGAGGCTGGAGCATAGCCTGGTATCAAGGATAAGAACGCAACCAACTCAGATGCCAGATCTGTCATAGTTGACAAAATCACTATGGTTGACAGCCTTTTTTGTCAACTGAAAGGGCTTTTATTGCCTGATTTGTCAACAGCCCTTTATTTCATCTGGATTCTACGCTTTTCTACTCGATATCAGTATGCAAGCAAACAAGGACCAGGCCAGAAGGTTGTCTTGGTCTCAAGATTGCGATCGCAAACCACAATACCAAACCATCACCTCAACAACAGCAAAAACCCCAGACACCCCAAAGTCTCACCCCATGACAGCCCAGGCTCAAGATGTTCCCAGGTAAGGGCTTGAGAGGGGCGTCCAAGGCACTGGGGGAATTCGTTAGACTGGGATAGTATGGCTTGTCAATTCGCAATGCTAACGCTAAAACAAACTGACAGATACCCATAACACTGTCAGTTTGTTTTGATGATGCCCCTCACCTTGGCAGGACGCAAGGCTTACATTTGGGTAGTTGGTCACGCCATCCTCATCTCGAAGAGAGGACAATACTCGCTAGTCTTCCAAGAAGTATTTACTTTCTCAAATGGGCTTGTAATCTCGCTTCGGGGGAGGGGATGATGGTCGTTGGAACCTCGCTACAATATAGCGCTACTCTCTCCGGGTACATTGGAGCATCCCATGCTTTTGTCATCGCTCTAGTGGCAATTTCTAGTGGAAGTTTATGGAGAACTTCATAATGATGAAACCTAAGGATAATCGCTAGTTTCTTTCTTAGAAGAGATATCTGTTCTAATCCAACCATTTCATGCGAACTGCTTGATTTTTTCATGCCAGTTCTCACCTTCACGACACCTTAAGCTTAGTGTGGACAAAGTATCTATGGAATTGACAATCAATCTGAGGGAATAGTAAGCAGTGAGGTTTAATGATGCCGAAGAAAACTAAAAAACAAAGTAAGCCTTTAACAGGTCAAGCTCTATTGACTAAAGTGAAAACCCTAAACGATTTGACTCGGGAAGAAAAAGCCAAAGCTTGTGGCTACTCTAAAGTCGCTAAAGATGGCACTGAACGCATCAACGTCATGGCCTTCCTCAATGCCGTCTTAGACGCAGAAGGAATGGACCTAGATGCAAATGGCAAGAGCAACAAGAAGATGGGAGGACGTCACCTCACTTTTCGTACCAGCGTACATTCCAATGGCAATCTAATGATCGGAAGTCCCTACACCAAGAAAATGGAACTGCAACCGGGAGATGAGCTTGAAATTGCATTGGGGCGTAAGCATATTCATTTAAAACTCATGGCTGAAGAGGATTAATCGTTGATACAAATGACTCCCTGTATGGTCTTCTACAAGGGAGTCGTAAAAACTTTTGTAACCTCACTACATAGCAATAACAGAGGGGGTTATTTCCAACCTGTGATATTCAGACCTAATGATATCCCCCAGATTCCCCAATAAACCCAACTGTGAGAGGCCCATCAGGGAGGCAACACCGACACGAGTTCACTGGGACTGTGCGGAGTGTGGATGGAGGGATGGGTTGGTTTAAGGTAGAGATTTAGGCGCTTTCTCGTCCGCAGAATCATTCAGGTAAAAGCCAGCCCTTCTCATCAATAGCCAACTTAGCCTTGTTTTCTTCGATCACCTCTGGAGAGAGGTAAATATACTCCCTGATCTCTTCGTTGTCGTTAATGGTCTGAGTCTCAATATCGTCGAGCAGATCAAAAATATGGACATCTGGGAGAGTCCAGCAATAAAGCCATTTCGTTTTTGGGTTATTGCAGCATTTGAGGCCAATTTCAACCGCCCAAAATATTGCATTGTCTGGAATCTCGGGGCTGGAGTATGGGGGAATAGGAGCGGTGATCTTGGGTTGGTTAACAAGACTACCTATCTCTCCGTCAAACTCCCATTGCTCACGGATCAATTCTTGCCTGTTCATGATGATTCTTCCTTGTTTCGATGTTGTGGGTTCTCTGCACCTCAGAACTTCGCAAGGCTGATCTGCGCTCCGTCCAGGTTCACCCCTCGCCAACTCCTAACTCTGAATATCGTGCGATTGAGGTTTGCACCCCTGAAGTCGCTGCCCCTAACCGAGGCAGACCGGAAATCGGCATCCGTCAGATCTGCCCCGGCAAAGCTGGTTGACTCTAAATTGCAGCCCACAAAGATGGCATTCTTGAGATTTACTCCCTTGAAGCTGGACCCCTTCAGATTCGACTCCCAAAAGTCGATACCCGTCAGATCCAGCCCTGAGAAGTTGCCACCCTCAATTTCTAGCAAAGGGAAATATCGCTCCCCGGCCTGATACCGCTCAATGATTTTCTTAGCCTTACTTTCAACAGTGTCATCCAGCCAATAAGGACCGTAATGTTCATCTAGCCACGGCATCCCCGTCCCGTGATTTTTCTGCTGTAATAGGTACTTACTTAGCCCTCGCTGGCTGAATCGCCAGTGACCATCGATGCAGGCACCAGGGCAATTACCTTGCAGGGTTGCATTCATCAGGCTGTCTTCGGTCAGCCCCAGGAACACTGCGGCCTCGTGGGGGAGCAGTACCTTGTCTATCTGTGGGAGCTGGTGGGTGCTGGTGCTGGTGTGATTAGTTTGCATGGTGCGGACCTCCTATCGCAATCGCTAGAGATTCGAGGCAATAGTAAGCGGGCACTTCAGCATCTTCGCCCCCACTAAATGCATTAATGAGTTTGTTAAACCGCTTGACCCAAGGCATTAGCAAAATCGTGTAGCGGCGCATGAGGGGTGGAAATTCATCAAACCCGATCCAGTGCTTGGACAGGACGACACTCCCCTCTTGCCCGTAGCTGTCTCTAATTGCCTCAGAGAGGAAACAGGAGATGGGATGAGACGGCAGAAACTGCGACAGGCCAGCGCACTCGTCAGGGTCGTGTGCCTTGAGGTATCGATAAAAGTTCTCTGGGGTCAGGATGCTGTAGAGGGTGGCATTGGTCAGCTTGGGGTAAATTATCTTTTTGTCAGCCTTGCTAGAACATCTAGCTAGCTTGGTGCAAGACCGCTGAAAATAGGATTCAACCTCATGGGTGTCTTGATCACTTCGACGAGGTAGAGCAGGCGGGTTTTCTGTAACCACTTTTCCACTACCATCACATTCAAGTTCATTCCTCATGAACATCCCAATGCAATCAATCACTCCAGATCGACCATACTTTTCATGCAACTCCAGTTCCCCTTCAGGATCGGTCCGTTGCACATCCTCGTCAAACTCCCAGAGATAGTACAGGTCTATCTCAACTGCACCATCTTGGTAGGGGCACAGCTCAAAATCATAGTATTCCTGCAATAAAAAACAGATAGATTCACTGGATAAATCATCATACTTAAGTGGGCCGCACAAATCCTCTTCAAGCATGATGGCCGCGATTTCAATCAAGTAATAGAGGGTTTCCTTCAGTTCTTTCAGGGGGCGGTCGCTCTTGACGCAAGCATCCAATGGCTTGTCATACCGATATCTGTGTGTGATGTGGTAAACCTGGACGGATGACGGGGAGAGCCGCGATTGAGGTCTACCCTGGAAAGCTGCTAGAACCTCTTCCCGGCAATAATTAGTGGTCTTTCGAGTGCCGTAATAAGGCAGATCCCCTCTGGTGCAAACCTCTGATAAGCACCACTCAATGCGTTCTTTAGGAAAGCCAGTTATACGCCCTTCGTCTCTAGTGACAATGAGAATATTCCCCGGCAAGGCTTCAAAGGTTTTTGGGTCCAGACAATAAGGCTCTAGACCTTTGGTGCGGGCCTCGGCGTCCATTAAAATCTCAACTTCTAAACCTGACATTGAAATGCGATCAGTCAAGTACTCGATAGTCGTCCGATGACCCCGAACACCCACCAGCAACTGTAAATCCTCCAAGTCAAGTGGGTGTGGTGAATGCAGCTCTTCCCAGCCTTGAGCAGATAGGTACAAATATCGCTGCACCTCACCCGACTCGCTTACAGGAGCGACTTCTAGGCTGACTTCCTGTTCAATCCCTTTCTCTCGAATCTTCCAACCCTGCGAGATGCGCTCAACTTCGTCCCGCACCTCTTCAGGTATCAGGGAAGCACAAACATCCCATTCGGCACCCGGCAGATTAGACCATTCCCAGTTATCCATCAAATCCAACTGGGCATCAAAACCACTGGCAAGGCCAGACAACGGGGTGCAATTGAAATATCGACAAAGCAGATAGATGACATCCAAGCTGCCAAATGATTCAAAGTAGTCAAAATCCCAAAAGCACATCTGTAAGCCTTTGACGATATTCCATAGGCACGGGATATCCATCGTTGTCTCGATGCCATTGAGCTGAAAAAATGGCTCACTGCCAAAGATAAGAATTCTTGACGGAGACTTGGCCTCGCCCTCCAGGCAGCACGGCAACTGCGTATGGTCGAGGTGGGAAAGAGAGACCCTCAGAACTTCGTGAGGTCTGAAGACTTCGGTGAGAAAACCAGACTCGCGCAAATGATCCAGTCTTTCGACTCTCTCTAGGATTTGCTTGGATGGCTCTACCAGAAGCGGGTGGATTGCCTTGGAGCTGGATGGCTTGGGCTTCTCGTTGCCAAAAAATGACAAGAATATCTCTGGCGTCAATATCCGCAACTCAAAGGGAGCTGTGTAGTGTACGGTCTTAGCCTCTGGGTTAGGGTGGGAGTGGTCAAACAGGTCTTGAGCTTCGACAAACTCAGCAACTTGAGTGTGATGGACATAGAGCCTTGCGCCACTCAATACAGCGCTGGTCTGGTAAAAGCCTTGAGACAAAAGCTCAGGTTCACTCATCCCTTCAGGTTGCGGCCATAGCTCCACTTCAAGCGGATGATGCCAATGTTGGGTGACGGACAAGAAGCCCGTATAAGGGAAGGATGGATCTAGGTCGATTTCTTCAAGGTCAACATTGAAGATGATTGACCTGTCAGTATTGAAGGGTATCGGCTGTAGGACGGTTGCAGTAGTCATGGGATTCACCTCATTAGGTGGGTGTTTTCAGTGCAAGTGATGGGTATCGAGTGGAGAATCTAGTTAGTTATTTCAGTTTCCATAAGGAAATTGAAATAACTAGGCAATACAAATTCCAGAGAGAAACCAAAAAACTAAACAGCAGGATTCAACTCAGGCTCAGCATCTTTCTGTGACCTGTCTGCAATGGATTCAGCTAAGCGAGTGAAATAAGCCCGATCCTCAACGGTAGTGTGGTCGAAGAAATAATTGTGTCCAACACCCCGGATGTCCTGATGACTGAAAAATCTTGCATTGCGATAGATGTGATTCAGGAGATCATGATCGGCGCATCGAGCAACATTGATCTCGTACTCGCCCTTCATAAAGAGGTAGCGACCATCGTCATATAGGGTGCCGCCCTCAGCATCTTCCATCGGACTCCCAAAGGCAGCGATGATTTGCGCTAACTGGTCGAAAATGGGCTCCTCGACTCTCTGCTGGGGTTGAGCAGGCTGATCGGGAGCAGTAGATTGGCGTTCAGCGAGGGGTTGAACACTCTGGGAATGCATACCCCGATCAGCCCTACGACGCCGGATATCTTGAAAACCATCAAATAGATGACGTGCAACCTGACGAGCATAGTCCTCAATCCCTCGCTGCTCTTCTTCAGGTGTTTCAAACCCTTCCTTCTGTGGCTTGATGCAGCGCTTACAGTCACCGGGAAATTCAGAAGCTTCAAATCGAGCATAGACATGCTTGCCCTCAAGGCTCCTAGGCTTCCGCCCGTGGACAATCTCTAGGTATCCACTTCGATCCGTGACAAAGAAGCTAAGGAGTTCGTGATAATCCTCGATGGCTAGCTGGCATCGCTTCAGAACATACTGATAGAAGTCTTCAAGCATTGGAGATGGCGGTAGTAGCTGAGAATGCTCAGCAATTGCCATCCAATATTCGCTGTACTCCAGATCCTGGCCTTCAAGTGCATCAATAAATTGCAAGGCTTGGGGAATATACTCGTGTTGGAAGATATTTGAGCCGCAATGGATCACACCAAATTCACCTAGTCGTAGCTCTACTCTGATAGCTAGTGAGCAATAGCCCAGCTCCCCTTGCTGCAAATAGACCGGGCGAATGCGACGACGCCAGTATTCATCAGCCAAAAGCTCCATAATGACTGAATCGCCTTCAGGGTCGCAGTAGTCAGGATGCTCAGCTTGTTCATCTAAGCTCTGGCGAACGCTTTCAACTTCCTCGTCAGAATGGCAAGGCTTCAGATCAAACCAGCGATTGGGGTCAATCCTAGTTTCTGGATCAACCGTAATTGTCCACGTTGATTTAGCCATAACTACCACCCGTAAAATCTCTGGACAATACCCACCCGGATGCTCTCAGCTACCTGAGGCTCAGGGGGTATCAGTGGATTGAACGCTGACAGCCAGGACGAAACCCGGTCTAGGATCTGGTCTGATGGGAGTCCTGTGCATGGGTCTGGGTGCTGACCGTAGTCAGTCTGGTGGTCGATCCAGGCTTGCTCGATGAAGCCGAAAAAATAGGTTCGTTCCATTGGGGTGACCTCGTTATAATTAAATGAAAGGATTTATTTGCGACCTCTTGGGCTGGAAGAACTGGAGGTCGTTTTATTGTGGTTGGGGGTGAAGTCTGAGAGGTGGTATTGGATGGTGGCATCCAGGCAACATAGATTCCATCTGGAAGCTGAAAATCTGGGAACTTACTCAGGTTTCGTATAGATTGACCCCAGAACCCGATCACACATCGCCATGCCCCAATCCTTCCATTCAGGGATGGCCGTGGGGTGGGTCTTATGCTGATAGCCAATCGCGTATGCCGCCATCTCAAGCAGGATGCAATGGTCTTCTGCCATGACTGAAGCAATGCGATAACACAGCATCCAGACCAAGGCTTCTACTCTGTCTTCGTCATACCGCTCATCAAACCCGCCGATCTTGTGCCAACTCTCCAGTTCATTGAGCAGGGTATCAAGCGACATATCCAGAAGGTCTGGATACTGTTTGAAAGGTGGCTCCTTCGAGGCGCATCGATAGCGGCCAAGGGCTTCCTCTTTTTCCACCTCTCGCTGGGGATTCTTACGATAGATAATCTTGCCGTCAACGTCCTCCCAGATGAGGCCCAGTTGATCCACGACGCCATTGAAGATATTGCCCTGGCCCCAATCGGCAAGCGCCATATTAGCAATCTCCTCCGGGCGGGGTCGGCGGCGGGCCATCTGGATGTAGCCAAAGGCCATATCAAAACTTTTCAGACGCAGGAATTCCCTCTCCTCGGGGGTTCGCGTAGCAGCACAATCCATGATTTTTCTCCTATGGTCTAAGTTCTGGGGTAGGGATTGGTGGACAACTATCGAGTCTCAAACTTCCTTCCCAACCAGGTCACGGGGAACCACAGCGCAAAAGCAATCAGGCCAGATGCGAGACTCCAGTAAATCTGTTCCTCTGCGAGAACAGCAACAATAATATTGGTCTTCAGCCCTGACCATTCATGCATCTGCTTCATATATTCCAGCTTCTCTTTGGTACTGCTATCCTCAGTTATCTCAGGCAGGACAATATTGGCTTTCTCATACTGATGATAGAAATGCGTGGACAAGAGGCGGGCCGCTCTGGGGATGGGGTGCATCATCACCAGATAAAACCCCAGTGACACGCCGATGGAGCCGACAACGATACCTCGGGCCAAGGCACAGAGAGTTTGTTTGGACGGTAGGGAAAGTTTCATGGGAATATCCTCAATTGTTCATAAGTTGATCAGCGGAATCCTTCAGTTGTTTTGTCCTCAGCACATCCGTCTGAATCTTCGGCGGGGCGGTATGGGTAGAACTGGAGTTGAGTGGTGGTGTTTTCAAGAATTGCCTGGGTCATCGCTTCCTGGTTTGGTGGGTCGCACCAGGGCAAAGGAGAGGTGGGGTATGGGTTGTGGGGCTTGGGCATGATGCGAAATCCTTTTATTAGGTGTGATATGAGCGGGCTGCAGGGGGGTAATTGTCGTTGGTATTGTTTTGCGATGCTCGGAGAGCGGCCTTCGGCCATCGCGGATGTGATACTGCGCCAATTACTCTGGTCTAAGCTGCTGATAGACCAAGATTGCCGACACATCAAAGACGAGCATATAAAGGACAAGGAGATGCCCCAGAAAATCGGGTGCTGTTTCAGTCCTGGCATAGAAGACCTCTAGCGGAATGGAGCTAGAGATGACACTCAAGGCGTGCCAGCTTAGATAAAGAATAGAAATGGCAACACTCGCCAACATCTGAATCAAGAGCTGAGTGAACAGCACGACACAAAGCTTTTTGCACAGCGCCAGCACCGAACATCGACGATACAGAAGCCCTTCGTACACATCAACCAAATCTTTGCCGACTGAATAGCCGATGTTGATGACGCCTGCTTGGACGGTACGGATAACTTTCATGGGTATCACCTCATGAGTAAATTTGGGTAATTGTCGTTGGTATTGGTCACGCGATGGTCGAAGACCGACCTTCGGTCATCGCGTTTTCGGTATCACCCCCCGTCGTCTTTCCCGTCCTTACCTCTGTAGGCGTCCCAAAGGAAAGCGACACGTCTGAGGCCAATGACACCCGCTCCACCAACGATGCACACCAGCGAACCGTAGTGGAGGAAATCATTGGCAACGGGGTTATGGATGATTGACTTGGATATTTCTACAACAGGGCGAAAAGGGAGCGCTTCAAGTCGCAAATGACCCGTCATTGGATCTGGCCCGACCAAACCATCAGCCATGAGCCAGCAGCCCCAACCCACCAGACCGAGGCGCAGGGCAATAACTGGCAAGGCTGAAATAATGGTCGAGAGTACTTCCTTTTTCAGTGGCTTATCTATGGGAGCTATGTTAGTCATGGGTTCTACCTCACTTGCTTTCTCGTGATTCATGCGATTGAGCGGCAGATAATGCCAGCTTCATGAAAACTAAACGTCCCAAAGTGTGGGCGGCTACCACAGTCGGAAAAGATAAAATCCACAAAGAAAAAAGCAGCGGAATTTCCTGGGCAATGGGTTCGCCTTTAGCAAAATAGACATTTCCCATTGGCGTGGAGATTCTTGCCTCCCAAATCGTGGATTTGACTTCAGACTCTGGCAAGCACTGAGCTAGGGTAACGGGCGTATACCCTAGCTGAGAACATTTAGCATCAATCAAATAAGGCGAAATCGTGAGCAAGCCAAACACAGCACAGCTCACGGATATCGCACCGAGAACAAACTTGAGCGTGGAACCTAACTCTTCCAAAATCGTGGGTTGTCTTGGGACAGTCCCTGTACGCAATTCAGTTAACATATGTCTTCTCCTGAGTTTTGGTGGAGTGGGTGACGGATGAATATGCCACCACCCCTATTGATGGGTCGGGAAAGGGCAAGTAATATGCCCCCTCCCTCAAAACAGGCGGGTTGGAATTACAATTCGCCCCGAATTTCTTCAATGACCCCATCACGGAGGACAACCTCGACTTGCATCTTGCGGACCAAATGGTCGCCTACTTTGGCATAAAAGAAGTTATCGACCTGGCCTTGATCAACTTCCTGGCCCAGCTCCAAGGTTTCGACTTGCTCCAGTTGCCGCAAGACTTGGTTCTTTTGCTGGAGCAGTTCGTTTTTGCGTTCATTGGCCTGGGCCTGGATACCTTGGATCTGGTTTTGGGTTTCGGTAACCGTGCTGTTATCGGCTCCGATGACTTGGATGGTGTGCTGACTCAGCTCTCCGACCATTTGTTGGACTTGGGTATCCAGTTGGGTGAGTTGTTCATCTAATTGGTCAGATTGGGACTGGAGCTGTTGACGCGCTTCGTCTTTCCAGAGTGGGGTGACGATGGATTTGATGAGGACCGGGCGATTGAGTAAGAGCTGATTATTTGATGGAGACTCAACCCAAAGTTCTGGTTTGGGCTGGGCTGGACGGTCTTGAATAAGCATAATGATTGCTCCTTAATTTGATGGTTTTGAAGGTGACGGATTAATATGCCACCGTTAATTTGCTAGTTGGCGGTGACGGGTAATGTGCCACCTTCCGAATTTGGCTGAGTAGTGACGGGTAATATGCCACTCTTGTTATTTGCCGATGATGGGGCGATGGTCCCCCGCAGCCACCAGCCCCCAAACCCAGCGATAAGGGCGACGAGCACCACCAGCCAACCCCAATAGCTGAAATCGCCAAGCACGGCCATGCGGTAGTCATGCTCCCTTCGCTTTTTGGCATCCTCACGCAAGGCTTCCTGGTCCGCGAGGAGCATTGCCCGCTCTCGGACAGCGAGGGCCTCTTTCGACTGCATCGCCCAGACTTGGTACTGGGAGTTCATCAGCTCCAACAAGATTTGACGCTCTAAACTTCCCGGACCTCTGCCTCTAAACACTTTCCCGGCACCGTTTCGCCCTCAAGGGCTTCTTGGGCTTCCTCCTTCGCCCATTCTTCGGCAAACATTTTCTTCAAGTCACGACTCAGTTGCTGCATGTGGTACTTATGCGCGGCTTGGACAACCCGCTCTGAAGTCTTTCGAGCGTTCTTGACGACTCGGCGGCAGGTTCGCAGTGAGTCAGCTTTTAAAGCTAACTTCATGCCCTCATCGACTTCCTCCACATCATCAATAGTCACTTCTTCCTCGGGTTCTTCGGTGCCCTGCAATTCAGCTTTGACCGCATCAACGGGGTCTATGCTCTCCTCAGAGACCCGCTCACAGACCAGGGTAAACAGTGGGTGGTACAGGTCATCGCCCGTCTCAATTCCCTCCGCAGTGATGGCCTTGTGGATGGGTTTCAGGTCAACTTGATGGGTGTCAGCGGTGTAGATGCACCAGCCATGAGTGTAGGTGTCAGCGATGTTTTCGGCCTTGAGTTGGAGGACACCCTGCAAGGTCTCCAAGTCATAGCAGTCCTCGCTCATCCCGCAGGCCCGTAGTAGCTTGTCGAGGTCATTTTGCTCAATGCCCAGTGTTTGGGTTAGGTCAGTTGCATTCGTCATTGTTTAATTCTCCAAATGTTGTGCTGATGGAATATGCCACCGTGGATTTTGATGGCAGTAAAGAAGGGACATATGAATATGCCACCGTGGGTTTTGATATCGGTGGTGAGAGGACATATGAATATGCCCCCTCATTTTTTTGCGGTCAGTCGTCCATAACGAACTCCTCGAATTCCGCTTGCGACTCATCCCAAGGGGGTGTGTCATCAAGGTCATCGGCTTCCGCTGGTAATGTGCCACCAGGGATACTCAGTGTTGGTTCAACCATGACGGGCAGGGGCACCTCAGCTTCAGCTAGCCCCAAAGCCATCTGGTAATAGCCTTCAACCTGGACCCTAGAAACTTCAATGGCCCCTTGAATCGCAGCTCGGTTACGAGTTTGGATGGCGACTGACAACACCTTCAGCACAGAAAACATAATGCCTAGGCATAGCCGGGTAAAACTGGGTCCGGGTCCGTAGTGATTGCGAACGGCATTGATGATCGCCCCTCGCTCAGAAGTGAGCTGCCAACGAGTATCAATCCTGAAAATGACTCTAGACATTGCTCACCTCCACCTTTGCACTCTTGGCTGACTTAGTAATCTTGGTTGTCTTGGAATTTTTACGAGTGGGGGGAGCTTGCAACGTTTCAGGACGATCCGCACTCTGACGCCATACCAGATACGCATCCGTCAGGCGGTAGGTCATCGGAGACTTTGACCATTCTGGGAATTCCTGACCAATGGTGCGAATCACAGGGCCAAGGGAATCCATCTTGCCACTAAAGAATTCCTTGAGCTGCTTAGACCAGGCGGGCGCGCCCCCGCCTGCAACATAGATGCGCTTGGCTTGCACCACATCAATGTCACTACTCAATTGATGCTGGAGATTCACCCAGTACAGATCCCTCGCTTGGCGTAAGGAAGCCACGATGGGGCCAGCTT
This sequence comes from Acaryochloris sp. CCMEE 5410, assembly GCF_000238775.2. NCBI lineage: Bacteria > Bacillati > Cyanobacteriota > Cyanophyceae > Acaryochloridales > Acaryochloridaceae > Acaryochloris > Acaryochloris sp. CCMEE 5410. The sequence continues at coordinate 173,277 of NZ_AFEJ02000005.1, read as the reverse complement.
TCTCACCCAATGTCTTCTCAAGTCCTTTCTGACCAACCCCCTGGGAAAAAATCAGCTTGGCACCCGTCAGCTCATTCGATGGTGTCCAGTTCATATGGTGCTGAATCATCAATGAGCCTCGTCCAGCCCAGGTCTGGATATAGCCCAAGCCACTATGCTCATCCTTGACCTTCGTCAAAGTGAAGTCCTTGTGACCAAACATCAGAATAATCGAGGGGTAGACCTTGGCATACGAGACGATTCCCGCACTCTCTGGCAAGACATTCACAAACCTCGGCGCACAGGTCAGTTGCTTCGGCCCGTACAAAAACTTGCTGACGTACTTCGCCAAATCTCGCTTCATCTGGGCAAAGCTTGGCTCCTCACTCTGAGGCAAGAGCAAGTCCAAATACATCTCGCAACCATTCCCAGCCTTGGAGATGGCATACCCCGCAATCGACAGCACCTTGGCAATCGCTTCAGGGTGCTTGTGCTGGTCTGTGTTGGTCTGCCTGAGATTGGTTTCAGCAATCTGGCCCGTCTGCCAGTACATCCCTCCATAGCCAAGGAGAGAACTGTGAGCGGAGTTGTCGTGGTCCGACTCCTCGTACAGACTCTCGGTTGTTCTGAGGACAGCAGACGGTTGTGTAATACATTCCTCAATCGGAAGCTTGCCATCCGGTGCAATTTGCAAGAAGGCTTTGGTCAAACTTGCACCGACATCGACCGTCAAAAATATTTTTGTAGTCATGTTGAAAAACCTATCGGTTTGGACAAGGTAATGTACCCCCGCCAAAATTGCGGTTTTTACCACTTGATTACCACCGGGTTACCACCGAAAACGCAGTATTTGCAAGGATCCTAGAGATGGTGCTACTTTGAGGGCAGATTCAAGAGGTTCTGGAGGGGTCGCTGAGGCTCCCACACCCATCACCACTCCGAGGCACCGGAACGGAAATTTACCCAATCGGACTGACCCTAAATTTTCGTAGTACATTCAGAAACATTTTTGTACTATCACGTAGTACTTCCGTAGTTGTTTTGTAACTTCACTCTGTAGTACACCGTCACATCTTTGTAGTTTTCACGCTGATGATCACATTCGTGGTCGATGGAATCGCTTTTTAAAAATTTCACAGCAGGTATTCCCATGCTTAAAACTTTCCTGAAACGTTTAGGCCGCTGAATCAAAGGTCGATGTCATGAAGACGATGCGGACCATAACGCGGGACTTGATTGAGTACTACGAGGAAGATGAATCTCTCGTAGACGAAGTGGAACGTTACTACGGTGAATCCGAGTCCATCGCTGACATCGACCGCATGACGACAACAGTGTGGGTCGGCTCGAATGATGTAGTCCAGAAACTAGGTCACTACGCCAAACGCGAAGACTTGAAATCTCTCAGCAGAGGAGTCATTCCTGGAACCGCTCAACGAATTCGGGGCAAAAGACCTAACGAAGAAGACGATGAACGCCTTGCTCATGACCTGGTGCTGTCTGCTCCCAAAAGTGTATCGATGGCCCTGCACTTGGAGGGGGATAACCGGATCTTTGATGCCCACATGGAGGCAGTCCTCGAAACCTTTGAGTTACTTGAGCGCGAGTATGCCCAGACCCGAATTCAAGTGAATGGGGTCCGCTCCGTCGTCGATACGGGCAATATGATTGCGGCGTTGATGCCCCATCACACGTCTCGCGATGGGGACATGCAGTTGCATACCCACATGCTGATCATGAATGGGACACAGGGGCCAGATGGGCAGTGGCGGTCCCTCTCCCATGAAAAGCTGGCTCAAGCTAAGTGGGTCGGTAGCTTCTACCGCCAAAAGCTAGCTGAGAAAGTCCAACGGCTGGGCTATCGGATCTACGAAACTAAAGATGCGTTTGAGATAGTGGGCTACGACCGTTCTGATGTCGAAGTCTTTTCTAAGCGTCACCGGGCCATCGTCAAAGCAGTTCAGAAAGAGGGGTTAGAGGTCACACCTGAGAACAAGAAGCAGAAGGTACTCCCTACTCGCAAGGCTAAGCGAGGTGTGGGTAAAAAGCTCGAAGTTATCCAAGATCATTGGCGTGAGGAAGCCCTCTCTCAAGGGGTGGGCCATCCGGTATTGGCTGAACCTCTGGCCGTAATGCCTGACCCAGATAGAGCCAGGATGGAAGTTGAAAGTGCTATTCGCCATTATGCGGAATGGTCCTCAATCTTTGAGAAGGATGACATATATGCCTATGTCTTCCAAACCCTCAAGCGTCAAGGCATGGCGATGGAACAGGTGGATGAGGCCATCAAGCAAAGCAAAGAACTGATCCCCGTTGAGCGTGGATTCACCACCGTCACTGCTGTAGAAGAAGAAACCCAGATCCACCAGCGCTGGATGGAGGGCCAAGGCCAAGCTCAGCCAATGGTCGCTCATCCTTCGCTGGTTGGGATTTCGGTTGAACTGAACAAAGACCAGGCCAAGGCCATACTCAACACCCTCACTAGCACTGACCGTTATCAAATCTGGCAGGGCTTTCCAGGGGTGGGCAAGTCCCGAACCTTGGGGGTACTGAAGACTTTACTGAATGGGTCTGGATTAAATATTCGGGGGTTCAGCCCCACGATTCCAGCGGCAAAGAAGCTCCAAGATGAGCTAGGCATCACGACCAACACCGTTGAACATCTGGTCCTACATAAAGCTGAGGACAGCCCTAACCAAGTCTGGCTGATTGATGAAGCGGGCATGATGAGCCGACGGCAGATGAAGGTGATTCTGGAGAAAGCTGAACCCATTGGGGCACAAGTCATCTTCGTGGGAGATGCAGGTCAAAACTCTTCAATTGAAGCGGGCAATCCCTTCAAGTTCATGCAGGCCAATGGAGCCACCACTCATCGGATTGAGGAGATTGTCAGGCAAAAAGTTGACGTCCAAAAGCAGGCCGTTGAACTGATTGCCAGAGGCAGAGGAATTGCAGCACTAGAACTCCTCGATGCTAATGGATATGTGATTGAGTCGGGCGATAAATCTGATATGGCCCAAGCCGCAGCGGATCAGTTCCTCGCTCTCCCCCTCAAAGAACAAGAGGAAACCCTGATTATCGCAGGCACCAATGAGGAACGACTCGATACAGAGCAAGCCATTCGTAGAGGGGAGAAACAAGCGGGACGGCTGGGAGAATCCAGCAAGATTGTTCAGCTTAAGTCCCGCAACTTGAGTATCGAACAAAAGCGACGGGCGGATTGGTATCGAAAAGGGGATTACGTTCGGCTATTGCAAACGTCTAAAACCGCATCCATCAAGCGAGGAGAACTCTACAAGGTGGAACGACGAGAGGGAGATGAGCTGGTGGTATCTTCCTTTGGCGGTCGGCTCTATCGATTCAAACCCGCGAAATACAAACTAAAGGAGGTCTACAGTGCCCACAAATTTGATGTGGCTGTTGGGGATAAGTTGCGGTGGACGACAACTATCAAAGAGAACAACTGGATCAACGGTCAGCAGCTCACGGTCACCGCCCTTGATAGCTTGAATATGACGGTCAGGGACCACGAGGGACGTTCCCATGATGTACCACTGACGCAACCGCTTGCCTTGGAATATGACCGGGTGTGGACATCCTACCGCTCCCAGAGTGGCAACAAGAAACGGACGATTGTCATCACCACCAATGACCGCACCTCCAGCCGGGAGCCGTTCCTCGTCGATATTTCTCGGCAAGAACATGAATTGACTGTCTATACCGAGAGCCTGAATAAACTCAGGAATCGGGTCGCCAAATCCAATGCTCAAAAAAGTGCTTTAGATCTAATCGAGGGAACCTATGGAAAGCAACGAACAACAACAGCAGAACGTCAACAATCAACAACAGAACGTCAACAATCAACAACAGAACATCAACGAAATCAGAAGCCAACTCGGTCCCCTCACGGACGCGATCACCATCCTGACCAATCAAGTCGAAGAGGTCCAAGCCCAGAACCAACACATCCTAGACGAGAACAGAGAACTCAAGTCCCAGGTCAGGGAGCGGATCAACACCATACCAATGGAAGTCAAAGCCGTTCTCAACCTGTTCATCCAGGAATTCAAAGAAGCGATGGCATCCAAGAAACCCTCGGATATGAGCGAGTCGATCAAGGAACTCGCCAAGGCAATGGACAACTTAAGGATGAAAATCGAGGATACCAGCGTCTTGCAGATGACCATGAGCGACAAGGTATTGGAGGCCGCAGAGGAGATCATGCAGATCAAGGACCAGCTCCCCCGACACGCCCCACCCAAGACGGTCACTCACCAGAATGGGGGTCAACCTCCTCAGACCTAGCAAAACTGGTAAAGGCATGGACCCAAGAGCAAGCGTTAGCTGAGAGTGGACTAGGGTCTCAATTGCTGAATCTCGCTCAACGGGTCGATGCCTTATGTCAGAGCCTAGAGCCTGATACTTTTAACGGCCTGGACGAATTAGCTAATGTCGTTCAGGAGCTTCAAAAACAACAAGCCCTCGCCCAGAACCTCACTTATATTTCCCAATCCATAGAGCAGATAGACCAGACCATTGACCAAACCATCGAACAGACGGTCAGACAGCAGAGGATTAGGGCCATTGCCGATGCTGTCACGGAATGGCGAACGGGTCAGGAGCTGGCAAATGCTGTTACTGAAATGGTGGATGTCCTAGCTCAGGGTACTGAAGGGTTAGACCAAGCAATCATCAGACTCCAAGCAGGGATTGAGGCGACCCAATCTCTGGATGTCCAATTCCCCGCAATGGCTGAATTGGTTGATACTGTTCAGGACTGGCAAACTGAGGTGGAAGTCTCTGCTGCCATCGGTGAAGTGCAGGAGCTGGTTGAGGGTCTGACCATTCCCCAATTCCCTGATATGGATGACCTGGCTCAGGATGTCCATGACCTCAACGAAGAACAAGCTTTAGCTGAGAGTGGCTTGATTGAGCAGTTGGCTGAGCTGACCACTCAGATTAACGAGCTGGTTGAACCCCAGCAAATTCAGTTTGAAGGTATGGCACAGCTAGCTGAGGTGGTGAGCGAACTCCAGCAAGGTCAATCCCTCGCTCAGGTGCAACCTCAGCTCCAGGCCATCACCCAACAGATTGAAGCCTTTAACGCCAAGCAACCCACTTATTCTTTTGCCAAGATTAAGGAGCTGGCCGATACCGTCAGTGAGTGGAGGGCACATGAGTCCATTACTCAGCACATTGGCGCTCTCAACGATCTGACCGTTCGCGCTCAGCGAAGTCTGAAGACCTTCCCAGCTATGCTGCAATTGGCTAAATCCGTAAAGGCAATGCGCTCTGTGGATGCACTCATGAATGGGCCAGTCGCAGACCAGCTCAAGGAAGTTGCTCAACAGTTAACGGACAAGGGAATAAGCGTCACGCCTAAGCCCAAAACCATTGAGGATCAGGTGTTCTGGAAACCCGACTATACCGGGGTAGAGCGACCTGACCACATTGATGAGAAGCATTGGAACGAATGGGTAGCGAGCTGCGCCCATCCTGATGTGATTGCCGCTCGACTCCAATCCATTGCCGATGATCAGGTGATTGATCGGTTGCTGGGAGCCAAGATTGAGGACATCGCCACTCGTAGACGGGATGGGTCTTTCAAGACGGTTCGCAGCCAATATCACATTGAGCCGATCCGAGCCTTGATTAATGATCGGTCGCAACCTGAAGTGTTGAGCTATCAGGAGCTAGCTGAGGGTGGGGGCTGGTGGGCTGATGCTGGAGTGGATCCGCTGTCCTTTGAAGGACTTGGACCCAATGAGGAACCCACACTGAGTCTCTATGGCACCTTCAAGCCTGATACTCCCCGTATCGACATGAAGAAAACTCGCAGAGCTAGAGCGAAAGACCCCAATGCCCCACTCAAATATCGCAAGTATGAAAACCCAATGGGGCCAAAACGCGAACTGTTTGAGCGAGATATGGCTTTCCAACCCGTTCCCGATCACATCGCTGAGCGGATCTTAGCCAAGTATGGAGTCACCCAAACTGATGAAGAGAAAACTAAAGGATTCTGGTACACGGTCTACAAGCATCCTGAGATTCCCATCTACCGGACTGAAGGAGACAAGAAAGATGCTGCTCTGGTTTCTCAAGGTCGGGTCGTCATCGGCGGGCAGGGGGTCAACATCGGCTATCGGGCCAAGAATCAGCACGATGAAAGACTCGAAAGACGGGTGCTGCATCCTCATCTAGAGGTATTTGCTGTTCCAGGTCGGCAATTCAGGTATGCCCATGACTGGGATTCAGAGCAATCCACGGTCTGGAATGTGCGTCGTGAAATGGTCAGAGAGGCTGAACTCATTGAAGAAAGAGACTGCAAGACATGGAGAATTCCTTGGGATTCTGAGAAAGGGAAAGGCGTCGATGACCTGATCGCTAATCATGGCCCCATTGCCTTTGAGCGGGCAGACAAAAATGCCTATCCGATGGACCGGGAAATCAATATGCACTATCGAGGGCAGTACACCCAGATTAAGAATCACCTGAGCCGAGAGAACCCACAACACACAAACGATATTGCCATCTACCTCATCGCTCAAGGTGATGGGGATGCAATGGATGGAGTAAGAGTCATCATGCAGTCAGATGCAGTCAGACAGATGAAATCACCTGAAGAGAAAGAACGCTATATACAAGGGGTAATTGGCTTTACCCACTCATACCAAGATGCCCTACAAAAAGGGAGGCCCACCAAAGTCCTTGAGCGCAGATTGTTCCTGCTCCAGCATAATTCTCAACCCACTCAAGCTGCGAATCTGGACAATGAACTGGAGATGTGATCGGCAGGATAGCTACAGGCTTTGACCTTGATCCGGGCTTGGGGCTTGCGTTCCCTGCTCCAGATCTAGACTTTCAGTGGTCAGGCTTTTCATCCGGGCACCTCTAACGACAATCGCCGCTGCCCGCACACCTTTTTCCTGTCCTTGCTCAGCCACAATTCCTCGAATAGATGGATCATGCTTTAGCAACATGGATTCAACATCAGACTTGGCATACCCTGCCTTCAGTGCATTCTGGGCAACGAGGCCCGCCCCAATTAAACCTGGCTGATCAACTTTAGATGAAAACTCGTTGTAGAGGGATTGGCTGTCTTGGACTTTGTTCTGGGTCGTGTTGGCTATCTCTTCTTGACGCTCTTTTAAAAGTCGTTCTGCGCCAAGATGTAGGGAGAGAACAACATCTTCACCTTTGTTAAAAAGACTCAGAACTTCATCCGTTTCAAAGGATGAACTATATCGATCTACCAGATGATCTGGCTCCGAGGCAAACTGATGAATGGCCTCTATCTGGTCATCCCGTAGTTGTGACCCATAATGATTCACCAGAAAATCAAGATCGTACAGATCCCGTGCCGCTGTCCGATGTTGGGCCGCTGATAACTTCTGATCAACTTGCTGCTCTAGTCGATAGGTCTTGATACCTGAAATTGTCTCAACGGCTTCAAGTTGGGGGCTTTCACGAAAGCTCGTCTCTACCTTGAGCAATCTATCGTTACCCGTTTCCTGATCTAGATAATGGATCTTGTATCGCTGGACAGTATCCGTATCTTTGACTAGCTTTAATGACTTCAATTCAATGCCATTCACTTCACTGATAGCAGCCGCAATGCGCCCCTTGAGATTTAGCTTTTTTGTAGAGTCAAAATCCAAATCAGTAGAATAGCGATTCAGGGCACGAGTGAAGATCAGTGCCGCTCCACCCTTGAGAACATAAGGCGTATCTCCAACTTGTTGAGCTATCGACCTCATCAAGTCCAAGTGGATGGACTGGGAAGGGTTTATATGAATTTCACGGTCTGAATCCATTGCTTAAAAATTCTGAGGGGTTCACCCGATAGTTGGATTGCCAAGCGTTCTAGATAGTCCCGCTTGAGGTGGGCAACTTGCTCTTGGCTATCCAGCCAACCATTAATTGCTGCATTGTCCGCAATACTCGGTACTCTGGATTTCTGGAGGTCCAGCATCGCTAAGTCTGCAATCGCCCGATAATGATTGGCGACATATACGGGCTGATCCGAGGGAATGGGGAGTCTTTCCTGAGACAAAATTGAGGACATATCGCGTACCCCCTGGTGACCGAGAGAAGGCGTTGTATCTACTGGCTGCTCCTTGCCTGCAAGAGGGATGCTTTTTTGAGTTTTGAGTGAATCCGTTTGTTCAAAAAAGTAGGGCTGAAAATGCCAATCCCCCGTATCCTCATCTGGAAAACGAAGATTAAGAGCATGCTTGAACGAGATATACCGTTCTAGTTCTGTTTCAGGGATGGCAACAGGGCGCAACAGAACTTCTGATGAATTCTGGGGCAGGGAAAGGTTGCTCATGCTTGAAAAGGATTGCTATTTCGTTCAAGTGTAGTTATTCGAGTTAGCAGAGGGGATAAGACATCCCTTCCCCTCTGTCAGATCTCAAAAATGCCAAGACCGTTCCAATAACATAGCAAACAACCAAAAGCTGAAAAACACAGCCAAAGCCGCAGCCTCTACATCCCATGTCCGTAAGAGATAGCCGATAAATGCATGAAATGCATAAATTCCTAACTGAACCAGGACGACACAGACCATTAGAATTCCAAAATTTCGGATAAATTTGCGCATAGCTAAAAACTCCTACAGTTCGGGTTCACTGTGGGCCAAGGCAGGCTCTTTCTCTGGCTGCTTGGGGGATACGCCATTACTGACGGCCTTAGCAATTTGCTCAGCCCTCTTTAAATATTTCTCGGCGCGCTCCACATTTCCCCCTTGCTGCTTTACTTTCTCTAAGCGTGGATCGATGGGCTTTCCTTGCTCCTGTTTAAGCTGGTCCTTGGTCTTGAATTGACCCTCAGCACGTTGCTTTTCTTGAGGAGCAAGATTATAGGTATCAACGAGCTTTTGACCTTCTTTTAGGTGTAATACTACCCTACTTCCCACTTTGATCTTGAATTCACCTTCAAAATCCTTAAAATTCGTTAAGGCTTCTTTGATATCTTCCATTTGCTGGTCACTAATCTGGGTGACAGAGCGATCAATACCTCCTCCACGCATCCCAAAGATTTGCTCTTTGTTATAAAAAACCGCCATCCTGGAAATATCCACACCCCGCTGGTCTAACCCGGACAATGCCTCTAGTAGGTCATCCTCAGCATCTTTAGACGAGTTCTCATAGTTGTACTCCTCTAAGGCGGTATTTGTCGCATCGGCTAAATGCGGAGAGACATCCTGGAGGTTCTTGTCTGACATCTCGGTCACGTTCGGACCCTGAGCAACGATGGCGGTTGCTTCATCAATATCTTTACCTTCTCTCAGGGCTTGGTGAGCAACATGTTCGTCATAGATCAAAGCTAAGTCTGGCTTGCCTTGGATATTCTGCTCAATCTGTTCATAGCTACTGAGGTCTGGATCTTTATGGTATTCAGACAGCAGTCTTGCATACTCTGCTCGTCGCTCCATATCTGGCTCAATTGCTGTGGGGACTTGATTCATTGTGTCTGCCATTGTTGTCTGTCTCCCTTGTAGTTTTTGAATGGTTTGCTGAACACTTTGCTGCATCTCGGCCAGCCAAGTCTTGGTGCGGTCGATATAGTGGTTTGTCATCTTCCACATGTGAACCACAGGGCGGGCCACTACGACTGGAATGCCTTTGGCTAAATAGCCCACCGCCAACTTGCCTGAGTCGATCAACCCCTTGCCGATCATGGAAGGAGCGACAATCCCGCTCAACGGTCGTGCCCACGCATCCGTCTTCGCCAACATGTCAGCAGTTCTGACTTTCGCCCAGGCGTCAAATGCACTTTGCCGACCCCAACCATGTGGAACTTGACTAGCTAGATCTGTAAAGTTTTTGGCTATCTGATCAGCACGTATCCCATGAATCCCCGAATGCAACAGATGAGTGGTTTGGGATATTGCACTCGCAACCACAGGACCTGCAATCGGGGCATGGGTCGCAGCAAAGGCCACTCCTGGAAGCGCTGCAATCTGGATTCCCTTCTTGGCGACCCACGCTAATGGGGCACCCTCAAAATAGAGTTGTTCTTTCTCCTGAAGTTCTCTGTATTTGTCGCCAATGAAGTTGTGATATTGATACTTTATCGGTGGACTAGATTTCTCAGTCGCCTTTTTTGGGTCAACGATATTGTTATCTTCATGTTCCATTGTTTATTTCCTCCATATGGAGCATTCTTGATACCCGCAGTAATGTACCGCCAGCTATCTTTCCTGCTGTCTGTCGATACTCGGATTCCGTTGGGGTGAGCTGGGGAATTGTTCTACAGCATTGAAAATCTTGGCCTTACGCGCCACCAGGGACTCTGCTTTCTTAACATCACCCCCTTGAGCTTTAACGGCATCGAGAAACCCCGTCTGCTTGATTGCGCCTAATAGCTCTTTGGGGCTAAAGCCTCGCTTTTGTCCTTCTTTTGCTACTTGTACCGCTTGTTTGAAGGTGGCGGTCACCTTGGGAGGTCTCAAAAACCTAGATTGGATTACCGTGCTGAGTGCGGCTTGCGTGAGTTCTTTACTTGCTCCCAGCATGTCTCTGAAATCTTGGTCGTCTGATGATGACATAACGTTCTTCCTCGATAAAGTTATACAGAATCTACCGCCGCTTTCCGTTCCATTAGAGTTTCTGATTTATGAAGCTTCTCTAACTCAGCCCCCGTGGGTAACATCGACTCTGCAATGTCCGCACGTTCACTCACGACATATTCTGGTGTGATGCCTAGATCTCTCGATTGGCGACAGTACAGCAGAAATGGATGGATGTGAGAATGCCAAAGCGTTTTATTCTCTTCTCTAAGAGCTTCATCCGTTTTGTTAAGCGGGACTTTTAGCCGATGTGCCCGTTGCTTCCAGCCTGGAGACTGGATCAGGCATTCTCCAGGTTCAAAGGTATCAATCTCGTCCGCTGTGATAAGTGGGACTTTGCGATGCTGCTCGGAGCGGTTGCGGCTGCTGCCTGAACGGCTGTTATGCCCCGTAGAGCGGGTCTTATAGACTTCCGTGAATGTCCCTAGGGAATCACTCAAACTCTTATCGGTGGAGTGGTGACCCGTGCGAAAGTGGATTCTCGTGCCAAGGGAACTGAGTATCGACATGGCATGGTCCCGTGTGTACCGCAAGTTAATCTGAGCATCACTCTGATAGGACAGTAAACAGCACATCCCATACTCTCGGTACAAGTTAATCCACCGCTCAATATCTGGTAGGCGGATCGAGGTGAATTCATCCAAGCACAAGAACAGGGGTCGATCCCGATTCACTTCTGCATTCAGGTTGCGCCGCATCAACATATGAATGACGGCAGCACATAAGGGCGAGGTCGTACTCTCAGCGTTTTCATCGATCTGCACCCATACGATCTGTTTACCAGGGAGATCCAATGGAATCGTGGAGCTGGTGATCGCGGGAATGACACTGGCATCCATCAGCGCTTGGAAGTTCGTGACCGCTGTGCCCACAATCCCTCCAGCGGTTTTCTCGGCTTTGGAGACGGACCTTAAACCCAGTGCAGCTTGGTTAGCCCAAAAGTCCAGGTCACCCCCTAAGTCAAATTGACCATATTGATGAGCCGCGAGTAGCCGTTGGGGAAGGTCTTCTAAGCTCAGGAATCCCCAGGCTGAGACGAGATCTTGATAGACATGGCTCTTGGCGAGTAGGAAGACGGTCTTAAGTAAGCTATCTCCTTGGGGACCAAAAAACCCGTCCTTACGACTTCCCGGTACTTCAAAGTTAGCGTTGATGGTCTTGGCAAGTTCCAGGGCTTCCTTTGAACCACCTCGTTCTGGGATGAAGTCTAATAGATTGAGGCTATCCGTGTAAGCTTTGCCGGGGCAGAAAAAATACTGCTGATAACCCAATCGATGGGCAAGGGCGGCATGTCGCTTTTGCAAACTTCCTTTGATGTCGTAGATGATGCCTGTAAAGCCTTGTCGAAGGATATCGTCAATACAATTTTCGACGACACTTTTGGTCTTGCCATAGCCACTCGCGCCAATCACACTAATCCCAGGCTGGCAGTCCGTGAGGATGAGCTTGCGATCACTCCCCAGACTTAAGGAGCATCCATCTACTTTGGCATCTCGAATCTGCCGCAGTCCTCGTCTTCTGGCCTTGCGAATCTCTCCAGGGGTGGCAAATCGGGCATCGCGTTTACTCCGTCCATATCCATTTTTGTTATCTAGGACAGTTGCCAGGATGAGTAGGAACCCGATCATGCCCACTAACCAGGGCAGGGGGGAACTCAACAACGGATCCAGGTCCACAGGGGGCTGTGTGGGCTGAGGTTGATTTGTTTGGGTTTGCATGGTGCTTACCGCAAATTATGGTACGTAGGGCTTGCTTCGAAAGTCTAAGGTTGAATATTTGCAGTGTATCCAAGTGTTGAGCGCCCTTGAGAAGTGCAAGGAAAATCGTTCAAAATACTCAAAACCTTTGCACATGCACCCCAATGTATCGTCGCCCATCCCCCGGTCAACTGTCCTTTAAGAACTTCTACTTGCCCTTCGGAGGCAAACTATCAGAAGAGAATCGCTGGGTCAAACTCGCCGAGCTGATTCCCTGGGAAAGCTTTGAATCAGAATATGCAGACCAATTCAGTCAGACCATGGGGGCACCTGCCAAACCCTTTCGTGTGGCCTTAGGGACCTTAATCATCAAAGAGAAACTGGGTGTATCCGATGCAGAGACCGTAGAACAGATTCGAGAGAACCCCTACTTGCAGTACTTTCTGGGTTTTAGTGAATATCGAGAGAGTGCTCCGTTTGATGCCTCCATGCTGGTTCACTTTCGCCAACGGTTGAATCTAGAGCTACTGACTCAAGTCAACGACGCAGTCGTGGAATCAGTGCTCGCATCTGAGGGTTCTCCTGTTGTGATGTCCCCTGAGTCATCTCCTTCTCCTGAAGATGACGAAGATGAGCCTCCTGCCCCTCCCAACCAGGGCCAATTGTTGATAGACGCGACCTGTGCGCCAGCCGATATTCGCTATCCGACAGACTTAGATCTGCTCAATGATGCCCGCAAAGCGAGTGAAGCCATCCTTGATGCTTTATATGCTCAAGTCATGCTGTCTCTCAAGGGCAAACCTCGCACCTACCGCCAAAAGGCCCGCAAAGCTTATCTGGCCATTGCCAAGAAACGTCAACCGAGTCGCAAGCTGATTCGTAAAGGGATTCGTCAGCAGTTGGGCTATGTGCGTCGGAATCTAGCCCACATTGATGGATTGATAGCTTTAGGAGCGTCTCTGTCCCGACTGTCCCGGCGACAGTACCGTCTGTTGCTGGTGATTCATGAAGTCTTTCGACAGCAAGAGTGGATGTATCAACAGCACGTGCGTCGAGTAGATGACCGTATTATCAGCCTCACTCAGCCTCATGTCCGACCGATGGTCCGAGGCAAAGCTGGAGTACCTGTTGAGTTTGGGGCCAAGCTATCCCTCAGTTGTGTCAACGGATGTGTGTTTCTGGAACGTTTAAGCTGGGATGCGTTCAATGAATCCCAGCATCTTCAATATCAAGTGGAAGCTTTTCATCGTCGCTTTGGCCATTATCCTCTCTCAGTCCATGCCGACCAAATCTATCGAACCCGAGCTAATCGACGATGGTGTAAAGCTCGAGGTATCCGATTGAGTGGACCACCGTTAGGAAGACCTCAACAAGACCCCCAGGTGCAGGGCCAACTCAAGCAACAAGCACGGGAGGACGAAAAGGTGAGAGTCCAAATTGAGGGCAAGTTTGGGCAGGCCAAGCGAAGATTTGGCTTGAATCGAGTGATGGCGAAGTTAGCGGATACGGCTGCTAGTGCGATTGCTATCACGTTCTTGGTGATGAATCTAGAGCGGTGGCTCCGCCACCTTTTATCATTCATTTTTGGGTGGGATTGCTGGTGTTGGAAAGCGTTATGGAGCTGCCAGGGCTGCCTTGGGGCTTTTCTAGGGCCAGTGAAGGAATATGGCCCTGGCCGTCACAACTGGGTTGATTGTACGATTTGATGCCAGGAATTAGCTCAATTTACTTTTTCAGCAAACCCTACGTAGTAATGTACCGCCAGGTGATTTTTGGGTGGGGGGTGGATTGATCCAGCAGCACAAGGGGGACTGCTGCAAGAAGTCTGATGTTGGTCATGGCGGTCTGAGATTATCGACAAGATAATGTACCGCCAGGTGATTTTTGGGGTGGGGTGTCGAGGAAGGATGGCTCACCAACCCAGAAGACAATCAGGTGGAAATCTATCAGCCAAACCAAGCTGTCAAGATGCTACAAACTCCCAGCTCGGTTTCTGGAGCGGACATGCTACCAGAGTTTATGCTCAATCTGGAGTAGATTTGGGGATGAGGTTGATTTATTTTTGCTCAGAACACCAGCTTAAAGTTGATGTCGATTCTGCTTAGTACCCATTTTTTTTATAAAACTCACGGTTGTACTCCTTTGCTGCTAATTCCATTCCCTCTACAACATCGTCAGGCACTACACCTCTAAAAGTCTCTAGATGATCACCAAATGGATCCATCATCAGAACTTTGCAGGGATTAGTTTTTAAAATCACCCACCAGTTGTGATTGGCATCTTCTACACCGATGAGATGATAGCTGTTCTGAGAATAAACAACTTTCAACTGCTTTATAAACTTACGATCATGTGGCCTAAACTCTATAGTCTGGGCACATTCTTCAACACTCTGATTTGATTGGTTTGCTTCAACAGCTACAGCAACTGGGCAGATTAACAAACTGACTGATAGTGATATTAAAAGAGTCCGCATAGTTTTTAATTTAAGTAATTAGCAGGGTTTAGTCTTTGATTAGAAGGGTCTCGAATCTCAAAATGCAGGTGTGGGCCTGTCGTCCTGCCACTATTGCCAGAGAGAGCAATTACCTGACCTTTCTTAACAGGGTCGCCTATTTTTACGTTTGTAGTTGATAAATGCCCATAAACCGTAACATAGCCGTTACTGTGTTTAATAAACACTAAATTACCGTATTTATCCCCACATGTAGACCCTAAGTGTCCCTGTTGAGGACAATCTACTTCAACATCTGTCACTACACCACCATCTGATGCTCTAACTTCAGATCCCATTGGTGTAGCATAATCAATTCCTCTATGGAAACCTAATGGTCGTGAACCATAGGGTGAACTTACAGAGTATTCAGTAGGCAAGCCAAATTGTCCAGTGGTTATCCCATCTCCCTGAACAAATGGCCCCAATTGACCATTAGGGTTACTCGCGATCGCACCGGGCCGACAAGGTAACCCACTTGATGCCACACCAACAGGCTCATTCGTGGAAGCATCTCCCGTTGGCCCATATTTCTCAAAATTCGCAGGATTACTCCACACTTCACTTTGCTCAGGGCCACCTGGCAAAGAGGTCCACTGCAATGGACTCAGCACCCGATCCGCCAGGGCAAAGTCCCCACGCTGAATCGCTGCCATCAAATCAACATTCTCTTCAGCCCCAATGATTTTGATCCATTCCACCGCTGCTTGAGCCGCAACCGCCCGGTCTCTGGTCCAACCATCTATTCCTGTTCTTTGCAGAAGAGACTGCCTAGACTCTGGCGTGAACTGATAAATTCCATAAGCACCCGTCTGAGAATTCGGCTTCCAGTTCGTCCCATCCGTACTTTCTCCAATTCTGATTCGGGCTAGATACTGTCTGAGATTATGGTCAGGATCAGCAGGGGTTGATGTGCCCTGACTTTGACCATTGCTAGCGGTAGGGCTGAAGGTAGCAGCCGCCTGATCCGTACCCACAAACCGCCAGTGCCAAGGCTCAAAGCTCACCCCTTGGCTATTGCCCTCTGGGAACGACAACTCAAACCCATACTTGCCCGCATTGGCTTGCATCCAGGCATACTCAGATGTCTGTGCCCAAGACCGATCTAAGCTAGCATTCTGGTTGTTGCCCACATCGACAGCTAACCCCGTATGGTGTTCACTATGGCCGGGAGGCGCTGAAGTTTTAGCAACCACTTCAGGAGAAGCACTCGCCACCTTGTTATCCCAAATCGACTTCTGAACAGCCACAGATCGAAAACCTGATACAACCTTAATATCCAATCCTTGAGACGCAGCATCTTGTCGCATCTGTTCAAAAGCTTGGGCTGCATCTGGGGCAAGCGTTTCCTGTACCCCATCGACAGAGGTCACGTTGACTAATTGACCCGTGTTTTCATCATAGGCAAGATGACCATATTTTGAATTGGATGGAGAAACATCACTTTGCCCTGATGAAGCAATGATCTGGTTAGGGTCGCAATACACCTGGCTCAGGCCCGCAGCCGTCAACGCCCGATTCCTAAACTTGGCAATCTCAGCAGGTAGACTCCTACGACTCGCCACCAGGAACAAGCCCCCTTCTCTGACGGTGAAGGGTGTCGGAATCACAAAGAAGTGAGGAGTGCATTGCTCTCCAATAAGCGGAGCGGGGACACAGACTTGAATGGCAAGATGCAGCCTCGCCGTGCTGGGCTTATTCGGGTATTCCTTAATATTCTTGAGGACAAACTTGGTATTAAAACCCGTGCCAAAGGGATTGATACCCGCTGGCTCCCACCCGCCATTCACTTTCTTGAGGAGTCCCTTGCCCCCTTTAACGCCCTGACCGTTCTTGCCTTTTGAATGGCCTGCAACCCACTGCTTCCCTTCGATATCGTCATCCCCCGTCACCTGGGCCAGGGGAGAGCTGATAAACTTCCGCATCTCAAAGTGGGGGCAGTTGTCCGCTCTCTGGTTTTTGGTCTTGCCAAGGGTGCATTTAATCGGTCTGAATTTTTGGTCTTCTGTACCACCGGACAAGGCATGTTGGATGGAGGGTTCTTCTGGTCCCTCAACACCACTGTAGGCAATATCAAACCTCGCAAATACGTCACCCGCGAGGAAGCTAAAGGCCAGGTCAAAGGGCAGCTTGTCAATCGGAATGTCAGACAATCCAGGGACGGAGTTGACCAATTCATCCTCAGCCCCTGGTATCTCCTCAATCGCTAGGTCCGCAATCTTAGGTAGGGTCTGCTCAATAGGCTGATTCGCGAGATCGGGGACGGCACCCAAGGGTAGATTCTTCAGCTCTGGCACAGCCTTGATCACTTCCTTGACGGCCACATCCGTCCCTTTTGCTAGGACGTAGGCTTGTGCCCTTTTCCTGACCTGTTGCCAGTTGCCATTAATCGCATCACCAACAAGAGGGACAATCTGGTTAACGGGCAGCTTCTTGAGGGTGGGACCAATCTTCTTGCCAATCCCTGCTAACTCAATCTGCTCTGCCTTGGAGATGACCCCCTGCCAGTTACCCCGTGCTAAATCCTGAAGCGGAATACCTTTAAGAGCGGGTATCTTACTGAGGTTGGTAATCAGCACTTTCTCTCCCGTGGTCAGGGCGGCTTGCTGGAGCTGTTTACCTGCTTGAGAAGGGTCATGGAGTACTCCTAGTGCGGCTTGAATGGCGGGAGCGGCATCATCAACCGTGATTTTCTGACCGTTATTGAGCTTTGTATAGAGGTTATCAACTTCCTCGACCGTGAGGCCATAGACAAGGGGCACATCGCCAATCGGTACACCCGCAATATCCGTGCCCTGCCTCGCTGAAATATCTCGTAAGGTCAGTTTGGTGAAGGATGCCGTGACGGGATTTTGCTGCAAGTCTCCAAACTTGAGGATTTGGTCAGGAGTCGCCCCCTGCGGCCATGCCCGATCAATTTGGTAAGGAAGCTGCACCCCATTGGGCAAGGGCGGGATTTCAACATACCCTGCCTGCTCTGCGGTGGTGAGCTGTCGGAACGTCGGTGAAGGTCCAGGGTCAGGATCATAGTAGAGGCCCGGTAAGTTGACGGGGGTATCTGGGCTAAGTGCTGCTGTCTGTTGCTGCTGTTGAGCTAAAGCAGGGGCTATCTGCGTCACAGTGGGCAGACTAGCCAGGAAAAAGGCAAGTAATTTCTGTTTCATAAGGGGAATGCTGTGGTGCGATAAATGAATGTACCGCTCAAGGAAAACGGCCCCATCTGGAGCCGCTATCTGAACTCATATTTAGAGGGAAAACCAAAGCTCACCGCATGAAAATTCACTGATCATTTCCAGAGTCCTTGAGCAGCAAGATCCAGGCGATAATCCCCAAAATCCAACCAATGGGACCTGCGAGAAACAGGAACGGTGTGAGGACGATCAGGAGGATGACAAGACAACCTTTCATTTAGACACCCTCCACAAAGTAAATTTCCACCTCTTTATCAAAGTGATAGAGGCCATTTCGAGAACGGCCAGAACCTCTAGGAGCCAAGCTATTGACGACGGACGAGGCCCTATCACCCACGCTGCTAGAGCGAAGCTGGTCAATCCCCACGTTCAGCCCTGCCCTGAGTAGTTTGTTGCCAAAGCCTTCTCCTTGACCTTTGAGCTTGGCTTGTAGGTAGGGAGATTGCTTGTATTGAATGACTGCAACAGGGGTCTTTCTACCTTCGGGTGATTCATCCGTCAGATTGACATGCTCAATGGGCTGCTGGTTGACTTCCACCACCTGCATACTCAAAAAGTCACCCTCAGCAGCCGTCACTTCTGCCACAACCTTGGAGCCTTTCTTCGCCATTGCCCCTAAGTCTTCATTGAGGGTTAATAGATACCGCTGACCGATGATCGTGTCACTGTTCTGGGGTATCCAGGTAATCGGATTGTCCAGCTTCGCCTTGACCTTAGTTCCAGGGGCGATAAGTCCTTTACCTAAGGGGTTATTGCTAGCGGGATAGAGGGCTGTGGGGGAATCGGACTGCACCTGATTATCCTGCAATAAATCTCCCGTGAGGGAAGCCACTAAAACCCCTTGGGGTGGAGCTGGAGGGGTTTGAGCAATGGGTTTTGTCGTGATCGGTTTACGGACGGGGTGAGAGGTGGTGACCTTGATGGGACGAATGGGCACAGGCTGCACGGGCTTGGGGGCAAAGGCCGATTGTCTGCTGAGACTGAAGTTGGTTGCTGGTTTCGGGGCAGCTTGAGCGACGGGTTGAGGCTGAGGAGCTGGAGGCGTTGCCGCAACCACGGGTTGAGTCTTGGGTGCGGGTCTGTCTCTATAGACGATGCGGGGTTTGGGCTGGGTCCGAGGGACGGAGCTTTGGTAACGAATCGGTCGGGTCACGCGATGATTCGGACTCGGAGGTCTCCCTTGAGGCTGGGGGGTCGGTGGAACGGTTGCAGGGTTTGGACCCGCCTTCTGAGTAGGAGGAACGGGCTGACCATCCAAGGATTGCCGCAATGCAGCCACCTGGACCTTCAGATCTGCGTTCTCTTCGGTCAGCACCTCTTCTCGACTCTGACCCACGGTAGAACCAGTCTCTTCACTTTGGGGATTTGACTCAGCCTGCTGAGGGGCACTCCCATACATCAAACCCGTGGCAATGAGGGCGAAGGGAGTCCCGACGACGGTGAGGAGCAAGAGTTGAAACCACAGCCGTTTGTGCAGCTTGTTTTTAGGGACGGTGGTTTTCGTCTCGGGCATCGCTAGATTGGCGAGAGTTACGGCGGGGTTACGGGTCTCTTTTGGGTCATGCTCGTTTGATGTCCCCTCGGATGGGGCGGGTCTGCGCTTAAGCAGCACATCTCTGGCATGTTTGGCTTTCTGGGTCGTGTTCATAGATTCACCTTCACATCTCGGATTTCAACAATTTGCAGGCCATATTCCTGGCCCACGCGCATCAGCTTGGCAAGTTGGGTCTGGTCTTGGTCTTCGGTTTTCACAAAATCAACGGCTTTGAGGATCAGCTCTTGGTTGAGCCGCTCAATAAAGTCCCGCTCTTGGCCTCGGTCATGGAGCCGTGTGGCAATCACCGTCACTTTCCACAGTCCTGGCTCTAGTTGCTCGACCACAATGTCTTTGGTTTTATCTAAAATCTGGACTTGGGCTTCCCACTCCCCCGCAATGTAGTTACGAAAGGGAAAGTCTTTGTCGTACTTTTTATGGATCGATTCCATCCAACCCACCCGGTAGGACAGGTCAATGGCATAGGACACGTCGTAAAACTGGGCCGGGTACTCAATCTTTCCTTCCGTTTTTCCGTCTCCTTTACTCCAGGAGAAAGCGGCGCTGACCCATTTATGAGCAAAGTCTTGGATATGAGACGTTTCACGATGGTGCTTGTCTACGGGCTTCGCCTCCACGGTTTGGTTGCTGGGAAGCTGCACAAACACATTGGAGGGTTCTCGTTGGGCGGCTCGTTTGCTACTGAGGCCCACGCGAAACAGCAGGCCGGTATTGAGTATGGTTAAGCCAATGATCAGATAGGGCATCCATTTGCCTTTCTCTACGGCCTGCAGGGGGTTTTTCGGAATGGTTATTTTGGTGAGCATGGTGGTTTCTCCTAACGATTTCGCATCGCTCTGGTCTGCATAACGCTATTGAGGGTGATCAGTCCCCCCGTCACTAAGCCCACACCCGCTGTAGCGACACCAATGGCCTTAGAGCGGAAGGCATCTGCGGCTAACCCCACCCCGTCGTTCACGGCTTTGTAGGCGATATAAGGTGCAAAGATACCGAAGAATAGGGGGAAGATGAGAGGGGTCGCTGCAACGCCTGCTAACATCACGGCCACAAACCCAATCAGGATGACGTAGGCAAGACGAACGAGCAGAACACGGGCGAAGAACAGTAGCCACTCAATGATGGCGTTCTGGCCGTGGGGGATCGTGCCCAAGGCAAAGGCAATGGGGCCGAGCAAGGCCGCCAGTAGCAGGGACAACTCCTGACTCGCGATAAAGATCCAGGCCATCACCATGGCGATTTCCGTCAAGATTTGCTGCCAGTCTGGAGCAATCATCTCCGCGAGGGCTAAGCCTGGATTGATAGCAAATAGGGCTGTTTTGTAGGCGGCTGACTTGGCGATATCAAAGCCTTTGACGGCCAAGCCCTCCATATTCCTTTTAATGGCTTCTTGAGCCGTCTCCTGACTCCGCTCCGCTAACTCCAGGGCGGTCTTACAGTCAGGACAGCCGTCTTTAATCGTCTGTTTTTGCTCCTCAATAAAGACATCTAAGGACTGGAGGCACTGAAGCTGATTCATAGAGGCTTGTTTATAAACCGTCGCGATTTCTTCCCCAGTCAGTTCTCGCCCCGCTTGCCGACGGCTTTCTAGTCTGCGACCCAATTTCTTGAGGCCAATCATGGTTTTCTCTTCTTCCGTCAGATTGACACCGGGAAGATGGAGCTGGGCACATTTCTTCGCCTCTTGGGAAATGACCGTCCGCGTCACTTGGGAAAACAGGGCATCATTAATGGCTAGACGGACATTAAAACCCGCGACTTGGGCCTTAGCGACCACGGCAGGGGCGGCATTGACGATCTGCCGCATCCCATGAGCGGTATAGTAAATGGCTTGCCCTGAATTCGTGAGGAAGAAGGAGACTAAGACGATGGGGACGATGAACTTCACCCAGTCGCCAATATCACTCCCTTTCTCAAAGATCTTTCGACCGATTCGCCAGCTCCAGGTAATAAATCCCGCCAGTAGTACATACCGAACGACATCCATAATGGCCCGGTTGTTGATGGTATTCCCCGCATTATCAGGATTAAAGGTGGTATCCCACAGGTCATCCCACCAAGCGGCAGTTTTGGTGATGTTGTCTGTGATTCTTTGGAGGTAATCCAGGCCATTGTAATTGAGGGATTCCTTGCCCCATGCGGGAATGGCACTGACCAAGACCCAGCAAAGGGACAGCAGAAAGGCAAACAGCAGAACCTTATTTGGGTTTCGGTTCACCCAATCCAGGGATCTGCGGGGTAAAGAAGGAATATTTGGTATTCGCGACCTGGATATCCTGCTTAAGGTCTTCGCCATGCTTCAATGCCTCTAACATGAAATTGGTCTGGGTCCGTTGCTGATTCCCGGAAGCCTGGAGGAGTTCCAGCTTGCTCAGCTTGCGGGTCTGCACGAGGTTCTGACTGGCGATGGCCCCCAAGCTGCGATTTTGATGAGCGGATGCAGCTGTCAATCCTGCAAGCTGCTGGGAGGTCTGGGAGCCAATCGTGGCATTAAAGGCTTGCTGGAGGGAGAGGCGTTTCAAAACACTCTGGGAGCTTTTATCCCCCTGGGCCTCTGCCCCTAGCACTTGGACTTCTTCAGCGGAGGCAACATTGGCACTCGCTTGCTCCTCACTCACCCCCACGATCTCGGTGATGCTGTCTTGAGCGGCGATGGTCTCTTCTTGGGCGAGGGTAGCGGTCTCTTCCTCTGCTTGGATCAGTTCTTGGCCCTCGTCACTGAGAACGATCTGGGTTAGCTTCTCGTGAAACTCTTCACTGATGGCCTGGACGTTCCGGGCGATGGCGTAGACTTCACGGGGGCTGTTCGGTTCAATATTTAACCGAGATGGGTTGTCTTCATAGGACGGTCCTTTATAGGTGGGCCGTCCATCCGTGGAGCTGCCCCCTTGAGCTGTGGTCTTGGGGGGGTCAATAATGCCATACAGAACCAAAATATCGGTGACCCCTTTGAGGGCGGGTTGGACCCGTTTGCCCGTCACGGCTCGGTAGACATTGCGGCCAATCTTGGCGGCTTTAAGGGCTTTGGACCCATGCTCAATCACTTTGAACAGGCTTTTCTGAGCCTTCTTGCTCAAGATGCGGTCGAGCAGTCCTTTGGGCTGACCGCTGCCCTTATCCGAACCTGTGTAGATGTCACTGACGTTGTAAGGACTGTCACCGGGGGCGGCAGCAGTCTGGGTGATGATGTCTGTATAGGGGGTATCTTCGCCTGTAAAGCTCTGGGCATGGACGGGTGGATTAATAACGGACACCCACAGAATCACGATTAGCAGGGGCTTCTTCAGGCGCTGGGGGAAGGGGTACATATTGATCCTCTGTGATGGTGGATGGACATAGGCCCGCTCGGTGAGCACGGGCGAGAAGGTCACCGTGAATGCGATAGCCCGTAATCGGGTCATGGGGATAATGCGCTAGGATGCGGTCCCGTAATTCCACTTCTTTTTTCTCCGTGGCAACGAGGCCCATCAGCATACTGGAGGGGTTAAAGCTCACTTCTACATGCTGGTTATCCCGCTTCCAATACCAGTAGCTCTCTTGCCGGGTATGGGAAATCCCTTTACCCACGTACTGCTGCAAAATCTCACGACGAAAGCCTAAATCGTTGCACAAACGGTCGATGGAGATATCCTGCAAGCCTCCACAAAAGATGTTTTGCAGGTTGGTGAAGATTTCATTCCCCGCCACGGACTGGTAGATGGTCTCCACCTCCGTGGCGGCAACGATATAGTTGCAGGCCCATTTGCGTCCTTCTGACGGGACTCGACCTGACAGGCGGGCATAGGAGGCAAACTTATAGATGCGGGTCCCTTCATCGGTGATCAGGGCCGACCCTAATGTACTCATGGCCTTACGAAGCAGGAGGTTAAAGCCCACCATTGAGTAGATCAAGGAGTCAATGGAATCGCTGACGTTGGTCATGGCCAGAACCAGGCACTGGACGTTGCTATCAAAGCTGGAGATGCCGTTGATGGAGCGGCCTAGGGCTTTGGACAGGACGCCTTTAAGCTGGGTCCGAATCAGGCCGATGGTATTCTTCTCCAGATCAGAGATGTCTTCGCGCATCACTTCTTGGGTGAACCAAGTCTCAGCAAAGTCTACGAATTCTTCATAGATAGGCATCTGCTGGGATTCAGGGGTGCCAAAGGCGGCTTCACTGGCAACCTGATAGCGGCGCTGAATCTCAGGAACGTGATGAAAAGCTTCATAGCAACGGGAGAGGAAGGAGCTGACCATAAGTTCTGTCGTCGGATCATCCGTCGTGCCCATGACCAGCGCTTGCAGAATAGCCAGATGGTTGTTGAAGGCCGATTCAAACAGGTCTGCTCTCGTTGCCAGGGTGGATTTATAGCCGGGTTCTCCAGGCTTAGGCAAGGCATCCACCCACCGCATATCGGGCAGTTCCAAGATGTTGATGACATGCTCTTTGACGTTATGGTAGGCCGCGCTCACGCCAATCCGGTTAAAGGTGTTGACTAAATCCGTATAGGTACTTTCACCGTTAGGCCGAGGATATTCAAAGACGATGGTGACCCGGTTGTTGAGGATGTAGCTGAACAATATCCCCGACAAGATTCCCGATTTGCCATTCCCGGTGGTGGCGAAGATGGCCGTATGGTTCGGTGACTTGTTCAGCAAATCCAGGTACAAGGGACAGGGGAGTTCTTGGCCCAAAAACATCAGCCCTTGATCGTCCATTGTGGGCATCTGCACTTGGGGCAGCAGGGGCACGGCTTGGTAGTTGAGGTATTTGGGGCGTTGGACAAAGGGCTTGGTGAGCAGGCTATTCCATTCAAAGGGGAAGGATTGAAACCAATACTGGTCAATCTGCTCACTGATCAACTCTGTGGGCACGGTCTTGAGGCGGTCAATCAGCTCGTTACATGCCTCAATCACTTCTTGCTTGCTATCCCGGTAGACCCAGATACCGCAGCTCACCCAGAAGGGGCGACAGCCGCTCTTGATTAATGCCTGTAGTTCCTTGGCCTCCGACAAGCGCATCTCAGCGGTGACATCGGGGCTTTGCTCTTGGAGTCCCTTGGCAATCCGCTTCATGGAGTTCTTCATCACCAAGTCCATGTTGTTGATCTCGATGTCGGAAGGGTCTTCCGTTAGCTCCGTAATCACTTGGCAATCCCAGAACGGGGTGGGAGTGGTCAGCCGGGTCCAGAGATATTTCAGATAGCCGCGTGGGACGGATTGACCATCCACGGGATAGTGGCGCACTTTACCTAAACGGATAAAGGCCCAATGCTTTCCAGTACTGGGAATATGAACGGTGGAGCGGGTAAACTCTGGAGTGGTGGGGAGTCCTTGATAGGGTTCAAAGATGGCTCCCAAGTCATGGTCTCCGTATTCTTGGATAACCACTTCAGGCTGCTCTGAATGGTCGTCGGTGCGGATATATTGACCGAGGGGAGCGCTTTCCCCTGGATGGAGAACTTGATAGGGGATATCCATCACTTCTTGTACCCCCAAGGTTTCCACGCCTAAGCCAAAGCCATCCGCAGCGGTGAGGGCAATCAAGGCCCGACGATAGCCCCGCACATAGGCTTGACGAATGGCTTTACCCCAGCCCGGTAAAGAGTCGAAGTTGTCATCTTTGAGGGTGGACAGGACGAGGGTCACTTTCTCGGCGATCGCATCCATCCAGCCCTGGTTAATCTCAAAGTCAGCGCCTAAGATCATCCGATACTTGGCGAAGTAAATCAGGTCACTCTGGACGAGTCGCCCCTCACTTTCCAGGTGGTCTAGGTTCTCCCCAGCGCTCTGAGTCAAGGCTTGGGATAGAGGGTCCGTGCTGGTCTCGTACTCGTCTGCTAATTGCACCATCGGTTCATCCGCACTCCGATGGATGTGCCAATAGGACTTAAAATCAATCCCCTTCGCCCCTGTCACCGCAGCAGTACCCCCTTTAAGGCCACTCCAGGCCATGTCATCCGTGAGGGTTGGCTCCTGGCCTTTCTTGACGCGAAACGCAAAGATAAACATCAGCTCTCGTTTCCCCCGTTGTAGGAGGTAGTAGCCGATGTCTTGACTTTCATAGGCCATCTGCCCAAAGCTTTTGAAGGCTTTGTAGTTCGCTTCGATAAAGTTGTAGTTCGTTTTCACTTGAGGCAGTTCCATTTTGGGGAGGCCCGCCCGGTCATATTCCAGGGTGGGATGACCCGAACGGTATTGCTTCGGCACGGTGCGGCGTTGTAATTTTTGCTGGGGGTTATTCCCTAAAAACAGAAACATCAGAACAAACGCCAGCATGAATAAAGGGATGCCGATAAAGAGGTTCTTGAAGATGAGCGGGGTCATCAAAAAGAACAGCATCGCCCCCGCGAGGAGAACGATGGGATGGACACCGCCAAACAACACGTTGGTGCCCATGATGGTGTTGACATCTCCCTCGTTGAGCATGTCTCGATTCATAACGCTCCCTCCTATACGCCAAAGAACATAAATGCGGCCATCGTCAGGAAGGCGGCAAAGATCAAGATGGCAATCCAAGGCCGCAACATCTCGTGGTAGCCTGTGCCGTTATGGTTATGCTGGAAAATGGCGTTACCCCCAAAGGCGACAGCCGTCACGAACACAAAAGCGACGATGGCCCCGATAATCACACAGGTCATTCCTGCAAAGTTGATGGAACCCACGGTGACTTGGCCGAGTAAGCTTTTAATCGAGGATGAGGCTCCTTTGATGGGGCCGATCTCAACACAAGCAGCCTCTGTAATGGAGATGGTCTGAGCAAAGACCGCGTTGTGGGTGAGGACGGTGAGAGTAAAGGCCCAAATTCCCAGCAAAAGGGAGATGGGAGATTTACCTGCAAAGCGCTTCCACACTAATCCAGAGGCCAACATCATGAATTGGATGATGCCTGCCCAAAGAATGCCGGGGAGTCCAACCCCTATGCCGATACTGATGAGAAAAAGTTGGCTTGACCACCAAGGAAAGCGGTCGAGACGGTGATAACAGGTTCTGAGAAGTCGCATGGGAGGTTACCTCTAATGGGTCAATGGATCTAGGGGTTATTGCTGGGCGTAGTTGAGTAGGGTCTGGAGTTGGTCAGGAGAGATTTTGGCTAGCTTTGCCGCGTCCTCTGGAGACTTCCCCCCACGCATCTGGCGAATCATGCCGTTGACGCGCCAATGCATTTCCGAGCGATAGCGATATGTCTGGTTGCCTGACGCTCTAGCGATGTTTAGACCCTTTAAAAGAGTCGCCGGAGTGATACGGCTATCGGACACGTTGTTTTTAGCAGTGAGATTGGGTGATGTCTGCTTGGACACGGTAAGTCGCCGCACGGGAGGACGTTTAAGGGTCTTAGGCTTGGGCAGAACTTGAGTTCTAGGCTGCAGGGTCAAAGGTTGGACCGCTGTCGAAGCTTGATGAACGCGAGTCTTCACAGGTGGTTGACCCAGGCGACCTGTGAAGACTCGCGATTGCTCAGGGGTATGAGCAATGGGGGTGGGCGCTCCAATCCGAGTGATGGCAGTACTGGGGGCACTGTCAGACCGATTGATCGTTAACTCCATTGAGGAGCGGTTGCAGCCCACTAAATCTAGGATTAAGTTGGTCGATTTCACCTGAGTATTGGGTTTCCAGGTCAGGTAAATCTTTTGGGTCTGGGGTTGGGGCTGATCCAAGCTCAAGTCAAAGATGCCCCTCGTGCCCATATAGGCTTTGGAGACCCGGCACCCGCTGGAGGTAAGGTCAATCAGGTGACCATGACCGGGCGCTATCTTAATGGTTTCCGCTGTGGCTGGGGAGATAAGCAGCCCCAACCAGGCCGCTATAAATGCGGCAATGGTTCTGTACATGGCGTTTTTCCTTGGCAAGTGCGTCTGTTCAGGAGGAGGGTTGCTATCAAAGACAGCTCCTCGCTGTGGTTGTTGGCTGGTGTCAGGGCCAGCCCGTGATGGAAATCCTCTAAGGCAATCAGATATTGCTGCTAATGGTCTGTGGATAAACTTGGTTACTGCTGGGCCGAATCCCAGATGTCCTCGCCCAGTCGTTCCAGACTCTCCCAGTCCACGGCATCGCTGATCCGCTGGGGAAGGTTGATGCCCCGGTCGATCAGTAGGCCCGTCACTGCGACCCCCACAAAGAACCAAAAGAGATTCCTGAGCATGGGTAATCACTCCTTTGACTAAGTTGATAGCTTTAGTGGAAAGAGACTCTGTAGCGATGGAGGGAGTTTGAGGAGGATGCTGGGAATAAGCAGAAGGATTAATACTGTTATCGTAAGAGAACGAAAGAGAAGCAGGCCAAGTGCTGAGATTTACTCGCTCCTGACCTACTTCTGGTGTGGTTGGTTGAGGATGTCTGCTGAAACTTTGTGTGAATCCCAGTCGAACGGATTCCGCTTGGTCTTTGGCTGCATTGACGAACTGAGCCAAACCAACCCGGAACCACTGCTTGAGGAGATGAACGGGGATTTGATACTTCGGTGGGATGAAAGGTGGAGGTGCTTTGATTAGGACGAGATTTGTCTTTGTCTCAGGTTCAATCTCGAAATCAAAGGACTCATCGTATTCTTCATCATCCGTGTAGAATGATTCGTCATTAATCGTAAATTCATGCCAGTCTGGGATTTCCTGGAACGAACGGCCCCAATAGAGTAAATCTTCGATATATTCCAGCTCTAGATTCGCTTTTTGAGCAATTTCTTCCAGGCTGGCATCAGGAAACTCATTTTGGAGTCTGTATACCTTATCTAGGTGAATTTGTTTCTTTTCGGGCAATCTCAGTTGCTTGGGTCTGTTTTTATAGCAAAATCTACGGATATATCCGCGAATCCAGCCTCTAGCATAGGTGGAGAACTTGCATCCTTTCGTAGAGTCGAATTTCCGCACGGCATGACGGATTCCCAACATTCCCTCTTGGATCAGGTCTTGGGCATCATCCAAAGTCCAAGCGTATTGCTTAGCGAGTTTGGAGACTAAACGAACATGCCCAATCATCAACCAAGACAAGGAGTTCTCATGGCCTCGCTTGGCTTTGCGGATCAGCTCCAGCTCTTGCTCTGGATCAGGAATCGGGAAGCGGTGCAAGAGCTGAACGATATATTCGGGTAGACGGATTCCGTCTGAGAAGGAGCTAGCAATCGTAGCAGTTGTCATTGGGTCAAACCTCCTACAAGAGGGTGACTGGAATTAGTGAGAGGGTTTGGGATGGATTCCTAAAGTGCTGCTTTCAGCTTTTCCCAGGCAACGGGAAACCGTTCCGGGAATGACCTCAGAGCTTCTAACCCTTCCCGAGCAAAGTCCCAAGTCATGGCTTCTTCACAGGGAACACCATCCCCACTCCAAAAGTCTTGGCCTACGACATTGAACACTTGAAACGAGTGCGCGTTATAGAAGTTAGCGGTTTTAGATTGGGCGAACTCGATCAACACATATTCATCCCAACGGGCACAGGCATTTCTGGACTTCGCCCGCCACTCTCCATCGATGGGCCAAGGGGGTTTTCACTCATGCCGCTCCAATACAGATTGTCATCTGCAATCCGAACGTCGATTTGGATGTGGGCAGCGATTCGAGTCGCAGGGTCTGGGGCAAGGTCGTTCCACCATTGGCAAATATATCGGATGGCTGGGTGCTTTTCAGAGTCGTTGAAGTAGGTCGCTGATTCAGGAACAATGACTTCACGCGCTAATCTAATGGCGTTGTATAAATCTGCTGCCAGGATCTCGCAGCAGGCATTATTATGGTGGGCTTCTATATAGGTTGTGAACTCGGTGGCGGGTTCTACATCCCGCTCTAAAGCCACGTCCTCGATCTGATCGCAAATCAGATCTGACCAAGCACAGGAGTTCAGATTAAGGGTCTGAAAGTAAGCAAAACCAAAACCACAGGACTCATCCAGCACATAGGGCTTAAAAGATTTGTCGCCCTTCGTAAAGCTCTCATCAATATCATCCAGATCTAAAAGCTGACGGCCCGTGCATTCGGATCATAAAAAGTACTCGTTTGATCCATTGAAAAGACATGACCTTGCTGGGTGAGGTTGAAATCCAGCTTAAATTGATGGTGAATGGTCATCAGATTATGTTCACATTTAACTGGAAGCTGTATGAGCCATTCCAATCTCAACCACTCAGGTAGGTTATCCATCTCAAGTGGAATAGACCAACCCATTTTCCTATCTGAGGTTCCAGCCACACACATGGTTACGTTCGGATAGGGGCGTCTGATCACCACTTCCTCCGGTAATACGGAGATGGGTTCTTTGGAACCGGGTAGGAAAATCTTTGCCGAGCTTAAACTGATTCTGTCCAAGCCAATGTTTTTAAAGGGATTGTAGAGCCTGGGGAGTATATGAAATAGAGGGGTATCACTATCCTTGTGAGGCACAGGCTTGCCATCTGGGGTGACGAGGAGATGGGAATCTCCAATTTTTGCGATCGCAACTTGCATTCTCTTTCTCCTTGTGGCGCGAATGCTGCTTTGATATTGAATTGATGTGGAATTCCAAGGGGCCAGGTGGACCCAGTTACCGAGTCAAACTATGCAGCAGTATTGGGAACTTCTTGAACTTGAGCCAGCTTTAAAGGAGAGGGAGCTGAGGGGGCAATGGCTAGTCGTTGACGGATATAGCCCCTTGCACCACTCTCAGACATAAAGTGGTCCAGCATTTGCGCCTGAATATAAGGGCCATAAAGAAGAATGTTGACCTGATCATCTTTGGAGTACCCACACAGCCGCAGTTCGTAGCTCACGAGAGCATCAATTCGCTCACTTAATTTCGGGTGATCGCTACCGAGTTTATACAGCTCGTCATAGGTATAAAGCACGGGCATTGATAATAAACTTTGAACCTTCCAGGCAATCTGGAGATATCTGTCTCGATACTCTTGAATCACCTGCGGATCAGGCTGATCAGAAGTTTGGAGGCTTTCATTACCTCCACGGGATTTCCCCGATTTTTTATTAGTGGCTAACATAGTGATAACTCCTGTCCTAGGAGTCGAGGATCACGGCTTGGCATTTTCGTAGGATGGACAGGCCGTGGTTTGCAAATTTAACTAGGGATGATTCCTGTGTAATACAGAAACAGTCAGGACTCCTGTCAGGGATTCCCGTTAGAATTGGCTTTTAAAAACAGTCTGAGCAAAGGACAAGCCTTCGCTGTTTTGTGTGGGCAGTAGTAGAAATACAAAAAGGGAAAATTTGGACGCGAAAACACTCGCTTTAATTACTTGGCTGTACTCTAACCCTAACCCAGGATTCAAGTAAAGCTGAGCGTTACAATCAGCAACAAACACCTGAATTACAATAGGCAGATCAACATGGTCAAACCGCTGGAAATATCACTGAATATGCATTTTAGCGTTTGCAAGCTTCCACCAACTGCTGTTTACCAACCGTTACTTCTAGCCTTGATAGTGACAATATCAACTACGAAATGAAAGCGAATTGCTATCACTTCAGAGGACATAAAACGTTCCACTGAATATCCAATTTTTAAAATAATATTGAAGCTTCAGGATCTACCGATATTTAGTATCACTTGATACAAAGCATCAGGCTCATGCCGCCAGCTCCGGTACCGCTGTCTCCAGCATTTTCACGGGCAGCGTCATTGCTAACCCCTCCAGAATCGCCATCTGGCCCGATGCGCTGACTTCACCCCAGACCAAACTCCATTCCTGGGGCTTGAGCCAGTCAAAGAACACTTCATTCAAACTCGGCAATAGGTCATTGATGGGCAGATCCGCCAGTTCATCCAAAACACCCGCAATCGCTTGATGGGTTTCTTGGTCTGGATTTGGCGTGTTGCTTAAATTGTTCATTTTGCTATTTAAACCTTCTAATAGCGAAGTGAACAAACGCCAATACCGGGCAATTGTCCCTCTGGGGATTTTGGTCATGCCTGCAACGATCTGCTGAGTGACCTTCTCGCCCTTAGCTTGGAGCTGGAGGATGGCTGACTCAATCGCAATCTTCACCCGCTCTGTTTTGTGGGCTGCTTCAATCGTCAGTTCCTTGGCTTGGACTTCCTGAACGAAGCAGTCCATCTCAATATTGGAAATCAGGATGACTTGTAGGGATTCATTCGGACGCCGATGCGCCCTGAGTCGCCCGATGGCTTGGTGAATCTCGGCAAGGATGGAGCGGTCAATAAATGCTGTGAATACTGGGTCATCGTCTTCTGGGTAGTACCCACAGACAATTGCAAATTCTGCGGCCAAGTCATTGAGATTGCGGCAGGGAGTTCCCACTAGCACTAGGGTCTGGACGGTGAGAAAGTCATTGACCCCTCGGCTATCTCGCCACCAGGCCCCATCCTTTTCAAACTTCTTAAAATCGATAGTCCTTGTATTCACTGCATCCAAATCTTGGTAGTGCTGGGCCAAGGCTCCAATACGTTTCAGTTGATCCCCGCCTCGACTCATGCCCACTCGCCCCATGTCCTTCACCTGAATCACCTCTAGGTTTCCGGTGTCAGGGACGGCTTGACGGACTACTAGGATTTCATCAGGAGAGCAGCTTAGCTTCAGAGCTAAGTCTTCGCGGGATAGGGTGGCATCGAGGAACACATTGGCTTGGGCCGCTTGAGCTAAGTCTCGATGTCGAGGGTTAGGGGTATTGAGGGTCAGCAGTCCATAGCGACTAACTTGGATACATCCTGCTCCACCCTGCAAGATGCGGATTAGAGGGACGAGCCATTGCTTTACCACCCCATTCCTAGCCTGCTCTGCCATCTCTGAGTCCCGTTCAGAGAACTTTTTGCGAAGTTGCTTGGGTAGATCAGCAAGATCCACCCCATAGTCTGAGGTGGTGTTGAGAAAACCTAGGTTAGGCATCAGGATTTGGGTCAGTTCGCCTAGCTTCACTCCAGCCATGTCAGGGAGCTTGGCTTTCATCTCCAAGTGATTGAGGCCATATTTCCCAAGCTTTATTGAGCCATCCATTAAGGGCAGCAACGCAGAGAGCAAGGGCTGCACCAGGGCAAAGATTTCAGGGTAGGCAATCAATGCCGAAATGGTTTGCTGCAAGTCATTAAAGGTAATGGTCACAGACTGCTTAACCTGGAAGTTCTGACCGGGTTCATCCCAGATCAGCATAGTGTTTTCTAGGGGGTAATCTTCTGGATCAGGCAGAGAGTCAGGATGTGCCCTCAGTAGAGGCGCACCTAGGACATTACGACGTTGGTTCAAAAAACCATACCCTGGCCCATTGGCATTGATGCAGGCTTCTCTGGCAATGCAGGTGCCGCAGATGAGGTTGGCGGTATCAGCACCAGGGATGTTCTTGTCCCGCAATGCATTCAACACTCCAACGCGACTACAGTTAGCGGGAACAGCAAAAGCATCCCCTTTGGCAGATCGTTGGAGTCGATTCTTGACTCGGTTTAGACCTCCATGTCGTGCTTCTAGGTCACACCAGCCATTTCCTTGTTCTAATGTTGATACGGTGGGATTGCGGTGCTGGTCTGAAAGATAAATAACCTGCTCCATCCCAAAGCCAATCGGGGTAACGTTCCCAGAATCGTAGCTTTTACCAGTACCGGGTTGGGACTGGTCAAGGATGAAGGGGAATCCTGATGTGATGAGGGTTTCCCAAGTTTGGAGCCGTTGGCCTGGTTCGTACTCGTGGACTAGAGGTGTTGTTGTTTCGAGAGTCCCGTTATCTCCAGGGCGGCTTTGTAAGCTGCTACATCTGGAGTGTGTCGCTCTTGAAGTATGTCTTCTAATGCGTCTTCGATAGTTTTCCAGTCGAAGTTTTGAAATATATCCATGTCTTCGATGAGCTGCAAGGAGTCGTGCAGTGCGGCGACGGGATCGTTTAGCTCGACGGCTTGTTGCAGGCAGCGTTGCAAGACGCTTGTCATCTGGTGCAGTTCGCTTCGTTCCGCGAGGGTTAGGGGGGTGGGTTTGTTGATCATTGGGAGTGGCAAACCCTTGAGCGGGTGATGAAGGACGGGTAAACGTGGTCAGAACGTCTTGGAGCTTGTGCAGTAATTGGTTGCACTGAGCTGCAATCTGCTCAAAATCGGCCACTGACAAAAACCGAATTTGACCGAGGTCGTCCAGTTCATCAATGTCAAGATGGATGCGTTTGTCTGTTTGCTTCCACCAGGCGACCTCTACACTGTAGCCCCACTCCTTCAGTAGTGCCCAGGTTGCCCGGTATTGCCGCAGTACTGACTTGTTCTGAATCGCTCCAGCATCGGGGTAGAACTCGATAGTTGTTGCGCCAAGCTGAGCTAGCGCTGCTTTTAGGGTTTCAGGAGATGCCGCGAACAATCCCCCTGCTGCGCCGATGGTCACTTGGCCCATGCGCTGAGCTAGAAGGTGGGGCTTAGCCCCCGTCCCTTCAACGAGTGCGATTGCATCTCTAGTGACTTGCTCTGGATGATGGACGGCTAGGGGTAACTCGCCAGTGGGAAGGTGGGGTGTGGGTCCGTTGGGTCGTTTCCTAGTTTTGCCCGTGAGCCAGTAATAGCGACCCCCTTCGGAGGTTCTTGCTCTGACTTGAAAGCCGACGATAAGGCCATCTATATCAACGATGGGACAGAGATAACCCGGTCTTGGAGTGTTGAGCGAATTTCCATCCAGACTAATCCCTGGCAAGGTATGAGGCAGTTCACCAGAGAGCGATTGCCACTGCTCGATAGACTTCACCCCCCAGTTTTGGATCTGCTCATTGGTCAATCCCCGACGATGCAAGTCAGCCCGATCTGCAGGGTGTAGTGTGAGCTGATCAAGGAGCTGACGGTAGAGCTTATCGCGCTCTGGAGCGGGGAGGGATTGGGCATGGCGTTGAACCTCAGCTTGGGCACGTTGCTCTCTGAGAATCCGTTGTTCTTGCCATCTGCGTTCTCGGTCTTCCTGGCTGAGGTCTTGCCCGTCATCGAGGACGTACTTGCCCCAGAGGCCATCTTTGGACTGTCCTAGGTAGCGATATCCCTCAATCTGGCCTGAGAGGGTCATGCAGAGATTAAGGTTGTCAGCCTTTCTGCATTTGCCTGTGATATCCCCGCAGAGGTCGCAGGGGTTGGAGCGGTTGGTTGCGAGAAGTTTACTCGCTGAACTGCGAAAGCTAGACATGGCCTAGCTCCCAGTCATGGGATGTGGGTATTGGGGTCATGATTTGGTCCCTATTTTGTGGTGGATAGGGAGCCGTTTGGTCAAAAAATTTCCATAGAAAACTTGACCAGTATGCGTCATAGGCTAAAATAAACACACGGCTCCTTTGGAGGTCCGAACCCATGCCTAAGCAAAAAGCATCAAGTTCAAGTCTCCTAAAATATTGGGAGTGCTTAAACGCTCAAAAGCCCTGACTCTTCCACCAGTTAGGGTTTTTAACGTTTAAAGGTCTATGTCATCAATCACCTCCTTAATCTTTAAGTATTAGAGTTTAAATACACTGAAAGCGTTGATCGATCAAGCTTTTAGCGGATTTGAACACTGAGAGACACAGCCCAAAACGAGTGGGGGAGTGTCAAGATATGTTTTTGAGATTTGTTCTCAAAGAAAGCTTACAGATTATAGCGAGATAGATCAGAGATACCTAGCGCTGGTTATAAGAAGAATAATGCAAGCTTTGGATTGTTTCGGATGATATCAGATCTGTTGTAAGAAGCTGATATTAGAGAATAGTTGGATAAAGGTATCCTTGTACTAGGAAAATGCTTAACGCGATCTTACAACAAAAAATGATGGGTGATCGTCAACTTTTCTAAGCGTGAATATACTACCTGTGAAGTTTTTAAGTTCATTGTTCTCTATGGATTTACAGCTTTTTTACTGATTTTTTAGTTGTTGCCCAAGCAGTCAGAGCGTCCGTACAACGCTGAGGGTCTGGCTCGGCACAATAGCAAAGGCAGTATAGACTCTCCATTAAGATAAAAAGAGAAGGATCTGGGAGGTTGATCATGATAACGGCATCATCAGCTTCTGTTGTAGTAACAATACAGTTTTCAACGATTTGGCGTAAATTCCTTAGATCTATATCTTCTCCGTAGGAAGAATAAAAAGAAAAAGCATTCTTTGTGTTGTCTAGGAGAGATGTCGGCCAATGTTCTTCTGTGTCTATAAAGATCATGAAAAGTCCAATTTCAGGGGGCAAGAGCTTTTGAAACTTCTTGGATGATGAGTCACCACAGAATAAATAGTGAGATTTACCTAACCTCCAGGTATCGCCTCTTACAACCTCTTTAGATTGAACAAGAGGTGTGGAGGTGGTTTTACCAGTCTGTTTCTTTTTCCGTTGTCGTTTATTTGTACCCTTAGACACTTGAGCAGATTTGCCAATCTTAGAAGTATCTATTAATCGGTTGTCCATTCCTCTGCGGAGAGTTGGTGGATCATCTTTAGTCGTTGATTGAATCTCTTTCCGAATCCTCCCAACTAGAGGATGACCAACACCACATTGTTTGGCAATAGCATTATCGCTCCATAATTTCCATTCGTGATCACGTAGTAACCTCTCCACGGCTCGACGTTTATCTGCATTAGTTCTTCTTAGGCCATGTGATGCATTAGCTCCAACAGCGTACAGTACAGCATCTCGATTTTCTCCAAGATGCACATCTGCTTTAATCTCCTTTGCTCCTGTAGCTTCTTTGGCTTGTACCCTGTGAAAACCATCAGCCAACCAATATTCTTTACCGTCAAAAAAGACTGTAACAGGTGGGAATTCTGCACCTTTTTCCATATCCTCAACATATTCAGCAACCACTTCTGAATAGAGTTGAGCGCGGGGCTGCGTTCCTCCGTCCCTGCGAATTTTTGCTATCTCAACTAGTTGGATAGAAGATTCTGAAGATTCGCTTTGGAGATTTTTGGGCGGCATCAAGGACTAAAGGTAGACAGCAGGATATCGCTATAAAACCATGTAAGCCCCTAAGCAACAAGCTTTTCGAGGAATTGGAAGAACTTGTATTAAGTTGAGTTAAGTAAAGAATCTTGGTACTTAGTCGCAGGGCTGAGTCGCCTTTGTCTCCTTTGACGATTTGCTGAGAACTAGTTGAAACTCTATCTATATAGGTAGGATTAGCTAGAATAATGGATTTTCGCTGATTTCTATATAAACTCTTGAGCATGGGTGGTGTTTGGTCATTTTATAGCTTCGCCATCACCGAGAGTTCAACTACTTGGTACAGACCATTAAAGTTGAAAGTTATTAGGATTCGTAGATTTCTGTTGACCAGAAAACTTCAGCCTGCTGATTGTTCATCTAGAAGCATGATCTGATGGATTGGAATTTGAAGATGTCCAGATTGGTTGCCATACTGCCAGTCAATCTGGAGATGGGTTCTGTTTCCTCCGAGCTTATGCTGTTCGCCGTTAAAATTCAATGGGAACTGAATTTGTTTGAGATAGTTGGTTAGTTGATCTTGAGAAACGCTTGCTTTTGTAGGGAATTGAGATCTTTTTATAGAGATTAATGTATTAGGCTCAGTTGCTTGAATACACTCAGCATCTTTGTTTACAGCCTTTTCTTTCTTGCCAATATTACTGATATTTATAATGCGTCCATCAGCTCCTTTACGAGAAACTGACTTGTTTTTTATACAAGTCGGCAAGGTTAGTTGTCTTGTTTTTCTAACTAGAGTACGACTTACACCACATTGTTGAGCAATCGCGTTGTCACTCCATAAACACCATTCAGAATCCTGTATTAGTCGCTCGACAACCCGGTGTTTATCAGCGTTGGTTCTTCTCAATCCATGCATAACGTTTGCTCCAGCGGCGAATAAAATAGCATCTCGACGAGAGCCGATTTTTTCCTCAGCAAGGATTTCAAGATCACCGTTTGCCTGTTTTGCAGCAATCCTATGAAACCCGTCAGCTAACCAGTACTTAGAGCCGTCGAAGAAAACAACTACTGGTGGGAACGTAGCCCCCCGCTTCATAGCTTCAGCATATTCAGCAACCACCTCCTGATTGAGTTGCTGTCGGGGTTGAATCTCATGATCAAGGGTAATCCTATCTAGACTAAGGGCTTCGAGTTTTTGAATAAGTTGGTTCATTAGATACCCCCGCGAGCTTTTAGCTCTATTGAGTAATTTGTTGGTATTATTGAGTATCGCTGTTCCTCTTGTCAAGACATAATAATACTTCAAGAAAGTATAAGCTCGGCGCCAGTAGCCTATAGTATGATTAACTAGCATTAATTATTTTAGTCTGGATAAAATAGGAGGAGCTTTTGGTTAGCTGGCATCATGCACTTACGTTTGTGAATGACTTGGCGTTTTCCAAACGAGGTAAACGCCTGGGTGAAGCTGAAATTAAAGTCCTAGAAGCTGCTTGGGGAAAATATGACTACAAACAAGCTGCTGAGAACTCTCGCTATACCCAGAATTACTTGCAACGAACAGTTGCTCCTAAGCTATGGAAATTCCTGGATGAGGAGCTAGCTGAAGAGCTTGGGGTTGAGGAGAAACTGGATAAAAATTTATTTCGGTCGGCGATAGAACAGGTAGTTCTTGGAGAAAAGCTAGCACCCAGCCTCTTCGATCCAGAACTGGGACAACAATCAATTCTTGGAAGTCAGCCTCCAGAAGTACACAAAAGTATTGGCCGAGATACTGAGGTAGAGGAATTACATCAGGCGATTCAAGGAAATCGATGTGTCATACTAACTGGCATTCAAGGAATTGGCAAGAGTACTCTAGCTTCAAAGTTAGTTCGTAAGGTAAGCAGCGAGGGAAACTCTAGATTTGATTCCATTATTTGGCAATCAGCATATTATCCATTAGAGGATTTTATCAAAGGCTTGATGATCACTCTTGATCTTCCTCAAAAAGATATAGATCCAAGAAAATCATTACAAACTTTACTTTCTTCTCTACTAATTCACTTAAGGCAAGAATCAAGTTTAATAGTAATCGATAATCTAGAAACGCTACTAAAGAGGCTTGGAGACTCCCAACCTGATTTCGATGTATTTATTAGAAGAATAATAGAAGAAAATCATAGAGGATGTTTTGTTCTTATTAGCCGTCAACCCTTAAATGGAATTGAGTTACTGCAAAGCTCAGGATTGCCTGTCTCCCATAAAAAAATAGATGGTCTTGATCTAGAATTGAGTGTCAAGCTGCTTGAGTCTGAAGGAATATCGGTCAAAAAAAATCACTATTCAATTATAGATACATTTTTAGGCAATCCTTATGTGTTGAAATGTGCAGCAGATAAAGTTAAACGTTTTTATAGTGGCAATCTAGACAATATCATATCTAATAAAACTTCTCTAGGAAGTAATATTCTCGAAGAGAGTTTTAATGAGAGTTTTGTAGATTTTGACTCCTTAAGTAAGATGGAGAAAAAAGTTTTATTAGTCTTAGCACAGGAAGCTGAAAAGTCTTCAGATCCGATAGCATTTTCTCTTTTAATAAGCCAGCTCAATACTCAAGAAATTATCGTATCAGAGTCAGATTTGATTGCTGCAATAGAGTCCCTAGAACGGTTATGCCCTATTGAGATTATTCCTTCACGTCCAGGTAGTGAAGCTAGCTTTACATTACAGCCTATGTTTAGGAAATACGTTATAAAAAACTCTCACAGAATTACAGGCGAAGTGAATCATTTCTCCCACTCCCCACCTACATAGACCAGTGGATAAGCTTGTGAGCTACTGTATTCATCCTTTTTGTACGGAACGACAAAATCAGGGTGATTTTGAGGAGTGTCAAGCATGTGGCTCTCCGTTACTGATCGATGGGCGATTCCGTTTAATTCGACCTATTCGCCCTTTGGATGATAACAGTCCCTCTGAGGTGTTTGAGGTTATCGATGTTCAGGGGAATCGGTTACATCCACCTGGGACACACAAAATCCTAAAGGTCTTGAGATCTCAGAAAGAAAAGTATGTAGAGCTGATGGATCGGGAAGCTCACATTCTAAGAGCACTCAGACATCCAGGCATTCCTTTTGCTTATATTGATGATTATTTTACGGTTAAACCCAAGGAATTCAAGATTACACTGCATTGTCTAGCGATTGAGAAGATAGACGGTGTAGACCTTAGAGAATGGCTAGATGAGCATGGAAAGGTTTCTCAATCTACTGCGATTGATTGGCTAATTCAGATCGTTGAAATCTTGAGTGTAGTTCATGAAAAGGGCTATTTCCATCGAGATATAAAACCCTCGAATATCATGCTCAAACCCGATGGAAAGATTGTTTTGATTGACTTCGGAGCAGTGCGGGATGTAACGGAGACGTACCTTGCCAAAATACATGGGGAGAATAAAACAGGTTGCTTGCTAGATCGGGATACTACTTTAGTACGCACAATTGGCTATTCCCCTCCAGAGCAAATCCGAGGTAGGGCACTTCCCCAATCAGATTTTTATGCATTGGGGAGAACCATGATCCATTTAATGACAGGTGAACATCCCCGAACGCTACCTGAAGACCCAGATACAGGACTGCTCGTATGGCGTGACTTAGCTCCACAAATTGATAAGCCTCTCAAAGATTATATTGATGAGCTGAATGATGTTTTGCCAGGTAAGCGGCCACACAACACTCAGGAGATTTTGCAGTATTTACAGAATCGCCTTCCAAAAAATATCAAAAGATATCGTCGTTTCCATTCCAAGCCTTATCAGCTACTTGCAGTGATACTCACAGCCTTAGTACTTTTTGGACTATTTCAAGGTGGGAGGATTGGTATCTCAAGATATTTTTTCA
Source organism: Acaryochloris sp. CCMEE 5410 (assembly GCF_000238775.2). Lineage (NCBI taxonomy): Bacteria > Bacillati > Cyanobacteriota > Cyanophyceae > Acaryochloridales > Acaryochloridaceae > Acaryochloris > Acaryochloris sp. CCMEE 5410. The sequence continues at coordinate 133,153 of NZ_AFEJ02000005.1, read as the reverse complement.
GACTGGCGACCGAAAGCGAAAGCGAAGACAATTTTGAGGAAGCACAGAAGCATTATGAATGGGCAATCTTCTTTGATCCCCATGATTATTCGTCTTACAACAATCTAGGTCTGTCCTGCCAATTCCAAAAAAAATACAATTGCGCCATCGAAAACTTTGGTAAGGCATCAGAGCTAGAGCCTGATAACGAAATTGCTTTTTACAATGTGGGTGGTGTCTATGAGGATGTCCAAGACTATAAGACAGCAAGATTATTCTATGAAAAGGCAATCAAGATAAGCAAGGGAAAGCATTTACCCTCGCGTAATAATTTAGCAAGGTTGGATATTTTGGAAGGTAACCATCAAAAAGCTCTTGCAAGCATCCAACAAGTCCTGAGACTAGATGGCCTCCATCCTTGGACTAAAGCATCCTTATACAAGAATTTAGGATGGGCGCAGTTCAAAATGGAACAATATGACAAGGCAATGGTCAATCTAGAACGAAGTATTGAATTAGATCCAAACGAAGCGAGTAGCCAGTGCCTTCTAGCCAAAACTAGGAACAAGAAAAATTTAGACGCTCAATCTCACTGGAAACTCTGTTTATTCCTGAACTCTGATCTACCGGAAGTTTGGACATGGAAACAAGAATTTATAGATCGATTAGAGAATATGCCCTGACATTATCCTATTTATATTTCTTTTTAAGATGAATATCCCCAATAATTTTTCACTGATAATTTCCACAGCATTCCTGCTGAGCGCTATGCCAGTGGCAGTTAAAGCTCAGAGCAATGATCCACCCACCCGATGCAAAACTGTGGCCGCTCGAATGTTGTCTGTGGGTGATCAATTCCATTCAAAGGGGAGTGTACTTTGCCCTCAAGATCGGGTGCGCCCCCTTCAAAATCAAAAACCCATGATTTCTTGCCACCATACCCAAAAACTCTTGCGTGGTGAGGTGGGAGAGATTGGTGATCTTTGCTCACGAAAGCAGAGGAGAATTTATCCAAGCAAGAGTGGCAGTAATTCTTCTAAGTCTCGTAGTTCTGGGAGAGAGAGCGGTAAACCAAGTTTAATTAAGCCGTTTGGCACGATGGTCATGCAGCTTCGGCCCGAACTGGAGTGGAACCCTGTAGTAGGGGCAACACACTACCTTGTAACGCTCCAGGCTTCCGACAGTACCGAAAAGTTGGAGCAAGTTGTTCATACGGGCAATAGTCTACGTTATCCGCAGGCTTGGCCGAAACTTCAGTATGGGAGGAATTATCGAGTCACGATTTTTGCCTACCAGAAACAAAGAATTATCAGTTCAGATCATGACACCCTTGAACTGTTGATTGAAGAAGAAGCTAACTTGATCCAAGATGCCGTCACAGCTATAAACCAACTTCCACTCTCCCCAGTCGAAGCAGCTAAAGAACTAGATACTGCTTATATGTCTGCCAAATTATTTCATGAATCGATTAATGCTTTGGAAAAAGTACGGCAAGCAGGACAAAGCAACCATCAACTCAATCAGTTGTTAGCAGATCGCTATTATCAAGTAGGTCAATCAGAATTGGCAGCGTCCATTGGTGTAGAGGCTCAGCTCCCGACAAGAACAAAATTTCCCCAGAAGTAAGGATGCCAATATTCTTCAGATCCTATTAATTTGATTTGGGCTTGTTGTAGCGCTCTAGCTTTAGGCATATTGTTGTCCAGACCTTCGTAGAAAGTGGTAATCAGTTCAGAGGTTGCTTCAGATTCCGCTAACCACAGCGAAGCTAGAGTATTCCGTGACCCAGCTTGAACAGATAAGCCAGCGATACCAAGGGCCGACTTTCTATCTCCTTTTGCCGTTTGGCAGGCACTTAGGATTAACAGCTCAATTGAAGACTGCCCTAACTCAATTTTTTGGCTAATTAGATCATGAAATTCATTAGCCTTGATCGGTGCATCAAAGGCCAAAATCATTGTTTGTTCAGGGTCAGAACTAAATTGCCCATGACTCGCTAAATGAACAATTGGAGTATCGCCTTGCAGCTTTGATTGAAGGCGGTTGGTTGTGAAGTCATTATTGAGAAGAGAAATGGTTTTGTTTGATGCTTCCTTAACACTAGCTAGCTCATCTTCTACTTCAGGTAAGGCTTCTAGATTCCAAGGGACATCAGGCTTAGTAAAGCTAGGGGAATCTTCTGATAACCCGGCAAAAAGGACGTTTAACTCCTCAAGACTTTGAGGTTGAACTTGCTGGAGTTGGGTATTGAGAGCATTGGTTACACTGTATCGCTCAACCAAATACTTCTGACCATCATGCAGCATACTTAGAGGAAGATTCTGAAAATTGCTATCTAAGACGAATAACAGATCGCCAGTGGGAGGGAGATGGTCTTCGAGGGGGGCAATGATTTGCTCATAAAGTACTTGTGAATTCCTTCTAAAATGGGCTTCTGATATTTCCTCAAATGAGTCGCTATGCAAGAAATTGAAGAGCCTGGATAATTCCTCCTGGACAACTGATGAATCGGGCTGGTGTCTGAATATCCCATCCTGGGTTTTGGCGATGATCTCAACTTGCCCATTGAGTTCAAAGATATGGATTGTGGAAGTGTAAGGAGTTTGTTGGTTATTAGTTTGGGCAGTGGTCAGCTTCCCACACTTAAGATAATTCTCCAATTCAGCTACTTGTAGCTGCTTATGGGTTGTTAGGACAAGTTGCAAATCAGGGTTTGGGGAGGAAAGTAAAAGCTGTAAATAGTTGTGATAGACAGGTTCTACACTTTCTTTGAAATTGAATTGAAGATCAGCGTTAGCTGAAATCAGTAAGGTTCGCACCTTATCTAAGTGCTGCAGGGTAGAAGAGTAAGCTGCAATTGCTTGGGTTCTTTCCCCCCGTTGCTGATGAATTTGAGCAATCTCCCATGACCATTGGTAAGCTAGGTAATCGTCTTGGATGGTCTGGGCAAGTTTGAGTGCCTTAGTGAAGACCTGTGTCGCATCCTCTAGTTGGTCCGATTGCAGGTAAAGTGTTCCAAAGATCCCATAGGCTTGTGATACTAATCTTTTATCTCCAAACGCTTCGGCTTGACGCAAGGCATCTCTAGTCATCTCATAGGCAAGACTTAGGTTATTTTCACTGCTCGGTATTTCAAGTAGGCTAGCTTCCGCTAAAAGATAGCTTAATTTGAGTTGGAGATTAATTGATTCATTTGCAGGGAATTGACTGAAGTCAGCGGCAATCAGATTATTGAAGTAAGAACCGATGAGATTCTGCGATTGCTGGTAAATGCCTTTAAGTGGTGATGAGTCGCTTTTTTTGAGATGAAGAAGGATTTGCAGAGTATTGAGTTGAGCGCGAATTCGATCCGCTGATTGACTTTCAGTAACAGATTGATAATTGGCTAGAGCAGCTTGAGCATACTCTTGTGCTGTATTTAAGGAATTAGCTTGGCTGTCGGAATCAATGGAAATAGATAGCTGATTGTAGGCTTGCTTATATAAAGACTGGTAAGTATTAGCAAGCGCTAATTCGATGGAATGGCGATCTTCACCACTCAGCAAGGATGAGTGAGGTAATCCTTGCTTGAGAACTAGTTCAGAGGCTTCTAGCTGACCCAACAACCGTAAAATATTACCTAGATTGTGGAGAGCTATGATTTGTTGACTCTGAATAATATTATTCGACTTCTCCAGAGATGTTTTTAGCTCTTCTTGACTAGTTTGTTTCCACCTTCGGCAAATGTTTGTATCGAGATTGAGTACCTGAGTTAGCCTGGTACAGGCAGAATGGTACTGACCCATCTGTTTATAAGCGAGGCTTTGATTGATGAGAGTGCCATAAATGCCAGCGGTGTTGTTTAACTTCTTATAAATGGTCTGGGATTGTGTAAGAATCTGCAAGGCTTCGTTAGGATTCCCTGCATCCAAGAGTTGTAATCCCTGTTGGTTTAAGGCGTTGGCTTGTTTAACAGAATCCTCTGATGCCACTGCTGGGGTTAGAAGGGTTTGAGTGAAAATCAGAAGTACGAGAAATCCAAATCTTCTACGAAAAAACAGTTTTAACATCTTTAAGTTAAGCGCTAGGCTTAGAGGAAAATTTTTCAGGAGGATTGATTGCAGGGGGTTGGATGTGCTGCAACTTTGTTGCTTGAGTTTTGGGGATTAGCAGTTAACATAACTCTACGATCATCCAGCTTTTGCCAACCCTTAGCTTCGACTAAAGGGGCTTTGGGTAATTCTGTTTCGGAAGGTACTGTTGCGAGATCGGACGTTTCCATATTCCACTTCAAACCCTTAGATTGTCCAGACTGAGGATCTTCTTTAAGACCACCAGTACCTAATACAACAAATTCGCTCACTTTGCCTGAAGGATTGCAAACTGAAGAAACTTTAGGTGTAGTGATAACATCAGGAGCGGGTGCGCTAGTTTCGTTAAAATCTTGTTGCTCAACTACAACCCTGAAAGTCCCACTGGCCTGCAAGCCTGCATCTGAAGAGACACTGACATCAACATCAGGACCTAAGAAAACTGCCTTAGCTGCGATTGTAATATTGCCTCCTTGACCTTGCTCCGCCTCAGCAGTGATATTGCTGTTCTTAAGGGCAATCACGAAATTAGCGACTGCTGAAATGTTGCCCCCTTTACCCTGGTTTAGAGCTGATGTAGAGATCGATCCATCTTCAAGGAGCAAGATATCGACAAAGAGCAAGACATTGCCACCATCGCCACCCTTTGTGCTGCCTGAAAGAGTACCACCATCGGAAACTCTAATATTCTTAGCGAAAATTGTCAGTTGGCCTGCATTATTTGGCCCGTCATTCTTGACAGTGACTTCTGCTCCATCAAAAACTTCTAATCGACCTGTCCTGATTGTGATACTACCTGATTCACCTGTAGGAATTGGAGGTAATTCAAGGCCCGCTTGAATGCTTGGATCGACGATATTTGCTGAAGAAATAATTAAACTAGGGTTGACTGAACCTGGAATAATACCACTAACACTTATCGAGTCTTTTGAATTGATAGTAATATTTCCTGCTGGGCCACTAGCAAGTGTTGATGCATCAACACGGCCACCATTTTTCAGGTTTAATTTTACTGAATTAATTAGTAGATCTCCTCCTTTACCATTCCCACTTGTTAAAGATGAAATAATACTTGGAGAAAGACTTATTAGATTGAATCCTGATAGATCTATCATCTCTGAATTGATAACTATATCACCTCCGTCAGAATTTCTAAAAACTGATGAAGTAAGTTGACCTCCATCCTTGATAGATAGTTGTGGAGAAAAAAGTGCTATGTGCCCTGAAGAACCAGTACCAGCAGCAGCAGTAGCAACAGTGCTACCAAGAGGAAATGACGGGTTAAAGGGGGAATTACCTGAAATTGTGGTTGATTCAGAAGCAAAAATAGTCAGATCACCACTCGACCCAGAGCCAACTGATCTAGCTATGATGCGACCAGCAAAATCAACATTTAGTACTTTAGTTGAAATGCTTATATTGGCTCCTCTTCCATCGGCAAAAGTATGAGTAATAATCCCTCTTTCGGGTAGGATTAACTGAGTAGATTTTGAAGTAAATTTTGTATCCCCTAGAATCGTTAATGAGTTTTGAGAATCTATATTTATTTCTCCTAAAGGGCTCGATCCAAGATTTTGTATTAATGCCATAGAGGAATCAGTGAAAGTAACATTTTCCCCGAAAATTCTAATATTTCCATTTCTAAAACCACTAGCGTCTAGAAGCGCAAGTTGTGAGAATAAGATATTACCTCGTGACTTAATACCTTGAGGTTTCAGTGAAATACCAGAATCTGAGTTTTTGCTGATGCCAACCTCTCCAGAGATTACGCTCCCGATTTCGATACTTCCTGAAGGAGAGGTTACTATACCACCCCTAAAAATAACTTCGCCACCAATGAGCGCAATAGTATTATCAGGTCTAACTTTTAAACCCGCTGAATTTGAATCCAAGGGAGTTGATGGTAGTAATTGCTGAGGAATTTGATTGACATGACCTGGACCTTGAACTTCAATTGGCCCAGCACTACCAGTAAATCCAAGGCCAACAGGTGTACTGATGGTTAGCATAGGAACTGCTTCTCTTGAGCGGGCACTGAAGCTTTGTCCATCTTCAAACTTAATATAGTCAGCACTGGTTGCCAAAAAGGAACTGTTTAGATCTAATCGAGCATTTGGACCAAAGATAACACCATTGGGATTGAGCAAAAACAAGTCTGCCTCACCTAAAACTCCCAACACACCGTATATATTAGATGAATTATTACCTGTAACTCTCGTCAAGATACTTTGAATACCTTGAGGGTTGTCAAAGTAAATACCACGGCCTGTATTGATGTTGAATTCTTGAAAGCTATGAAAAAGGTTAGACCCTCTAGTTGCTCCGCCAGAAATCTTCTCACTTGGGATGCCGTCAACCACTTGATTGGGAATCACTATAGAGGTTTCATTCTTAAAACTTGCGTCTGGAATCACTTGAGCATTTGTACCAACAAGTAAAGAAAGTGAATTAAATATTGTTAGAGCAGTTCCAATTAAAACTGTATTCTTACATGATCCTGACTTGATGAATTTATGGAAAAATCTATGCATAGCTTATTAAAAAGAGCAAATAAAATTCCAGGAGATTTTGGATTACCTTTTATTGGTGAAGCAGCTCAATTATTCGGATTGCAACAGCTTTACTACCATAATCAATATCAAAAGTATGGAAATATATTTAAAACAAAAATAATGGATATGAAGTTTGTTGTAATAGCAGACCCTAAAGTTAATCAGATTGTCTTAAAAGATCAATCGTACAAAGTGTCATCTAAACTGGGATGGAAATTCTTAGAGCCAATACTTGGTAATGGAATCTTATTGCAAGATGGTTATCAGCATCAGTCAACAAGGAGATTGATTTATCCAGCTCTGCATGGTGAGGCACTTTCAAATTATGTCTATACTATACAGCAGGCAACAGCTCAGTACTTAGAGGAATGGGTAAATGATACACCAAATATACTACTTGAAAGATTGAGAAAGCTAGTACTAAATATATCTTGTAAATTGTTTTTAGGAAGTAATGATGTTCAAGAAATCAATGAACTTTCACAATGGTTCTCAGACTACACCAATGGCCTAAGAACTGTTATTAGACTAAATACTCCTATTACTCGGTTTGGCAGGGCTTGTCTAGCTCGAAAAAGACTTGAGGATTATATCTATTCACAAATTGAGGCGCGACGTACAAGTAAAAATCTTAAGGAGAGTAAAGATGTCTTAGGCTTATTAATGGCAAGTATTGATGAAGAAGGTAATTATTTAGCTGACGTAGAAATTGCAACACAAACAATACAGCTCTTATTTGGTGGACATGAGACAACCGCAAGGTTGTTGTGCTGGGTTTTAATCGAATTAGCTAATCATCCAGACTGGAAAAATAAGCTACGACGCGAGCAACTTGAGAATACTAGTGGCAATGACTTGACCATATCAGAACTTAACCAGTTATTGAAGATGAAGTGTGTTATCAAAGAAGTAGAAAGGCTTTACCCTCCTACATACTTCATTCCGCGTGGTGTAATTGAAGATATTGAAATCAATGGATATATAGTTCCTGCTGGATGGTTTGTGATGCTGTCTCCTCTGTTAACGCATCGCCTTCATGAAATATACCATCAGCCAAATACATTTAATCCTGCTCGTTTTCTTCCTCCGCTAGAGGAAGATAAGAAACATCCTTTTGCACTAATCGGCTTTGGTGGTGGACCGCATAGATGCCTCGGCTATGGATTGGCTCAAGTAGAAATGAAGATTATTCTTTCAACAATATTACGTAATTTTGAATGGAGTTTCTCACCAGCAACATCTATCAATGAACCTGTACTACAGCCAAGCAAGTTAGATACAATCCTCAAAATACATCTAAAACGTATTTCTTGATCATCCTCTCCATCTAATGTCTACCCCCCAGTAAGTCTCTAGCCTGACAGTATCTTTTTGCCTTCCTCTGTTTGTAAGCTAATTTCTCATTTGCACCTCACAGCCCTCCTTGCCTACCCATCCTGTGAAGCTCATCGGCCACACAGAAAAACCCCATGAAACCCTCCATCATCTCCCTCAACCCCAAGCCCCTCCCTCAGACCACCCCAGACCAACCCAAAACCGCCCCTCCCTCCCCCAAACTGGTTAGTAGGACAGCATTTCCCTAAGAAAACACCGGAAGGCACCCGACCACCAAAGCGAGAACCAGAGCATGTGAAGCTGGGAGAAATACGTCGGAGTGTTAGGCGAACTCTCCGATCAGCCGAACCTGAGTACACTCCTAAGACACGATCCTCAGAAGCTGCCCAGATTAGTCAACCGAGAACCCCTAGAGAGTTGGTGGAGCTGGAGCGGCGATTCAGGAACCTGGAGCTGCGTCAGAAGAATTTGATGGAGCAAGTCAGGACGCGAGGGGAGCTGGAGTATCTGGCTGTTGCCAAGAATGGGTCTGGACAATATTGGATCACCGTGGCGGGAACGGGGAAACCCTTTGTGAGGGAATCGTTTGCTACACCGGGATTCTGCTGGGAGTGCGTTGTACTTTAAAGTGCTATTTGGCTCTTGTCCTCTTTTGGTGATCCGAAATTGAGAATAAATGTCTTGTTAGGAAGCAACTTGAAGGTTCAGCAACACTTCTGAACTCGAAAAGATTTTACTTCCCACTGGAATAGTTGCCTTAGTCGCAGTTGGGAAATTTAGTTGCACTCTATAAACATGAGTGCCATTCGCTAAGCGGAAGCGAATTTTCAAAAGCTGGCATTCGTACTTTTTCGTACCACCATTAGGAGCCTCTACTCTTACTGGCAGTTCTAGTTCTTGAAAACATTCTGGTTTTATAGACATTCATTATCTATTCAAAACAACAACAACAACAATGATATTGTGCAAACACAAATGATCTTGTGTACACATTTCATACTATTCAAGTATTCATAGTGGCAATCGTTTTAGATTCTTGTGAACGGTTATCTGATGGAACAGAGCTGATGCGCTGGCATCTGCTCGACGACAATTATCAACTTGTCAAACCCATAGAAAGATTTCTGCGATTCAAGCAGAGAGGAGATACGGCTCTTGGAACACTCAAAACCTATAGCGAAAAACTAAAACAGTTCTGGGCTTACCTAAAACTGAAAGAGCTGGATTGGCGAGACTTCAACGGGCGCAATCATCTATCAGAATTTGGCTACTGGTATATGACTGGAAAACTCTTAAATGCCAAGGAATCAATAGGCATCGATACTTTGCAGACAAAGCGGAGTGAGCGCACAGTCAACTTAGCTTTAACCGTCATTACTCAGTTCTATGAGTTTCACACAGCAGTGGGAACTATTGAGGAGAAACACCTGCGAACTTACCGCAGGACCAGGGGTAAAAAGAGAGGTGGAATGCTGGCTGGTCACTTCAAAGAGTCACCAGTGGGCATGAAAACCGTACATTACCGAGAGCCAAAAAAGTATCCAGGCACATTAAATCCTGACCAGATTGGTCGTCTTATTAATGCCTGCCGCTCCGCTCGGGACAAGCTAATTCTGTGGCTGCTAGCCGATACGGGTATGAGAATTGGAGAACTACTTGGACTACATTGGTCAGATCTGGAATGGGGCAAACGGACACTCAAAATTGTGCGCCGAGAAAATCCTAATCAGGCTTATGCCAAAGGTCAAGAACGAGAGCTTTCAATTGCTCGACTGCTTCAGGATTATGAATTCCATGCTTTGTTTAGCGAGTATGCAGACAAAGAATATCCTCACAAAATTGCCCAGAAATTTGGACACGACATGATGTTTGTCGTGCTCCATATGGGTTCCCCCAGTTATGGTCAGCCGCTCCGTCCTCAGAATGTCAATAAGCTCTTTGACCGTCTCCACAAAAAAACAGGCATTGATGTGGAACGAATTTACCCTCACTTATTTCGTCACTCCTTTGCCACGTATCAGATTCGGGAAGCTAGAAAGAGTGGGGAGAGCAAAGAAGACGTTGCAAAAGCTGTACAACGCCAGCTAGGTCACCAATCCATTGCTACGACTTTAGATATCTACGACCATTCCTTCAATGAGGCGGAGTTAGGAAACGCAATACGGAGACTAACCAAAGAATGAGCGTATCGCTGGAACAGTCTATTTTCTACGAGCGACTGACCCAACCAGGGAACGAAGCAAACGACTATCTCCAAGATCCCAGATTGCAGAAAGATGTCTGGAATATTAAGCAAGATCTGCCTACTTTAGCTGCGGAAATGTATAGCAGGGGATGTACCAATCTATATTTTCAAGGACTATCTTTACCCTGGCTCAAACAGCTTACAAAGTTAGCGGTGCTGGTCAAGGCAAGTACAAGAAGCTGGGGATTAGGAATAATCCCCGGTATTCTGGGAACTGCTAAGAAGTTTTGCTTATGGTTAGTCGAGCGTGGCTACATAATGCCTTCTGCTTTAAAGCTGGCAACATTGCAGGAGTGGGCACAACAGGCGCAAAGTTCTCAGAAAAACCGACTCCAAATGCTGATGAGTGTTTTATACAAGCTTGGCTGTATACCATTTCAAATCATATGGAAGAAAAAGAGTAGCCACACACATGGACAGACTATCTCTGAGGGAGTTAAACAACAGCTTGATGAAGCATTTGAGAAATTTGACGCCCCTATTTATCTTATCTTCAAACTACATGAGGCTTTAGCCACTCGTAGTGTAGAACTCAGTAGAATCCCATTGAATTGCCTGAGGCAGCGTGGTAGGACAATGCGAATTCGAGTTCCCACAGGAAAACAGGATAATAGCTTGCAAGAACAGGATCTGCCTAAAGAATTAGTGTCTCTGGTAGAGCAACAACAAATGTTCATACGAGAACAATTTGGAGACAGCTTCCCCTGGCTTTTTTCAAACTGGCATCACAAATTACAGGGTTCCTCTCCTACCTGGCCTCCCTCACTCATTTATAAAGAAGAGCAACTTAAATTACCGAGCATAAAGCTCAACAAATTACTAGCACAGCTCATCAAACACAATAATATTCGAACCCAAGATGGTCAGCTCGTACACGTTACGACACACCAATTTCGCCGAACCTACGGAACCGTTGCATATCGCATGGGAAAGCGTACTGACCAAATTAAACATGGGCTACGTCACCTCAACGAAGATATGCAGGATGCCTACGTTATCCTGACTCCTCAGGAGCAAGAGAAGAAAATCAAGGTTTTCGTAAACCAGAACGGGAAACAAATCGTTTATCAGACGGATAAAAATCAGGAACTATTGAGGCGAGAATGGCAGCTCAGACAGACTGAGTTGGGGTTGTGCTTGCGTCCCAACATCATTCAAGACTGTGAGTTTGAGCATATTTGTCTTGGATGCAGCTACGCTCACTATACGTCTGAACATCTCCCAAAGTTACGAAAACTAAAAGAGAGCAATCAGCAGCTTTTAACTAAAGCTCTGAAGGCTGGGCATTCTAATAGCCGACGAGCCCATAGTGCTCGCCAGCAAGTCAATATTTTAGGCAGAATTATCACTCATATAGAGCAAGTAGAGGAGGGAAAAATAAGTGACCCATCTCCAGTGCCCTCGATGCAGAAACAGTAAAATACGAAAGTATGGATACAACATACTTGCCAACGGCCAAAAGGTAACGAGATATCTTTGCCACTCTTGCCAAAGAAGCTTTCAACTAGAATCTTACGTACAAGTTGCACCAGCAGCAGAAGCCAACTGTACCCACTGCAATAGCAACGAAACGGTCAAAACAGGTAAGCCACAATCGCGTCAGTATGGACAAGTTCAAATCTGTTTGTGTAAAAGCTGTGGCAGAAAATTCACTAAAAATGGCAGAAGAAAACCAGCACCGCCAGCAGGAGCATGCTGTTCCCACTGCGGAAGTAACCGCACTGTTAAATGGGGGAAACCAAGATTACGTCAATATGGACAAGCCCACATCTGTTTGTGTAGGGACTGTGGTAGACAATTTACCAAAGACAAAAAAAAGCCCATCAGACTTTACATAGCTGGGAAGTTAATTTATTCCTTCATGCAGCCTCCTGGCTTGAAGTACCTCCCCGGATGGCCTTGTCCAAATTGTGGTCAAGAAAAAGTTTTATTAGGAAGGCAATACCTTAGTAAAGCTAAACAGAAGCAGGTTTGCGAGAAAATCTGCTTGGGTTGCGGACAAAGGTTTACAGCCGAGAAAAAGAATTGGGATGCAAAAACACAACGATTGTTAGGAAAAGAAGTTCCCAGACAGACGTGGAAGTTTGGGAATGATAAATGGGACTTGAGAATGCTCTATCCTAATTTCGACAGTAACAAAGTAGATCAAATTTTTCTGTATTTCAGCTCCTGCGGAGACACATGGTTTAAGGATCTACTCAAGCACTATGTCCTAGCATTTATCAAGCAAGGTAGTGCATCAAGTACCTTGAAAACCAATTTTTCTCATCTGCGTAACTTTGGGTGTTATCTCCAGAAAAAGGGCGTCTTTCAGATGAGTGATATTACCCGAGAATTCATGAATATGTACTGGGGTAAGGAACGTAGCCATCTGAGCAATCTCAGTCTCACAACTAATCAGACTAGCTTGAGACTATTTCTGGAATGGGGAAATCAGGCAAATCACTTTAGCACCTGCTCTAATCTGATTTCCTCTCTATTTGACACCCCTAAAGTTTTCTATAACGAACCTGACCCACTAGAAGACTCAGTGCTGGAAGCCATCCGTGACAACCTTCATAATCTTCCTGAGCCACTTCAGCTTCAATTCATGCTGGGAGCTTGGCTTGGCGCTCGTCCGGGCGAGCTATGTCGTTTGAAGAAAAACTGTATTGTTCAGAAACCAGACAGTTGGTGGCTAGAGTTCGAGCGGGATAAAAACAATGATGAGCATCAGCTACCCCTGCCTCAAGACTTCATTCGCATCATCATGCATCAGCAGGAATACATTACTGATTTGTTTGGTGAAGACTATCCCTATTTGTTTTGTCACTATCAGAATATTGGACTGGCAGGTTTTCCCCACTATCCAAGGCTAAAGCCAATTAAGCGACCGCCAATGGTTGCAGCAAGGATTAACCCAATGGTTAAAGCTGTTCGTCATCTCATCAAAAACCACGATATTCGAGATAGTAACAACAACTTAGCTCACTTTACGGGTGCTATTTTGCGCCCGACCCGAGCATCTGAACTGATTGCTAATGGGTATAGTCTGGAGTTTGTCCGAATCTGGCTAAAACATCGCCACCAAGCAACAACAAGGCGCAGCTATACCCGCTATCCGCCTGGAGAAATGCTGGATGTAGCAACCGTCATGGCAAACATCAATGCAAAGCTTTATCCCTACGATACAAATCCTGAAGTGCTGCGCCAGAATTTGGAAGACTTACGCCAATATCCTGAGATGCATGAGCTTGATGTGTGTAATGTCAATTAGATAGGCCAACTTTTTTTTGGGTTCTGCGTTCCACTTTTTAATCTTGCTTCGTGAGTCGATTTGGATCTATGCAATACCATCTTGCGATCTACAAAAGGCAGTCGGAGATCATCGACAAATCATGATTTTTGCCTGAGGTGATCGCGCCGGTGAGCAAATGACAATTATCAATAAAGCCATCATTAATAGAGCTGCTTACAAGTAAGCAGCTCTATTAATGATGGGGTAAAGGGGTTTTATTCTGGCTAGGGATCAGCTGTCAGTCTTTTGAGACTTGGCCGTGTGTTTAGCTGCTTCTTGTTTACGAAAGCTCTCAGCCTTCATCTCGAAAATGGTGGCGTGATGAATTAAACGATCAATGGCAGCCACTGTCATCATTGAGTTAGGGAAGATCTTATCCCATTGACTGAAGGGCTGATTAGCCGTGATGAGGAGGCTCTTTCGCTCATAGCGATGAGCAATCAGTTCGAATAGGACCGAGGTTTCAACATCGGACTTTTGAATATAGCCGAGATCATCAATGATGAGCAGATCATAGCGGTCAAGTTTGGACAGTAGGGTCTGCAATTCCAGTTGAAGTTTGGCAAGTTGCAACTGCTGCACCAGTGCTGTGGCAGTGACAAATTTCACTCGTTTCCCCAACTCAACGATAGAAGTCCCTAATGCAGAACTGACGTGTGTTTTCCCTGTTCCACTTGGCCCAAAAATCAAAATATTACTGCCCGACTCTAGCCAGTGGGTCGTTTGGGCAAACTCCATCATGGCTGCTGGATTGAGACTGGGAATATGAGCAAACTCAAAATTGGTCCAGGACTTGCCGTAGGGCAGCTGCGCTTCGGCTAGAGCGCGTGAAATCCGATTCTGTTCTCGACGGCTGGCTTCCCCTTGGGATAAAGCCAACAGAAACTGGGCGTAGGACCAATTCTCCTGAGTCGCTTGATGTTCGATGCTCTGCCACTCGTCGAGGAAATGTTTCAACCGCAGCTGTTTGAGCGTTGTCATCAACAGCTGGAATGGATTGTCCGGATCCGATGTGGAGGAATTGATCATAGCTAGATAAATCGTGTTGTTCTGAAGTGACGTCAGGATATTGCTCAGATGGAAGCTTGAATTCAAAGGCCTGTTTTAACCCACTCAAGGTGAGGGTGGACTGCTCCAGTTGAGTTTGTAGATAGTCAGCCACCTGGGATTCTTGATCTTGAGTAGCTGCAATGTAGAGGGCTTCAGTGATTAATCGTGCAGCTTGGTCTCGCTCAAAGTCAGCTTTGAGGGATTCCCATAGCTGATGCCATTGAAGATTGGGCAGTAAGTCTGCTTGCCATTGGCAGTAGAGAAACGCATGGGGCTTTCTCCTGAGACTTTCGGCCACATGCTTGTAATCGATACTACGAGCCCGTCTCTTCTTCCCAGAGCCATGGACATGGATCCTTGCCAATTCCACTACCGGTGTTGTTCCTAAGAAACCCACAATGCGGTCATGATAAAGGTGCAGTTTCAACCGATGGCCAATCAAGCGAGAGGGGACGGTGTAAAGGACGCAGCGTACTGTAATTGCACTGTTGCAGCTGACTTTGGCACTGCGTACTTCATAATCAGGGGTGCGGTATCGAGGTAAGGGCTGTAAGACAGCTTGCTCTATGGCAAACTTCTTTTGGCACTTGGAATTGAGCTTGGCAATGACGTGTTCAATAAACTGTTGATACTCGGCCACTGATGCAAAGTCAAAGCTGCCTCGACGATACAGGGCTTGGCATAATCGTCGTTTGAAATAGCCATGGGACGACTCAATGGCCCCATTCTCATGAGAGACGCCCAGGTTGTTGCGCGTCGGCTCCATCCGGTAATGGTCACACAGAGTGGAATACAACTGGGTCAGCTGGGGATTGCGACCGCCAGTATTCCGATAGGCCGCACTCAAACTATCAGTACGATGAAGCTTAGGTACCCCACCACAGGCGGCTAGAGCATTTTGTAGCCCTTGGGATAAACCAATAAAACTCTCTCCCCCTTGAATCACCTGGACATACTGCCAGCCGCTGTAAGTGAGTCGATAATGATACAAGATGTGGTGAAAAGCTTCACCCTTAACGGTCACACTGAAACCTTTGAGCTGGGTAAAGTCTGACTGTCCCATCTCACCAGGATGATGTTGAATTTTGAACATCACTTCCTTGGGCTTACCATGAACCCCTTTCCATTTAGCGGTTCGGCGTTGCACGGTTCTGATCTTGTCATCATATTGCCCAGGGTAACGCTCTTGTAAAGTCTCGAATAGAGTAGTCGCTTCTAATCGAGGCTCACGCTCTAACATCGGTTCAAGTTCTAATTCCCATAATCCATCCAACGGATCTTCACGGGTTTTCCAGTCATGAGGGCGGCCTCGTTGGGGACGATGGGTACCACTTTCAATGCGACGGGCAGTGCGGGTGGAGATCCCTGCTTTGGCTGCTGCGGTCTCTTGGGAAGAGCCGGATTGTTTTGTCTTCATATAAAGATGAACCTGTTGAGGTTTAATAGGAGCTGGCACTAGAGATCCCTAATTCGCTTAGGAGTACAAACCCTAGTGTCTTTCCTGTATGGGGGTATGAAAAAGTTAAAGTGACTGGTGCCTTCTCTAAAAATTCAGATCTCTTGCTTGAACTAGATCCTGATTTCAAGAGTTGGCTATGTAATTGTCAGGCGGTCATGTATTCGGTCTATGCAATTGTCGCCCCATACTTGATGGCTTGATCATGACAAATGGAGAGCCTCTCTATGGCTACTGTTTATATCGAGAATTCTGCCCTCGTTTTGGCTACTGCTATACCTGTCCCAGTCATGTTGCTTCTGCTGACAAGCTACCTGAATATAAAGCACAACTGGAGAGAATTAAGGCCAATGAGACCTTAGCTTTCAAGTACTGGTCTGGAGAGTTGCTAGAAAGTTATCAGAAGACAACCGCAGCGCTGGAAGGCATTGTTGAGACACTAGAGACAGGTGGTGAGCCCGATGAAGCGACAGATTAATCGTGTCTGGGATGAAGCAGAACGCAAAAAGCATGGACAGCAGGTGCGAGATAGGTTCGCCCGTGACCGAGCAGAGAAACTAAGTTATGCAAAAGTTGCCATTGATGAGTTGATTGGGCAAGGTATTACTGTCAGTCAAAATGAAGTGGCAAGAAAAACTGGAATCAGTGTTGGTTTCGTAAATAAGCATCTGCGGGGAGAAGTTGAGCAGGCAAGGCAGCGACAACGGCAAATGAGTCAGAAGCATCGTACAGCAGTCTCTGTAACCTCTTTAGAAAAGGATAACGAGCGCCTGAAAGCTTCTAACCGCCGCTTACAACTAGAACTGGATAAACATCGCCAGATCAATAAAGAGCTGCTTGCTCAAGTTTCAAAAATTGTAGATCTTGAGGATGAGGTTGAATTACTACGTTCTCAGAATCGAGAGTTGCTAGCAGTTTGGAAAGTAAATCAAGAGAAGGTGGTCAACTTACCAACTGGAAATCAGCCTGCACACAAAAACGGTGTTAGAAAGGATAACTTTTCTGTGCTGATTCAAACAGAGCTAGAAGCACTTGGGATTCAATTAACCAGTACACTACGCAAGACAATGGAAGCGGCGCATGAAGAGACTGTTGTTCGGGCCATTGAAGCTTTGAAGGCAGCTCTAGAAAAAAACGATATCAGGAGTCCTGGTGGTTGGCTTAAAAGAGCTATTGAAGGTGGTTGGAGTCAAAATGAAAGACGCCAGAGACAAGAAAAGGATCCGTATCCTGAAGGATTTAAAGAGTGGTATGAACAAGCAGTAAAGGCTAACTTTGTTCTAGATATTCCTATAGAACATCTAAACCTTGATGAACGAAATGAGCCAAAGGTGAAGATAAATCAACCAGGAATTTTTGGTGCGCCATATAGAGATCTGTCCTGGAGAGAGGCTAAAATAGAGATGCTAAACTTTCATAATTAGAATACATATATATTATGAGGATTTAGTATCTCTTCTGAGGAATGAGTTAACTTTTTGTATGAGCAACTTGGAAAAATGCTCTTATAAATCTTCTTGATAGTGCCATAGAACAAAATTTAATTATAAATGGGAAATAGTAATAAAAAAAGAAAAAAGATTGCAAAAGAGAAAGACAATAACCCTCTAGACGCGAAGCAAACAGATTTAGAGATTCGTCTTGAAGCAATTCTAAAAAGTAGATGTGGGGGAGCATATAATATTAATGGTATTAGATACCAAATTCTATATTCTATATTTAGAGGATTAGAACTCTATAATGCACAATGCTCATTTAGTTCAATTAGATTAGAAGGCATTGAAGATTTAGATTGTCTAAAACTCAACTTAAATAATGAGTATATACAAATAAAAACATCTAAAAATTCATGGAATTGGGCGAAGCTAAAAGAACCAGTTAGCAACTTCTTAACAGTTCTACGTGAAAGTCCTAATGCGCTTTTTATAATAGTTTTAAACTCTACACTTAAATCAGATGTCTTAAAGTTATCTAATAAAGATAAACTTAACTCTAAGGAATATGAAGGAATCAAGCAAAAATTCATAAAATTATGTTCTGATGTTGGAGCTTCAAGAAATGAGGCAGAATTACTTTTTGAGAAAATAGGCATCCAGAATTTACCAGAGAAAGAAATTTATGAAGAGATAAAAATAGGTCTAACTAACGATTTTCAATTGGGTAGCAATCTAGTAGACACATACATAGCTGTTCTAGTTAGCAAGTTTCTTTACTGGGCACAAGAAAGAGAAACTATTTCAAAAAAAGATATAGAGTTAATCAGAGTATCAATTGGTGACCATATTGCAAGTGAAGAACATCAAGCTTATGGAAGAGGATTGATTGATAGGGTAACTTGGAATAAAGATGATAAACAGTCAGATTTTTTTGAAGGTAAAGGTACAAGACCCGGTCAAATATCAGCTGGTGTTGATGTAAGGAGAATACGCTGGCTAGAAAAAATTGATACTGCAATATATAAAACTAAAATTTGTGTACTCAAATCTTCCAGTGGTCAAGGAAAATCTGCATTACTTTACAGATATGCTTACGAATACTGGAGACATGAAGAGATTTATATTCTAAGAGTTGCTGAAACTGATGAACAAGCAGAGGCAGTATGTAAATATATTAGATTTATAGATAGCTTAGGCCTACCAATTCTCTTACTTATTGATGATGCTGGGTTTCGAGCCAGAAAATGGCCTCAAATAGTTCGAGAATGTGTATCACTAGGTATATATGTTCTAGTGGCAGTTAGACATGAAGATTGGTTTAGATTTGCTAAAAGAGATATAACAAATTGGGAAGTCATTGAGCCAACCTTAGATTTAGCAGAAGCAAAGCAGATATATTTGACATTAAAAGCAGAAAATTATGTACATTCAAACGCTACTTCTCCCGAATGGGCATACGAAAAAATTGGTACACCTAAACTTCTAATTGAATATACATATCTCCTTACTCATGGACGCATGATTGAGGATAGGCTTAGAGATCAGATTCAGCAGATTCAAGACCATAAAGAAGACCCTGCAAAAATTGAAATCCTAAGAAGAGTTGCACTGGCCGATACTCTTGGAACACCTGTAGTTGCAAGTAGATTAATCAAAGATATTTCCCTAAACTCAGACCCTCAGCAACTTCTTAATTCACTTGTTGATGAGTATATAGCTCTAGAAGAGACAGGAATACTAAGAGGTTTACACTGGGTTCGTTCAAATCACTTGACATCAATTCTTCACGAGGGTTATCCAAATATAGTAGATACCATACTAAAGACAATAAACTCAGTCTTAGATGTTGATAGGAAAAGATATATCGCAAAATCATTATGTATAAAAGATCTTAACCTGAATGAGTTTATTACTGGATTATCACAATTAATCCCGAATGAAGACTGGACAATTTTTCTTGAGTATTTAGAGGGGATTTATGAAGGTGGGGAAAGACTATGTTATCAGAAAAATAATCATCTTTTTGAGCAATCGTATGAATTACAAGGAACAAGAGGTCCACAATTTCTAGTCTATTATTCATCATCAATTATCAAAAATAAAGAGCTAGATAATTCTTTAGATAGCTTAGCTAATAATATACCTGCTTTAGAAGATATTCAGTCTATCTCGTCAAATTTTGACGACTCATTGAGAGGCATGGATTTATGCAGAGAATTTTTACAGCAAATTCAATACAAAATTTCAATTACAAGTTTTCAAAATAATTTTGCCCAGCTAGGTAGAATTTTAGACTGGTCAGCATTAACAGAAGTTACATTACTCAATTGGTTTGAATTATTGTCAAATATTTCATCGACACAAATAATTTTTGAATTATCAATAGAAGAATTTTGCATATTTTCTCAAGGATTTTATCGCTATGATCCTAAAAAATATTGTGAGTGGTTTAATCAAAACTATGGTTCTATTATTGGATATTTGAAGCTTAATCTTGATTGTTTATCGCTTGAATTATTTGATGATGAATTATATTTCGAATTCCTAGTTGACTTGAATTCTAATGATGCCAGTGGATATGAAGAAACAAACTCACGACTAAGAAAATTTCGTTCAGCAATTCCTTTTTGTAAACAATATCAATCACATGGAATCTGGTTATCGATAATAACGCCATTATTTACTGATACAGATAAAAATGTGAAGAAGGAATTACTGCCTTTTAGTTCAGATGCTACTAAAGTTAATACTTGGCATGAAGTTGCCTATTCAAACTTCATACCCGATAGTTATTATAATTTTCAAAAGGCATGGATGCTTATTAGATCCGATGCACTTGAATTCATTAAAGATTTATCAAAACTTTTACGTAGTCTTCTTACTCATGGCTCGGTCAAAAAATTAAAAAATTATTTTTCAAATATAGAAATTTTTATAACATTAGATAAAGCACTCGATAATTATCCATCTAGCTATGATGACAGGTCTGAGATAATTAGTTCATTACTACCACATTCCTTACAAATTATCTTAAAAAAAGATAGTTACACGAATAAGTTTTATAATAATTTCCATTTGTTTTTTTATAAAATGCGTGACTTTCTATTAGACTCAGAAAATAGAAATAGCACAAAAGGCATTATATTAAATGCATTTCTATTCGCTAAACACTATTTACCAAAACTACATCATGAATTTGATGCACTATTTGAATCTTGTCCTGACTACTTAAATATGAAGTCTTTAAACTCAATTGAGAAATCTGCTTATAATACTCTAGAAGATTTGTTGCAAGCGTGTTTTTCTTTTAATATTTTTCTGGTCAATGAAATAGAAAAAGAATTGCAAAAATCTAGAGAAGATCAAGTTCAGATTTTAACTAATAGAACAACTGAGTTATCTAATTCCTTAAAAGACATTGGTATCGATACAGTTTTATCATCAGATATATATAATCTGTATGATGAAAAAAATAATTATATATATAGGTATTTCTCTCTTGCTTTCTCTGTCAATGATCCATTGAATTATCTTGAAGTTCTCAGATCAGTACTCGAAGCTATTTTAAAAATAAGCAACATTGCGGATTTCTTCTGCTTAATTCCTACCTACAAAGAAAACATATTTTTACCGCCAAGAAATGGATATCATATTAGCTCCCTTTCACTACCTAAAATATTAAGTAGTGATGAAGATCTAAATTTACTTCAATTAGGGAGCATAAACGATTCTTTAACTATTCAGGAACTACCAGAATCTGCTTTTTCATATTTACCAGAACTAAAGTATGAAGAATATCTCCCTTTTACACTAAGAAATGAAGCTGTAGCACTATATACATTAATATTATCGCTTGTAAAACATGCACGAGCTATTCACAAACTTTTGGAAACAAGAAATGATTATGAAATTAAACTTTATGGACGACATCTTAGTAAAATATATGCTTTTAACAAGAGTATTTTTAATAAATTACATGAGGCAAAAGATAAATTTGCTTTATACTCAAACAAGCAAATTAATGATATGAATTTACTTAGTTTTAAACAATTCATTTATGAAGCATATGAAAAATTAAAAACACCATCAATTGACAACATTTTATCTCTTGATATACCTTCTGATTCTATGGATTGATCTTAACGGGATTTAATGCAAAATAGTTTGAAATTTGAATGACGGCTATCAGATTATAAGATCGTCATTGTTTATCTTCACTTTTAAATCTTTTTTTGAATGTGATACCTCATAAACCTTATGACTTTTCGTTTATATGAATGCTCAGGCTGCAAAGCTTTTTACTGAAGGCATCATAAGAATAACCTATAGAAAATTCTGGAACAATGAACATTGGAGTAATGATTAATCCTGGAGGATGTACCAGCTCGAATATATCTTTAACTTCGATGATGAGTTTCTCTTCCAAGACCTGCTGCCTAACAGTTTATAGTTTGAGTTGGGACCGAAATCGTTAGCTTCAGCAAACAATATATTTTGAGATTTCCTCTCATGATTTTGTAAAAGAAGAGATATGCTCCTTCCAAGATCTACCTCTTAGCATAGCCTTGCTAATTCTAAAGCTTCGGGTGTGCCTGTTAAAGTTAGGCCATTTAAATCAAGCTTCTGATTCCACCATGGAGGAACTTTTGCACTGTAATGTTCATATGAATAACAAGATGAACACCATTCCCAAAGAGCCCCTCTAATTCCGGAACCATCATAATATCGATGCAGTGAAGACTTACCGCATACGGGACAATCACCGTCTATATCAATGTCATTCTCTTGACCAGAGAAAACTTGTTTCCATTGCATCTCAGCAGACGATGGTACACTCTGCCAATTAAACATAGATCTTATTCATCTTGCTAACTGTACTTAAGACTAAATTGGGGATTTTACTCAAAAAATATAAACAATTCTCAAGAATTTAAATGTAGTTTGATACCCTTGTTAGCTTGACAGAGTTAAGCGTTTATTCAACAGGTCTAATCCTGCCCGACCATACATCTGTCGTTTGAGCATTTTGAGTTTGTTGTTTAGCCCCTCAACTGGCCCATTACTAACCTCTAATGTCAGCCCCGCTTTGACTGCCGCATAGTCATCAATCAGCCCCTTAGCAAACTTCTGGAATGGTTTGAGTGTGCTATTCTTTGCCAGTTCAAGCCAGTTGTCCAAGTGCTGGGGTAACTGCTTACGAACCAAGAGCAAGAAACTCTGTGTCAGCGTAATCGCATCGGATAATTCGGGCTGTCCACTAAGCTGAGTCAGGGTTTCTTCCTCTTCAGCGGTCAGTTCATCCATGTGACGCATCACCAACCATGATGCGCTCTTGGGTGTCAGAGGTTTTGGTTGTGTAATCCCACCTGCTGGTGCTGGTTTTGGCCCTCGTCCAGGTAAATTATTCAATGACTCTCTTGCCGGTCGAGCCTTCGGTTTAGATGGGTCGCGAGGGCTAAATTGATGGAGTTGGCGTGTATATCGAGCAACCGTGCCATAACTACCTTTAAATCCCTGCTCTTGAACTTCTTCAAATAGTTGTTGGCTATTCTGTCGCCCAGCCATCCACTCTTGGTAAAGATAGTCTTTGTAAGGTTCGATAACAGTAGGCACTTTACGGGTATAGGGCTGATGTTCAGGAAAGACTGGGTGGGACAAATACTGGTAAGCAGTCCTTTTGGCAATACCTAGATGATGAGCAATGTCAGTCACTCGATACCCCTGCTGCTTTAAGGCGTGAGTTTGTTGATAGTTGTGCAATCGACGAGTACGACTCCGAGGACCTTGCTCATCGGGAGGAACCTCGTTTTTCTCGATACTCTCTGGTGCATGTGGTTCAGGTACTTCAGATTTCAAAAGGGCTGCATCAACACTTTTCAGCGCAGGATAGTTAGAGTGAAATACCTTTTCCAATACTTCTTGTAAGTTCTTCAGCAAGTGGAAACGATCTGCGACCTGAATGGCATTGGGCGCACCTTCACTCATGGCTGACTTGTAGGTCTTGGAGCGGTCACGGGAAAGGATCTCAACACCAGGGTGTTCTTCCAACCAAGCGACTAAGGTTTTTGCTTCACGATCTGGCAGTAGTGCAATAGTCCGATGCTGCTCCAGGTCCACCAAGATCGTTCCATAGTGATGGCCACGCCGGAAAGCAAAATCATCAACCCCTAGAATCTTTGGGGTTGGGGCTGGGGGAGGCTCAAGCTTGGCAATAGCGCGTAACATCGTATTGCGACTACTCCCATAATTGATCTGATAGCTCAGCCTCGCTGCTGCTGCACCGCCAAGGGCTAGACCAATCGAGCTTAGGTGTTCAGCAAAGCGAACGGTCTTTCTGGCCCAAGGAACAGCGACCTGGGGTAGTCGCTCAGTGAAGATCCGACGCTTACAAGCTTTATTGGAGCAGAAGAACTTACAGACTTGAAGCAGAATAGTCAGGCAGAAATCCACACAGGGGAGGTCTCTCAAGGTCCGCTCATAATGACTGTGAACGCTTTGCGTCAATTGATTACAGACTGGACAACAGGCAAAAGCTTGGGTTGAAGAAACGTGGAAGGTCATCTGACGGTTAGTGGAATCAAGATCCCAACTTTCCAGATGGAGAGTGCTTTGACAGGGGAGAAATTGTTGGAGAAAGTCCACGATTTAGTCTAGATAAAGATCTTACCGTTCCATTTTCCTACTGATAGATTGCGTACACTACCCAAAGCTAGTCAGATTTTCTTGTACATTGTCTAACTAGGCTAGGAAAAGGAATATATTTAAGTACACCTCTAGTCAAGCATTTTATATTTCTGCCCATGAAACAGATTGTGCTCTATTAGGTATCTGCCCACTTATCGCAATTGTATTCACAGGTTGTTCTGATATCTGCTCTGAATATCTATGTTTGACATGCCTTACTTTGGTGAAATCGATTCTCAGAACCTATCTGACTATCTTGAGACAGAAATTCGATTCGAAGAAAGATCAATTGAGCTGGACCTGAATTTTGAGACATCAAGTTTGGGGCAGGCTGAACTCAATCAAATAAAGTTAGTGTCCTGATTTATTCGCCATGGGCTGAGATAGCTGAAATGCTTTGATAATAGAGAATTCAGAGCACTCCTTTATGAACATTGCCCAACGCGAGCAGCAGATTATCCGCATCCAATCTCAAAGTTCCTATGCTTCTATTAACGAAGCCCTAGAATCAACCCTTCGTCTTGAAGCTAACCGAGTCACCCAGATCGCAGTAGAGTCAGCTCTAGACGAAGAAGTTCAAGCTTATCTATCAGAGATTCAAGGGGATCGACCTCGACGTTCAGGCTACTATCAACGGATCCTTGATACCCAGTACGGCAGGATTACTCAGCTGTCCGTTCCCAAACTACGGAAAGGGAATGCAGGCCGAGAGTGGCAGATTTAGAGCGTTACCAACGAGCCCTTGGCAGCCTGCTAGAGTTTTGCCTAGGGCTGTATGTCATGGGCTTATCGCTTCGAGATCTGCAAGAAGCTCTCTATGAGATCCTGGGTGCAGTCTTATCCGTGAATGCCATTAACCGGATTACACTTAAAGCCCAGAAGCAGATGCTCCAAAGTCGTCAGACTCGTCTTGAGAAAACCCCTTTTATTTTGATTGTTGATGGGTTTGGGCGAGTGTTCAATGTGCGTCTGAAGACTTTTGGGAAGACCAAGCTGGGCATATTCGGAACTACGCCGTGCGGAAGACAGAGTCATCTTAGTGGCCATGGCGATATGGCCAAATGGGACACAACTGTTCTCCATTATGAAATTGCTGTCCAAGAATCTGAGGCAGCTTGGCTACTGTTCTTTGAGCACCTGCGGCAACGAGGATTGCAAACCCATTTGGTGAAGCTGATTGTGAGTGATGGCACCACTGGGCTACCTAAGGTAATTCGCGCTCTGTTTCCCCTCGCGCACATCAACGGTGCATTACCCATAAGGTTCGAGCGATGCTCCGGCATTTGGGCTATGAGCAATTGCCACACCTGGATGCTCAAGGACAAGAACTGTCCCACTCTGAAGCCAAGAAGCTGCGGTATTCACAAATTAAACACGATGCCTATGCTATCTATAAAGCGCCAGACTGGGAAGAAGCTATTGTTGCGTTGCTCGTGTTTGCACAGAAATGGACAGACCTTGAACCCGATGCGGTCAGAACCTTTACCAAAGATTTTGCCCTGACCTTGAGTTTCTATGATTTTGATGAATCCATTCATTCGCTGATTCGTACTTCCAATGCGCTAGAACGGTTGTTCCGAGAATTCCGAACCAAAGCTGATGAGATTGGTGCTTTCCCTAATGAGGAGAGCTGTTTAGCGATTTTCTTCCTCGTCTCACGCAGAGATCATGCCAAGCATGATCGTCTCAATAACCATGGCGAATAAATCGGGACACTAACCAAATAAAGGTGTTTTTAGATCTACTACCGAACAACATGCAGCTTGCACAGAAATATCTAAATAACTTGGCTAAGGATGATGATTTAGTAGTTGTATATTTTGAGATCCATCAGGACTTAATGGAAGACTATGGACTGAGATTAGAGATTGGGACACTTGTCTTAACAAGAGTAGGGATCTATCCAAGTAATGAGTGGTTCTCAGTTTTTGACTTCACCTTCCCGAACGATCTGAGCGATAGATTCCTGTCTGTTGCGCTAAATCAAGATGGCTCTCTAATTGACATCACCCATGAAAGCTAAAAGAGGGCAGTAACCATTTATGCTGACTGACTCGGAATTACAACTAAATCGAATCGCTCAGGGGCTAGTCAAGGAATCAGAAGGTATTTTATGGTTTGAGGGGCTTTTACCAGTTCAGCGCCAACAAGTTCTTATTGATCTTGCACGAATGTGTGACCAGTCCCATCCTCGAAACGATGAGGTTTCGAAAGCAATTGCCTATGCTCAACTAAAGCCCACGTTCACGCCTTGTATCCTGCTTAAATCAGCTAATCCACCAGAGAAAGGTCTATATAAAATCATTGCCCTTCCAGAGTCAGAGCAGATAAAGTCCTTCCGCTTACTGATTGCACTCTTTGCGATCTCTGATGCCCGACGTCGTGAAGCTCATTGTAAAGACGGCTGTTCGCATGAGTGGCATAACCTCGATTCACTCTAAAGATTCACTCCAAGGTACAGAGATTCAGATTTTCAGTATTTATTGGCAGAGGGGTAGACCCTTTTCTAAGGCTTCAATTCCGTTTCACCAAAAGCGGCCAAGACCCACAGAGCGCTTTAAAGTACAGAGTGTGCCTTGGAGTTAGAAGAAACATTCGATGTGTTGAATGTGATTGAGCTGCGGCCAGGGGAAACTATCGAGCGGATCGAGGAGATGATCGGGGTATGGTTGGAGCGGGAGCGGGTGAGTAGGGTTTGGGGGTGATTGGAGCCGATTATGTTCAAGTTCTATCTGGTACAAAGCAGATCCATAATACCGATAAAGTCTTGATACTCTTTGCCTTCAAGCTTTGTTTTTTGAGGCACACTAATATTACTTTGCGTGTTTTTAGTGTCTTCAGTCGTCATTTTTAAATTTGAACGAAATACTCTCCGAGCTGCACAGTGGACTTCATAATCACCCTTTGCTAGCACGGACTCTCCATTCTCCCGATAAAACATCGAAAGACGAGCCTTAATCACACTCTCTCCCGAGAGTTTAATTCTCTTGAAACTATGAGATTCCATATCAACTCTGGCCTCAGTGGTTCCAGATGTCGAGCTAAACAGGTTTTCCCAAGGACTTGCGAGTGTTGGTTTTGCGGATACGAGGCAGAGGAAGATGGAAAGACCTAAAAGGGAGGTAGACCTAAACATAGATTATGAATATTTTTGATGATGTGAACGAAAGTGCCCCAAACAATAATGCTACCTGAAAGGTATTTTAGAAGCGTTATCCTACTTCAAATAGGTTTGGGGTAGCCCGGGAACAGTCTACTGGGGAGGTCATACACATAATCCATCCTAGTGTGCCCAAATCAAGGCAGTATTTGGTCATAAGGATGAAACATAAGTCATTAATGAGTCTTTATTCCCAATAAGCTTTTTCCTAGCTGATATTGACACCCTCATCCAGCCAAACTAGCGATATGGCTAGAGATCCACTGCATCAAACTGGCATATTTAGGTTAATAACAGTAGCTTAAACAAAAATAGCAGAGGAGGAGAATACAAGCATATTGCTCAATGAAGGGCGCTTGTTATGAAAACTCATCTATACGCTCATAAGAGACGAGCTTCCCAGTCTATGTGTACCTTTGTTCCTCGACCTACTGAAGTTCAGTCATCAGTGCAACCTCCGCAGATACAGGCAAGGTCTAATGAAGAGGGCTTAGCTGAACATGCTGAGCGATTGAAGAAGTTTCAGCGGCTGGGTAGTTCAATGATACAAATGGGTCCACCCAGACTTGATAACGATCAGACCAATTCAATACAACCCAAACCTTGGATTCAGAGGAAGCTAACACTTGGAGAACCTGGAGATAAATATGAACTGGAAGCAGATCGGGTTGCCTCTCAAGTGGTTCAGCAAATCAATACCCCTGCTTTTACTCAATCAAATCTAAGGCAGTTGATTCAGCGCGAGAAAGACTTAGAAAGGAAAATGCAAGCGAATTGCTTTAAAGCTGTCATCCAGCGACAGCAAGCAATAACAGGTGGAGAAGCATCGCCGGATTTAGAGTCTGCAATCCATAGGGCGAAGGGCAGCGGACAGCCCTTGGATGCAGGATTGCAGCAGTCAATGGGTCAGGCGATGGGGATAGATTTTAGTAATGTGAGAGTTCATACAGATGCCCAGTCAGATCAGTTGAATCAATCGATTCAGGCGAAGGCATTTACGACAGGGCAAGATGTCTTTTTTCGGTCAGGAGCTTATCAGCCCGGAAATCGAGGGGGGCAGGAGTTGATTGCCCATGAGTTGACCCATGTGGTGCAGCAGAATAGAAGTTTGATATCTAGCAAAGCCGCAGAGTCAAAGCAACTACAGACTGATTCATCGAGTGAACCAGCGGCTGGTAAAGAGCAATTAAAATTTCGACGACAGTTGGATAATGAGAAAACTGACAAAACAGTAAGTGATTTAACCACAGATCAGAATCAAGAAAACAGAATATCAGTGATGAATTTGGGTGGTGTAGTACTGGGTGTTGATAAACCGATCATCCAAAGACAGTCAGAGGGAGAAAACATACGTGAAGATTACCCGTTACCAAAAATAGAGAAAGAGTTTTTTGATTTTGGTGAAAAACATAAAATCTTTGTAGTAAAGCATGGAGTGAATTACGAGCTAATGATAGCCAGTACTCCACAACTGCTTAAAGACTATATTGCAAAGAAGTTGAGAGATGAGCGGAATGAAGAAAAGAAGAATCAATTGAATGCAATTAACGGAAAAATTGAGCAGTATAACCAAGTATCCAGCGGTTATAAAGAAAGTCTTGGGAAGCGGCTAAAAAAACTTATGAAAAGTGCCGTTGAGAATATGAGCAATGTTGGAGTTGGTATGGATGATAATAAGTTCGACTACATACCACCCCCAACGAAAGTTACCTGGGGGCCTACCCAAGATATGGGTAACCATAAAGTTGGCACAAAGATGACGGCCAACCCACTGAGTATCAATCCAGGTAAACTGAGTGGCTCTGAACCCAGTTCCAATTATGGAAAGCATTATGTCAAAGGGCATTTACTCAATCATCACCTTCATGGTAAAGCAAAAGATGAGAACTTGACCCCAATGACTTATGCATTGAACAAAGCATTTGAGTCACAAGTCGAGAGCTACTTAAAGCAAGCGATTCTTTCTGAGAATAGAGTATTTAAATTTGAAGTCCAGGTCTATGGAATGGATGGAGGTGTGCCTAAAGGTATCACCTTTGAAGCCGTAGAACTAGAACCAGATAACGATGATTGGAGAGTAAAAGATGATGGTGGCAAGGTAAAAGGTGATTTGGACCAAAAAGGGCAGGGTAATGTTACGGACGAAAATGGCAACAAAGTCGAACCCGACCAAAGTGCTGATTCTGCGCTTTTGGAGAATTTCCTTGAGAACAATCCCGCTTTAGAAAGTGAAGAGCTAAAGAATATCAGGGACGAGTTCAAGAAAATCCAGAGAGAATGGACGGCTGATTTTGGTAAATATCTGCGAGATATCTTGAATGATATTGTTCAAGGTTTAGTAAGGCTTTACCCCGATGAGAAGAAAGTTTTCCCTAAATCAGATATTACCTATGGAGCGACAAAAAAATTTAAAAACAATGATAATCAGAAATTTATGGGATTTTCTGATGAGCATGGTACTTGGATGGAGGCTAAAATCCTTAGCATAAATCCAGGAGAGAGCTATGGTTTTGAACCGGAGACACAGAGGTGGGGGAAGTATGTTCAAGGCCATTTACTAAACCATCATTTGCATGGTCCAGCCGAGTCAAGGAATCTCTTGCCAATGACCAGTAGCCTAAATACTGACATGGAAAAGAAAATAGAGAGTAAGGCGAAGAAGATGGTATTAGAAGAGAATCAGGTCGTTTTCTACAAAGTTTGGACTGAAGATGATCAACAAATAGATGAACCGATAGAACTGGGTAAAACAATTTCTAACGAGTCTGAGATGAATCCGAGTACACCGGAACAAAATCTGTTTACTGAATATGGGGAAGCGAAAGAACAGTATGAGATAGCAAAGCAGCAGTTAATAGAAGAGGATGAAAATGAAACAGTAGAACAAAAGCAAGAAAGAATGAAAAAGAAAAGAGAGTTTGATGAAATATCTAATACCGTAAAAGAAAAGGAAGATACTTTATACGAAGACTATGAGGAGCAGTCAGAAAAGTATCGAAAACTAGAGTCATATAGTTTACCAACAAAGCTTAAGGCCAGACTTTATAAACTAAAATTAAAAGAAAATGTTGATGGTACAAGACAAGAAGTCATCAATAAACGGTCTAATTGGAAAAAAGATGGGCCAATAATTAATTATACAGGTGTAAATAGTATTGCTTATAAGGCAAATAAGAAGAAGGATGAAAATAAATGGAAATAGTAAGATACAAATCTCGATACAGCTTGGATTGAGTGTTATCGGCTCTAAATCAATTAAAAGTGGAATATTAAATTCGGTAGTTTATAAATCCTTTCTTTTGTTAATCCTAAAATTTGCTGTCTTTACTCGATGGATCAATTTTACTCTTCCAATTTTAAAACTCTAGGAAAGATACCTAGAGACAGAACTGTATGTGACTTTGTAAAGGAGGTTCTATATTGGAAACCCCAATTATCGCTCTTAAGCCTAAGCGAGTCCCTCCGGTCCCTAAGCAGCAATCAGAATCCACTTCGCCAGCCCCTAAGCTGATTGACAAGACAGAGTTTCCAACGAAAACGCCGAGGGGCACCTGGCCACCCAAGCGGGAGAGAGGGCAGGGGGAGCTGAGCGGGAAGCAACGCAGTGTTAGGCGAACGACCCGATTAGTCGAGCCTGATTACAGCCCACAGCCTAAATCTCTAGAAGCGCTCCAAACGAGGAAACCGCGAATTCCGAGAGTGTCGGCTGAGATGGAGAGACGATTCAGAGCGCTAGAGCTGAGTCAGAAGAATCTGTTACAGCAAGTCAAAAAGCAAGGTGAACTGGAGCATCTAACGGTTTTCAAAAGCAGTGCTGGGCAATTTTGGATAACGGTAGAGGGCAGCGGCCAGCCCTTCATCAGAATTCCGTTTGAATCGCCTGAGTACTGTTACGAGGCAGCACTTGAGCTAGAGGATACGTTCAATGTGTTGCAGGTCATCGAGGTGCGGCCAGGGGAGACTATCGAGAGGATCGAGGAGATGATCGGAGTTTGGTTGGAGCGGGAGAGGGTGAAGAGGGTTTGGGGGTGAGGGAAATGATGGGAACTATGAGATAAGTAAATTATTATATAAATATTTACTAGCAGTCAGTTAAAAATTCTCATTTATAATTGAATGCTAAATTCAATTTTTCTAAAAATACCCTAGAATCCGCAAAATAGTTTGGATAGGCAATACGTAAACTTCTCACTGACTTAGCCGAAACAAGTACAACATCTACACTGTTATTATTATTGTGTTGTCTTTCTAAATCTAGATAATGATTAGTTGCAATTGGTAAGTCTCGATTATTGTAATGACTAATACTCATCATCCGCTCCTCAGTTTTAAGCAATAGCAGAAAATATCCAGACTTTTTATTTTGAGTTCCAATATGTTTAGTGGATACAGAGAAAGCTTGGAGCTTTTCAATTACACCAAGCTTAATTGCAAGAAAAGTAGCCTCTTCACGAATAGACTGAATCTGATTATCGCTGAAATTTTCAGGAATACAATTTTCTAGACACGAAAAAAGGATCCCCACTAATTCAAAAAAACGCAGCCATTCTTTTGGCCCTTGGCTTGATTTCAGAGATTCTTTTAGAAAGATACCTATAATTTCAACAGAAGTTGCCCAGGCATGTTGTATACGAGTCCTTATCTGAACTTCGATTATGTGGCCGCTATAAATATGTTTCTTAGTACCACAGTATTTATAAATTAGATGGATACCACGATATCCAGATTCTTTTGGAAATTTAATGTAATCGTTTTGTTTTAAAAGCTCATTCCTTGTACGACTATTGACAAAATTATCGCGAAGTTTATAAACTTTTTGGGAGTCTGAAACCACTGCTCGGCATCCACCAATATCTTGCATTCGGTGAAGTCGCATTTTATCAAAACGCTTTAATTTTCCTAAGATTGACGGAACCCTCTTTAACCTCTGTGCAATTAAAGCGTTCCTATCAATTTTACTAGCCTTTGAGCGCAAAAATGTTTGTACAGTTGTTAGCGGGAAAGCATGAGAAGAACGCCAATTATTGATAATATTTAGGGCAGTCAAATATTCTTCTTCTGAAGTTCCTTCAGCTAATAATTTATCTCCTGCTCTACTAACAGTCTTCTTGCTATATTCAGGTTCGATCCAGGCCATATTCACAGATCTCTTTTAGGCTTATCAACTTGCCAGATGGTTTGCAAGAAACTGGAATACATCTCTAATCATATTGATCACATCTTGCTGCGTAAACTCACTAGATTTACCATGAGCCGCACTATTTCGTATATCTGACAATGCAGTTATTTGCTTTTGAACAAGCTTGTTGTACACACCAGCTTTAGCTAAGTCAGCATTCATCTTATCTAGTTTGCCATGTGGAATACCTTCTCTATCACACAGCTCTCGCAATGCTGTTTCTAGCACAACCCCTGCGATGACAGCAGCGGCTGTATAGTAACCTCCGCGCAATAACTCCTCCGCTTGTTCAAGCTCTGAATCGAAAACTTCTGCCTGAACAAGTGTCTTCACAGACAAAAGATAACCACCCTCAAAATCTTCTTTAGCTGCAAAAAATACCGCTTTTAGACTTTTAAAGATATTGTAGTTTGTCGAATAGTCTATATCTTCACTTTTCTCGAATTGCTTAAAATGTTGAGATTCTTCACCGCAAACTTTTGATAATAAATTCTTGACTTTGACAATCCAGCTTAGTAAAAGGTCATCATCAACGTATTCATTTCCGAACACTCCTCCTTCCTGTATGGATTTAGAAGCTTCAACCTGTGCTATTTGAGCCTCCAACTCATCAAAACGTTTCTGGAAAACTTTGTTCAATATGAAATAACCTACTGATAACTGAGACTAAATTTTAGCAATATCTACTAAATATGCCCAATAATTCCCATTACCCCACCCAAACCTCCTTCCCAGAGAACCCTCCCCGCTGCTCCATCTAAAACTCACCAGTTATCCCCAGCCCCTAAATTTCTTAGATGGCATCTGCACATAAAACCAAGGCTTTGTTTGGTTAGCAACACAGTCCAGAAAAATCCAAACTCTACAGATCTGACAAAAGACCAGCCCGACCAGGACCACCAGCGAACATCGGAATCTCCAAAGTCAATACTGAAGAGAGTTCTGGAGATTTTTCAGATAGTTGAACTGCGACCAGGGGAAACTATTGAGCGGATTGAGGAGATGGTGGGGGTGTGGCTGGACCGGGAGCGGGTGAGTAGGGTTTGGGGGTAAAAATAGCAGGGTAGATCTAGACTTGAGTACAGTTATTCTTTTTTTTTTCTACGGAAGCTGCGGGATATGTCACAGATCAGGAAATTCTCTCAAGGAATAGTGGTGCTCGTAGTTCTGGCGACTGCGCTATGCCATGAAGCGGACAGAAAGGATGTTGTTGTACTGGCAAATCCAGTTCAAAAGAATTCTACGCATCTAGCGCAATCACAACTACCCAAAGATGTTCAAAACTATTTTGAAGCCCAGCATCGAATTCAAGTGGCACAAGAGACACAGGCATCTGAATTAGATTTAAGCGGGCTATCACTCACCCAAGTACCAATAGCAATCATGCAGCTTACCAAGCTACAATCGCTAAACCTGTCGGGTAACAAAATGAGTAGCTTACCGCCAGAAATCCTATGGCTTACCAAACTGCAATCGCTAAACCTGTCGAGTAACCAACTGAGTAGCTTGCCACCAGGAATTGGACAGCTTACCAAGCTACAAACCCTAGATCTCCGGGGCAATAAGCTGAGTAGCTTGCCAGTAGAGATAGAGAAGCTGCGTCAATCAACAAAGATAACTGTGGAGGGCAACCCATTACCCCCTCATATTCTTGAGCAATATGAACCTCGTTGATTTTTTGTGAAGGGAACTGCTTCTCTAGAAAATGCCTAAGCTGTAAGACAATACAGGCTTGAACGGGTAGTAAACCATCACAGATGTGCATTACTGCTTCCTTTTAGAGAACAACAAAATGGCCGTCAAAATGGAGCCCCCAATCACGATAACGCTTATCACGTTCTGCACTAAAGGACTGAACGGCTTAGCTCCTGCTGTCCCACTGCTAGTTTCGTTGACAGGGATATTAAGAATCTTGCCGTGTCCCGCCTGCTGAACCTTAATCTGCCAAGTGCCTTTCTGGTCAGCCGGAGGCGAGAAGGTAAAGTGGCCCTCCTCATCCGCCGTTGCCGTTAGCCAGGGTTCAGCCGCATGATCGGGCGTATAGACCGTCACTTGGGCATTCGCCATTGGCTCCCCCGATTCAAAGGCTGCTTCAATTTCAACAGTGCCAGGGGTGACGCGATAATCCACAACGATGCCGTGTGCAAGGATCGCCGGAGTCACCCAGAGATTGACCCACAATCCTAATATCGGTGCCCAACGTCTGTTCATCCCAGACCTCTATGACGTGACAACCTCAGATCGACAGTGGCCCTCACCTACATGCCCAAGCCCGACCAATGCCTTCTCTAGTGTCTGGAACGCATCGGGAGACAGCTTTTGCTTCAGCGTGGACCAATCTACTTTGAGCGTCTGCTCCTCAGCTAAAGCGGCCAAGGGCGTAAACCCCAAAGCGGAGGCATTGAGGTCGTCATCAGCCGGGAGTTCTCCATTTCCAAAGATGTGATCAAAGTGGAAGGTGGCTTCTAAATCTGCCGTTTGTCCGGATTCAACGACGCCTTTGCGCTCATCACCGACAAATTCGCCACAGGTGTAGGCCAATTCGCGATCAAAGCTGAGCGTAAATTCAACGGTCTTGCCATCCTTGATTGCCTGCCCCACCAGCATCAGAACCTGCCCCGCCGCAGGCCCATCTTCAGCGGGAGTCATCTTCCAAGCTAGGGCATTGTAATGTCCTGCAGGTGCTTCTGTTTCGCTCACTGACACAGGAGCAGCGTTTTCATCTCCGGCAGCAAGATCCACTGTTTCAGCAGGCAGTGTTACTTCAGAGGTGGACTGCAGCGGTGCTTCTGTATCGGGGTCAAAAGGGGGATTGGTTTGATAGGCTTTAATTTCAGACAAATGGGCATAGACATGATCAAAGCTGATCTGCCAACCATCCTTAGAGGTGAAGCCTTGGCGCACAAAGTTTTCACCATTGGCCGCTATCTGCAGCGTCCCGGCCCCTGAAGCGCTAGCATCTGAAGAAGTAGCGGCGTCTGGAGAGGGGGAATCATCCGATGGTTGACAGGCAACTAGCAAGCTGGAGCACAGCGCAACTGCAAAGAGAGATTGTTTCAGCATTCCTTTCCTTTAGCCCTTAGAAAGCCTTCAGCAAATGAAAAAGCTCGATGGCGCTTTTATGCAAAGTATTGGCAAAATCAGACTTGTGTTAGATAGCTCCATGGCAGCGTTTCACAATTTATCACCCCTTTTCAAAGTATGCAATCTAGAGGGGAGGGAACAATGGGAAAACCGCAAGCATTTCTGCGGCTGTAACTGTTGCTGGTGCTGCATTTCTGCTTCTTAAAAGATCATGCGGTGCATCAAAGGGTAAGTCACCCGGAGCTGTTCATGGTGAGATCGCCCCTGCAAATACTGCTCCAACGATTCATACATCCAAAGCAGAGGCCAACGTACTAGCAAAATCTAGCTCAAGCTGTTTGAACATGGCGCTTATCCTTCAAAGGACATTCGGCAATCTCGCACTCGGATGGCTCCATGCGAATCGACGGCTCGAACTCCGTGATACCGAAGCGATCGCGCAGTACCTTCAGCACTTCCTTGAGGTAATTCCGTACCTGAGTATTGGTCATGCCCATACAGTGGATAGGTTCGATTTCCGCTAACTTCTCACTGCCTTGCCAGACACTGACGGCCAGAGCATGGAGGTGGGCATCCTTGGGCTTTCTTTGTAGAGGTAGAGCAACGCCACGGGTGGGGCTTGAACAGGAACGGAGATCGTCTCAGTGGTTTCAACCTCAGTCTGTTCCACCTTCTGGTCGGCGCGCTCTCCCCTGCGGTTGGCATTGTTCCCCTTGCGGTTTCGGTAGTGAGAGCGTTTGCTGTCACAAGTGTTATCTTGCCAGCAGCTATCCCCTTGAGGTCCGTGAATGTGCTTGGCCTCAGATCGAGAATAGTCGATGCACTTTAAGCATTTGGGATTAATGTGACGAGCCATACTCTAGGCCACTCCTTTGACCAGTGACGGTGAAAGTCAATCACAGAAAAACTTTCGAGTTGCCAGGGTAGCATACCATTATTTAGTCTAAGAAATAGTCTAATACAGATTTTGGATAAAAATCTGGAATTAAAATCCCCGATCTAATATAGTGATCTTCAAGTTCATGCTCTGTGGTGCAAATTATTTCGTGTTTGGCTCAACATGCCGACCTGCCGCCTATGCTCGATTTTTCTGGAGCCAGTTCCCTAGATCAGCAGATTCCGTAAAGTCGAGCAAGGCTTCACCCAATGCTTCGAGTTGATCGAGGGAGAGGGATTGGATTTGCGATCGCGACTCTGGGGAAACGTCACCAATCCGGCGGGTAAGTTGGCGGAGGATAAGTGACTGTTCGCCTTCAAGCTTACCTTTGGTAATGCCAGTCTGTTCCCCTTCTTCACGGCCTTCTTGCAGAGACTCCTGCCGAATTTCTTGATACCAGGGCGACTCTCGTAATACGGTCATGTCCCACCTCATAATCTGTTGGACCAGCTCTGTATCTAGAACGAAGCTGGCAAAGAACCCTAATAACGATTCTAGCTCAACCAATTCCTGATTCT
The DNA here is from genome assembly GCF_000238775.2 of Acaryochloris sp. CCMEE 5410. Taxonomy (NCBI): domain Bacteria; kingdom Bacillati; phylum Cyanobacteriota; class Cyanophyceae; order Acaryochloridales; family Acaryochloridaceae; genus Acaryochloris; species Acaryochloris sp. CCMEE 5410. The sequence continues at coordinate 96,191 of NZ_AFEJ02000005.1, read as the reverse complement.
GCTGGAGCTGCACCAATGCGCGTTTGACGGTCTGCTGGTTGCCTCCATCTTTGAGAACGGGCACAAAAGGCAGCAGAGTATCCAGAGACTGCTCAAAGACAATTTCAGCATCGACCTCCCACAGATTGATCACGCAAAAATCTTGCCGAGCCTGAAGGCCCAAGAAATTCGACTCAAAGCGGTCGCTCACCTCAATCTGTGCAGAGTGGGGCAAGATATTGACCAACACGGGATAGACTGGCCAGCCATACCGTTCTTGGGCCAGGGCAGCATAGGCTCTCATCCTCAAGGGCATTTTGTCCGTATAGCGCAGTTGTAGCTCAGTGAGGATCAAGAATTCCCCATGAATGGGGCTCTGTACCTTCATCAGCACATCATTTTCACGGCTGACCCATTGAAATTCAGACCCTAGGATTTCGAGTGCAATGACATCAGCTTGTTGAGTAACCCACTGTGCCCAAGCATCAGGAGCTAATCCCAATAATCGTTTTCCGCCAATGTCTGAAACTTTGGGCATTTCCTCAGCCTTAAGACAGCAACCCATTGAAGATCGCTCTACATCCTTCCGGTTATTCTACTGGATGGGATAGAAGAGATCATCTGTCCTGAATAGTAGTGACCTACAGTACGGTTATGACCGATTCAACCCGAGATCAGATTTCATTTAAGCTAGAGGACACCCAATTCAACCTATGGCGTTTGGGAGATGACGAGTATCAGCAGTTACGTCAGCATAGCCTACCCATCAAACAAGATGCTGGGTTTATGTTTCAGCTCGCCTTAAGTGAACATTGCAACCCAGATCGCCTCACTTTACCTGAAGCATTCCTTACCTTAGAAGCCCTGTTTGGGAAGACGTCTACTCAGTATGATCCATGGAAAGGGTCATTTAGTTTTCCCTTGTTGATGGTGTTAACCCAAAAACAGGGGCGGTATTTTTATCTGTTGAGAATCTTGGATCATCGGGGTTGCGTCGATTTCCCACTTTATCGTCTCCTAGAGCAGGGGGCTAGTGGGTATAACATTGATGCCTACCGTGCACCCTATGAGCTTGAGTTTCCAACAGAAGCGATCAACAAATTTATTGGCTATCTCTATGGATATCTCAAGGGCGCTTCAACATGGGTGTGCAAAATCTCTCCACCTGCCTTCCTTAAACAAGTCGCTTCTAACTTTATTCTCTACGGATGTCGGGATGGAACGTTATTTGAGGAGAGTTTTGAGTCAGATACTGATTACCATCAAGCGATAGAGGCATTTAATCAGACTTATGAGGTTGATATTACCGCCAGAGAGTCAAAGGAAATTCAATCTCTCTTGCAGCGGATTATAAAGGGGTCAACCCAAACTGGGAAGGAGAGAGGAAGCTCGTAAGGGGTTTAAAATGGGGATAACTCCGACTCCATCCCGCAGGTTTTAGATTCGTTTAGCCAGAACCTCATTTTTCTTGCTTTAAAACTATCAACTCTATCAACAAAAAAAAGGGAATCATTCTTTCAGATGCTTTTATAATTTTTTTTGTGTTGCGGATGTTAATTTCCGTTGTTATGTTGGGAACGATTAATTAGTCAATCGAGAAAAACAACTCTATTTGTTGATTTTTCAGCATTCAAACGTTCGTTGTGGTATTTGACACTGGCGGAGCTGCTCAATCCATTGGGGTAGCTGCCAGGGATGTGGGGGACATCAGGCAACGGCGTCACCATCGGCTCATGGTCAACCATGCTGGCCTGTAGATTTGTATATTTTCACAGCATTAGATCTGTGCGCAGCCTGCTGCTGATTCATAGATCCACGGCTGTGGAACCGATCTGTGTGCCTGAGTGGTTTTGACCGCTTCTACTCATTACTAAATACTTGGTCCATACCCATATGCAAAAGACTCTAGAAATTCAAGAACTCGCGCTCGTCCTCGCCGTTAAGCGTCAAGATCCGACTCTCTTAAATCCAGAATTTCTACATTACAGTGGCATTATCCCCGAAGCTTGGGAACTCGCCCAGCAGCCAGTCCGCCAGCCTCAAGGGGCACAGGTCAGCTTCCAAAATGGGGTCAATATCGTCGCCTACCCCAACCAAACCGTGTTTGTTGAATCACTGCGAGATAAAGCAGAAGAAGATATTCAAATTGCTGGCGTGGCTCGACGCTTTTCTGAAATCCTCCGCAACATTGAGTACCAAGCGGTGGGAGTTAATTTCCGAGGCCATGTCACCTTCACGGGTGATGCAGAAAGTGCCCATGACTATTTATTCAATACCCTATTAGCCCCTGGACCCTGGCAGCAGCAAGGAACCGCTCCTGTGCGCGCGGGTTTGAATCTGATGTATACCTTTGAAGACAATCGCCTTAATTTGGGTGTTCAAGAAGCAGCACTGCAGCTTCCCGAGGGAGAACAAGTCCCCATCCTGATGTTTACGGGCAACTTTGAAACGGATCTTAGAGAGGTTGCTGCTGCAGATCGCTTAGCCCAGGTTCAGACATTAGTCGGTAACTGGCCCACTAATTTAGAAAACTACCGAACCGTCGTTGAGCAGTTTCTCACGTCCTCAGCAGACAGCCATGATGTTGAAGCTGATAGTTTAGGGGCCATTCCCACGGCAGAACCCGCTGAGGAACTCCCAGCAATCGCCTAGTTCCGCGCTCTTTTCTTTACATCCCTAATCTGCGCTAACGGTAGGAGTTGACCTCCACCGTTAGGGCTGGATTGGGGACCGTTCGTGATCCAATTTTTTTAGAAGGCATAACGATGAGTAACGGTCGCGCCCAATCGGGTGGCATCGGTGGTGGATTAGTCCCTGAGGAAGGATTCCTAGGAAGCTCGCTACTGGAGCAAGCAGATCTCATGGGAGACCTCACGGATTTAGACGTGAGATTGGGTCTATCTTGGGGAGGGCCATCGGCCAGTGGCTCAGGGTTCCCTGACCCCTCTCGCTTTGGGCTGCAAAGTGCTGCCCCCATTCAGCCCCCGCCTTCGACTATCGTCCCCAACTCTAGTGGAATCACCCCCTCCATCCCTGCGTCAACGACCCTACCTCAATTCAGTACCTTAACAGCGGATACCTTAACGGGAACAACCCAAGGCCCCTTAGTCGGCACCCCCACCACAACCAGCTTTTCAGTACAATCTTCACCCTCCCCAGCTCCAGCCTCAGCCAACGCTACTTCTCAGTCTGGAACCCCAGAGGAACGAGTATTAGTCGTAGACCCGTACGTTCCCACGGCCAATGCCACCTCATCTGTCAATCTCGGGTTTGCTGTCCGAGCCGAGGGAACCGTCACGATTAACGGCAACAGTGATTTTGATGGGGACCCGTCAGATCTCAGTGATGATGCCCTGATCTATGCCGGGAATGGCTTCACGATTAACGGTAGACCTGCACTGCCCGTACAGCTCGATGAGTTCGGCCAGCCCGTCCTGGATGGCAATGGTCGTCCCCTGTTAGTCGAGAATGCCGTTGCCGTCTCTGCCAACTATTCCACCCTCAATGCTCCCAACAACACCTATGGGAATCTCGTTCCACCCCAAATCGTGGAAGAGCAGGTGGTGGAGATTCAAGATTTTGACACCATCAAGTCAGAGACTCTAGCGGATCAAATCCCCGCTGGGACAACGCCCATTGATTTCAATCCCTATCAAAACCCCCTCAACAATGCTGCGGATTGGGCTCAACATTTCCCAGCCGGTGGAACCCCTGAACAGCCCACGGTGGTCAAAGTCTCCGGTTGGGGACTGAATATCCCTGGGGGAGTCACGATAGAGAACACCGTTATTGAGTTAGAGAACGGCTATCTCAACTTCAATGGCAATGGTCATCAGCTCAATAATGTCACCCTCGTCACCCACAATGGCGGCATGAACTTGGGCAATATCCAGGGGACGAATCTCACCATTCTCTCCTCCCAGTCCATCAATATGAATGGGGGAGCTCGGTTTGGCGGCACCTCTCTGATTGCCACGGGCAACAACCAGAGTATCCACTTTAATGGAGCCACCCAAACCACCGACTCAGATGATGTCCTCACGGTGATTTCCCAGCGGGACATTACCTTTAACGGTTCTACAGATACTCGGGGTCACTTCTTGAGTGTGAACAATTTCACCCTCAACGGCAATTCCACCATCTATGGCTCCATTGGGGCAAAAGGCAATGTCATCTTTAATGGCAATGCCACCGTCATTGGTCTTGGACCCACAACCCCGAGCAACGCCGCACCCACAGACCTTACCCTAGATACCTCATCCATCTCGGAGAATGTGGCGGCCAATAGTGTCGTCGGGCAATTCACCACCACAGACCCAGATGCTGGGGATACCTTTACCTACTCCCTGGTCCCAGGCAGTGGGGATACAGACAACGCGGCCTTTAGCATTGTGGGTGATCAGCTGCAGATTAATGCAACTCCTGATTTTGAGACTCAGGATAGTTACTCCATCCGGGTCCAGAGTATCGATCAGGGGGGATTGAGTGTTGAGAAGGTATTCACCGTTAACATTACCGACCTCAACGAGGCACCAACCGAGATTACCCTCTCTCCCAATGCGATACTGGAAAATTCACCGGCCAATAGCTTGATTGGCTCCTTCAGTACAGACGATCCAGATCAGGGCGATACCCATACCTATGAGTTAGTATCCGGGACGGGCGATACCGATAATGCCGCCTTTACCCTCACAGGTGATCAGCTGTTTCTGCAAAACTCTCCCAACTTTGAAACTCAATCTAGCTATAGCCTGCGTATTCGTAGCACGGACGCAGCCGGACTGAGCACTGAGACAGTCCTGACGGTCCAGATTGACAATGCCAATGAAGCCCCCACCCAACTACTGCTGAGCAACACAACGGTGGAGGAGAACAGTGATGCTGGCACGGTCATTGGTACCTTTACGAGCCTTGATCCCGATGCCAACGATACCCACACCTATGAGCTTGTGGAGGATGTGGGCAACCATTTCCAGATTGTGGGAGACCATCTGCAGGTGGCACCAGGGGCCATCCTCAACTTTGAGCAAGAGACGACCCATACCATTACGGTCCGAACGACGGATGCAGGCGGGTTAAGTACGACCCAGCAGCTGCAGATTACCGTTGCGGATGTGAATGAGGCCCCCCAAGATATTACCCTGACGCCAGATCAGGTGGCGGAGAATGAGCCCGTCAATACGTTGGTCGGTGAATTCAATACTTTAGATCCAGACGCCACGGATACCCATACCTATGAATTTGTCTCAGGAACGGGGGATACAGACAACGGGGCCTTCACAATTGTCGGCGACCAGCTCTTTATCAATGATTCCGCTAATTTTGAGACCCAGCCTACCTTTAGCATTCTAGTGCGCAGCACAGACACCAGTGGTTTGAGCCTAGATAAGGTGATGACGATTCGCACCACGAACGTCAATGAAGCCCCGACCCAAATCACCCTCAGTGCGGATCTAGTGGCAGAAAACAGCAGTGATGGCACGGTCATTGGTACTCTGAGCACGGCAGATCCAGATGCTGGCGATAGCCATACCTATAGCTTGCTAGAAGATGCCGGGGGCCGTTTTCAAATTGTTGACAATCAGCTCCAAGTGGCAGATGGGTCTTTGCTCAACTTTGAACTGGCCACCGAATACACGATTGAAATTCTCAGCGCCGATGCCGGGGGCCTTAGCCGCACCCAACAGATGGTGATTCGCCTGGAGGATATCAATGAAGCTCCAACGGATTTGACCTTAGATATTGGCCTGATTCCGGAGAACACCCCTGCCAATACTTCCATCGGTGAATTTAGAACCTTAGATGTGGATGCTGGGGATAGTCATACCTATACCTTTGTGCCTGGGGTCGGCGATACGGATAACGACCAGTTCCTGATTCAAGGGGACCAGCTGCTCTTCCAGACCTCTCCCAACTTCGAGATACAAGACTCCTACAGTCTGCGGGTCAGAACCACGGATCAGGGGGGAGAAATCATTGACCAGGTCTTCACCGTCTCCATCAGCGACGTCAATGAAGCCCCCACTTCGATTACCCTGAGCCAAACTCAGGTGAATGAGAATAGTGCATCAGGCACCGTGATTGGGGAACTGAGTTCCGTTGATCCAGAGACGGGCGATACCCACACCTATGAACTGGTCAATGATGCGGGTGGTCGTTTCCAAATCGTGGACAATCAGCTGATCATCGCCCCTGATGTTCTCTTAGACTTCGAGGCCAACCCGAGTCACACGGTCACCATTCGCAGTACGGATAATGGTCAGCCCCCCCAAACCCTCGAACAGTCTCTCGTCATTACCGTGACGGATGTAAACGAAGCTCCCGTCTTCACCAGTAGCCCCGTTACTAATATTGAGGCGAACCAACCCTATACCTATACCGTTACCACGTCAGATCCAGAGAATGACCCGCTGACGCTTAGTGCCAACACTTTACCAAGCTGGCTGACCTTCGTGGACAATGGCGATGGGACGGCTACAGTATCAGGGACACCTACCCCCGCTGATTTGGGACTACATACCTTTACCCTCACCGCTACGGATGATCAAGGGGCGAGTAGCCAGCAGACCGTGGTGCTGTTTACTGCCTTTGAGTTAGCCGAAAACAACGATTTTGCCCCCCAAGAGACCTTCTCTCTGCTCATTCCTGAAACCCCCTCTCAGCTGAGCTTTAAGATCAACCCGTTAACCTTTGATGAAACGACTGTTGATGCCATCAATGACGCCTTTGAGGTGGACTTGGTGGATGACCAGGGCCAATCCTTGGTCCATACCTTTGGTCAGCGCCGAGGCAGCTTCTTTAACTGGACGGAGGGTGAAGGGGTACAGCTCGCCCCTGGCGTCACCTATGACGAGACAGACCAGACCGTCACCTTGAACTTGAAAGGCGTCGCTCCCGGCACCCCTGCCTATCTGGCCTTTCGCCTTGTCAACAATGATGGCGATACGACGACCACCGTCCGTATCAGTGACTTGACCCTAACGGATCTGCCCAGTGGGGCAACGGTCCCCCTGAGTCCAAGTCTGCCTGGTCAAGGCAACGCCCCCTCAACCATTGCATCCTTAGCCTCCCTGACCGATGTTTCTCCCAGTGTGGCCGTTGAGTATCAAGGCACTAGCTTGGATACGGAGTCAGATCTACTGCTGACGGATGTGGTCCTCCGCAATATCGGCACCTATGGGATTAATGGGCCTTTGGTTCTGGTGGTGAAAAACATCAGTGATCTGAATGTCCAACTTAGAGACGCCGATGGACTCACCGCTGATGGGTTGCCCTATTACGACTTCACCCATCTGCTCGTCAATGGTCAATTGAACCCTGAAGGGGTTTCTGCCAGTCAGACTTTAGTGTTTGCCAACCCCGACCAGGTGCAGTTTACCTATGAGTTGGAGATTCTAGCGGATCTCAATCGAATTCCCGTGATTGAGAGTAACCCTGTCGTTCCCGGCCAGACCCTAGCAGAGGGGATTATTGGCCAGCCTTATACCTACCAGGTCCAAGCAACGGATGCCGATGGGGATGACCTCACCTATCAACTCTTGAGTGGTCCGACGGGGATGACCATTGATGCCCAGACGGGATTGATTGAATGGTCCCCAGACTTCCTACCTGCGACGGACCCCAATACCCCTGTGGGTCATCATGCCATTCAAGTGGCGGTCAGTGATGGTCGCGGCGGCACCACCCAGCAAAGTTATACCCTCTCGATTACGGAACCACCCCCCAATCGCCCACCCCTCTTTACCAGCGATCCAGTGGTGGATGCCTATATCAACCAGCTGTATCAGTACGATGCCAATGCCATTGATCCAGACAATGATGACCTGACCTTTAACCTGATTCTTGGTCCAGAAGGATTCACCATTCAGGCGGATACGGGCTTAGCGGAGTTTACCCCACCCCCCGTGTTAGTGGTTGGAGATACCGTCCTCGGTCGGATTCGGATTCCAGGGGACCGGGATGAATTTAGCTTTAGTGGGTCCAAAGGTCAAACCATCTTCTTTGATGCCCTGCAGTATACGGGTGATTACCGCAACTGGAACTTTGAGGTGTTCAGCCCCAGTGGGGTCAAGGTGACAGATAGCACCTTGGTCGGGGACCAGTTCTTGCAGCTAGCCGAGACCGGGAATTACCGGATTGCCATCTCCACGGATAATGTCCAACTGGGCAACTATGGCTTCCGAGTGATTGACCATGAGCAGGCCCCTGTGATTCCTTTAGATACGACTATCAGTGGGGATTTGGGGCCGGGAACCCAGTCTAAGCTTTATCGGTTTACGGGCAATCAAGGCCAGAAGTTATTTATTGATGCGCTGAATAAGAGCGGCACCTTTGGCTGGACCCTCTATAATTCCAGCAATCGGGCTGTTGCATCGAGCAGTAATTTTAGTGATTTAGAAGTGACTCTACCCGTGTCTGGGGACTATACCCTAGCGCTTCAGGGTCGCTCTGGATTCACGGGGTCTGCCAGCTATTCTTTCAGGGTGATCACCCCAGATTTAATCACTCAACCCATGGCGTTGGATACCAATATCTCTGGATCCATCAGCGAGAAGGGTGAGCAGGATATCTATACCTTCACAGGAACAGCAGGTCAGCAGCTGTATTTTGACTCGTTGAATACGACGACGCGTAGTCTTCGAGTCAATGTCTATGATCCCAATGGGAACCTAATTACAGAATTTGACCCTCGGGGAGACCGAGGCCCACATCAAGACCTCACCCTCACTATAGATGGCCAGTATCGCGTGGTCGTGGATGGTACCAATGAGGCTAGAGGGGGCTACCAATTCCGGTTCTTGGATCGGGGGACAGCAGCGGCTGTGAACCTGGACGAGGATATCACGGGCACCTTGGACAATAATTATGGCACCACCCTTTATCAATTCTCACTGGATGAGCGTCAATACATTTACTTTGATGCCCTGCAAGGAAGAGGAACTTGGACCCTCTATCGTCCTAACGGCCAGCTTGTCCGTACACAATCCCAGCGGAATGACACAGAGTTTACCTTAGATGCTGGAGATTATTTACTGGCGATGCAGGGGTTTGGCTCCTCTAATGCTAGCTATGGGTTAAGGATGATCACCCCAGAGTTTGTCACGGAATCTTTGACGATAGATGAGGTGATCACTAGTGCGACGGTAGAGAAAGGAGAGCAAGACACCTATACCTTCACAGGCACTGCGGGCCAGCAGGTTTACTTCGATGCTTTGACTACAGATTCTGGCCTCAATAACAATGCCCTTATTTATGATCCAAATGGCCAACAACTCACGAATGTCTCAACTCGGGGTGACTCTAGACCAGTTGTCTTGACCCAAGATGGCCAATATCGGCTCGTTATCGACACCTCTAGAGACCAAACCGGGGGCTATACCTTCCGTCTTCTTGACCGAGCGATGGCCACCGATATCAACCTGGATGAGGATATCACGGGGACGTTTGAACATAATGCTCGCTCGACTCACCTTCATCGGTTCACCCTAGATGAGACACAGTACCTCTACTTTGAAGGATTACAGGGAAGTGGGACTTGGGCGCTTTATGGAGCCAATGGTCGCGAGATTGAGTCCAGTAGTTTAGGCGTAGACACAGAATTCTCCCTAGGGGCTGGAGAATATCTCTTGGCCATTCAAGGGGGGGGGGCCAATCCGAATTATGGATTGAGGATATATACACCTGAGTTTGTCTCTTCAGCGATAACGGTGGGTGAAACGGTGAGCGGCAGTCTCTCCGTGAAGGGCGAGCGAGATATCTACACCTTTGCGGGGACAGCGGGTCAGCAGCTCTACTTTGATTCCCTCAGTGCAGATGGTCTGACCATCAGACTGAGCAACGGCCAAAATACCGTGACCTGGAATAGTTCCCAGGACTTGGGACCGGATAGTTTGACTTTAGCAGCGGATGGCACCTATCAGCTGGTGGTGGATGGCTCCGGGGATGTGACGGGTGCGTATCAGTTCCGACTGTTGGATAAGGCCACGGCTAGCGTTGTAACGGCGGATACGACCCTCAGCGGCACCTTCACGAATGGCGTTGGTGCGGACCTCTATCGCTTGATGGTAACGGAACGGCAGCGGCTCAATTTCAACTCCCAATCCTCTTTCTCCAATCAATGGCGACTCTTTAGCCCCCTGGGTCGATATATCACGGGACAGACCCTGAATACAGATGAATCTGTCTGGCTTGATCCAGGAGAGCATCTATTGGTGCTGCGGGGCAATGGCATCACGGCTCCCAACTATGACCTAGCGATTCAGCTCCTTGACACAGCAACGCCTCCCACGAATTCGGCTACCCCCATCGACCTCAATACCGTGGTTAATGGCACCATTAGTACGAATGGAGCGACCCAAAGTTATACCTTCAGGGCCGTTGCTGGTCAGCAACTCTTCTATGACGCCCTCGGGGGCAGCCTCTTCCGCATCAGCGTCTATGACTCAGAAGGGACGGTTTTATATTCCTCAACCTCTTCGGATAGCCGTCGCGATTTAGGCCCAGATCAGGGCTTCACCTTCAAAGCGGATGGCAACTACACGATTAGGATTGGGGAGCGAGGGACGGGGAACTTTGCCTTCCGTCTGCTTGATAGTGCCACCGCTCTAGCCGTTGGGGTGGATACCGATATTACGGGCACATTTGATAACAATGCCCTCGGGAGTGCGCTTTATCGACTGAGTCTGAGTGAGCGACAGTACGTTTACTTTGATGGCCGACAAGGTGATGGTCGGTGGGCGCTCTATCGAGCCAATGGTCAAGCCGTTGACGATGGCTATTTGAGCGGATCCAACGATCCAGAACTGTCACTCGCGGCTGGGGAATATCTGCTAGCTCTGCGGGGAACGGGGTCGAACGCCAACTATACGTTAAACCTCGTGACCCCAGAGTTTGTCTCTTCCCCCATCAATATTGGGGAGACGGTCACGGGGACAATTTCGGAGAAGGGGGAGCAGGATACCTACACCTTCACGGGCTTTGGGGGGCAACAACTGTTCTTTGATGCGCTAGGTGGTTCAGCCCTGCGATTTAAGCTGATTGACCCCGCTGGACGAGAGCTTGTCAGCACCAGTTCCACGAACACTAGCAATGACCGGGGACCGAGTGAAGGTCTGTTCTTAACCGTCGATGGTGACTATCAGCTGATTATTGATGGTAACTTTGCGCAGACGGGGAGCTATGCCTTCCGTCTGTTGGATCAGACGCTGGCAACGGCGGTGGCCCTCGATACGGAGATTGCTGGCACCTTTGATAACAATGCTTTAGGAGCGACGCTCTACACCTTTACCCTGGATCAGAGTCAGTATCTGTTCTTTGATGGTCTGCAAGGGAATGGGTTATGGAACCTCTATCGGGCCAATGGGCAACGGGTCAATAATGGAGCGACCTCCAGTAATGAGGAGTTCTGGTTGGGAGCGGGCCAATACCTCCTCTCTCTCCAGGGACGGGGTACGGCTGCCGATTACAGACTCAATATCATTACCCCAGAGCTCGTCTCAACCCCCATGACGTTAGGTGAGACGGTATCTGGCACGATTGATGAAAAAGGTGAGCAAGATACCTATACCTTTACAGGAACTGCAGGACAGCAGCTGTTCTTTGATGCTTTGGGTGGTAGTCGCTTCCGCTGGCAGCTGACGGACCCGAACGGTCAGCAGATGTTTACCTCCACGAGTACCGATAGTCGAATTGACCGAGAACCTTTCCAGGGACTGGTCCTCAGTACCGAAGGCACCTATCGTCTCACGATTGATGGCTATGACGAGGGTCGAGGAACCTATAGTTTCCGGGTCTTAGATAGAGCAGCGGCAACCACCGTTGATGTGGATACGGATATCTTGGGTACCTTTGAGCCGAGCACTCAAGGAACGACGCAGTATCAATTCAACTTAGATCAACGGCAATATGTCTTCTTTGATGGTCTTCAGGGTAATGCCAACTGGATACTCTATTCTGCCAATGGTCAACAGGTTAATTCCAGCACCTTCAGTACGGACGAAGAATTTTGGCTAGATGCAGGCAACTACTTGCTAGCAATGCAGGGCACGGGGGCTGAGGCTGATTATAGCTTGCGCTTGATTACTCCCGACCTGCTGACAACATCCCTATCCTTCGGTGACGCTATTGCTGGAAGCATCTCTGAAAAGGGCGAACAGGATACCTATACCTTTGAAGGACAAGCAGGCCAGAAGCTCTTCTTTGATGCCTTGGGTGGATCACCTTTTAGAGTGAAGGTCCTAGATGATACGGGTCGTCAGCTTTATGACTCTTCTACGTCCGATAGCCGGGTGAATCGTGGACCCAATCAAGGACTAACCCTCACGAAGACGGGTACCTATCGCCTCATCGTGGATGGTGAAGGGGAGAATACGGGTGATTATGGATTCCGACTCCTGGATCATTTATCAGCCCCTGTATTGCCCTTGGATACGCAAATCACTGGGGTGCTAGACAACAATGGTTTGGGCAGTGCTGCTTACCAATTCAGAGCTAACAAAGGCGAACGATTCTACCTAGACATGGGTGGAGGTCAAGCCAATAATTCTTGGGCACTTTATGGTCCTGGTGGTCAGCAACTTCAGACGGGGTCGCTGGTGGATGGAACGACGGATGACTATGAATTCACAGCGCCTGGGAATGGAGAGTATTTCCTCGTGGTCCAAGGCCAGGGGGCAGCTGACCCGAATTATCGACTACAGTTGACATCAGCCAAATATGATTTGCTCTCTCTTACCTATGGGGATGATGTTGCAGGCTCGATTGAGAAGTCCGGGGACCGCGATATCTATTCCTTTACGGGAGAAGCGGGTCAGTCCTTATTCTTTGATACCCTCAGCGGTAGCGGACTGACGGCATTGCTCTATGGGCCAGACCGCTCTCTGTTGACCACTCAGTCCATTGATGGAGACTGGGCCTCCTACCAGCTTGCTCAATCGGGCACCTATGAACTCGTGATTCGAGGGGATCGGGCCAATACGGGGGACTATAACTTTGTCCTGCAGGAGAGGGGGAACGCAACGGCGTTGTCCCTAGCTACCCCAGTGACAGGCACCCTTGCATCAGCCCAACAGGCAAACCTTTACCAAGTTACGGGGAGCCGAGGACAGCATTTAGCCATTGATTTTAGTTCTCTAGACAGTACGGCAAGATGGACGCTGTATGGGACCAATGGCCAATCCCTGGCAACATCTGCGAACGGCAATGACACCGCGATATTGCCCCTGGATGGGGATTATACCCTCGCGATTGCGGGTGCCAGCACGGCCTTTGACTATAGTCTGACCCTCTTGGATACCACCCCAACAATCCAAAATAGCGGCTTTAACACCATTTACAGTGGTGGTGTCAGTGGCAGCGACGTGGATCAATATACCTTCACGGCAACCGCAGGGACGCAAATCATCTTTGATGGTCAAACCAATAGTGGCTTTGCCAGCTTGACGCGGTTACTTAATCCCGATGGGTCGTTCGTCTTCAATACCCTGAGCGCGAATGATGATTCTGGGCTGATTCAATTGACCCAATCGGGCACCTACACCGTAGAACTGTATCGCGGCAGTGGCACATTTGCAGGAGGAGGATACAAGTTCCAGGTCTTGGAAGTCCCCAGCACCCTGGACAGTCCCGGGGTCAACATCTTTGAAGGCAGTGGCGTTACGACGGAAACCATTGGCCCCAGCACGGTGAAGGTTTTGACCCTTGAGGGTCGAGCAGGGCAGCGGTTGTACTTCAATGGCATCCGAGGGGGGAACGCAACCTTGTATAGCCCTCTTGGGACACCACTCTTTTCCACCCCTGGAAATGCGGGGGTCGCGGATGAAGGCCCCTTGACCCTCACGGAATCCGGACTCTACCAACTGGTCTTGCAGAACCCCTTTGCCTCCACCGTTGATTACTCTTTCCAACTGCTGGACTTTACTGCAGCCCCTGAAATCCAGTTTGGCCAAACAGTCAATGGCTTCTTTGCCGATGGTCGTGAAGGGGCTGTCTATCAGCTGTCCGCTAAAGCAGGCCAGGTCTTGTACTTTGACAGCTTGCGCTCCAGTACTTCAGGACGCTCATCTAGCTATCGTTGGCAGCTCTATGACGCCAATACTCAAGTGCTCTTCAACCAAGAGCAGCGAACGGATGCATCGGTGGTCATCCAGGAAGACGGTCCCTATTATCTTCATATTCAAGGCCAGAACTTCTCAAGTTCTTTAGACTATGGCTTCCAGGTCTGGGCGTCAGAGCCGGATGTTCCCACTGTCATTACCCCTGGAACTGGCGAGACTCAGAATACTGCTGATGGCTCTTTAGGAACGTTTGCCGTCAAGATTCAAGCAGAAGATACGGCGGGGAATAGTGCCACCCAGTCTTTTTCTCTACGCCTATGGCCCAATCCTGAGAATGGTGGTCCCATCATTACCAGCACCCCCATCACCCAGTTTGGCCTGGCAGACGAAGTCTATCGCTATCAGCTCACGGCCAATGACCCTGACGGTGATCCGCTGGTCTACAAATTGCTGGATGCGCCTTTGGGGGCCGTCATTGACCAAGAAACGGGAGAGCTACTCTGGTATCCCAATACCAGCATCACCCCCGGCAACACCGCCCAATTCTCAGTTTTAGTGGAAGACCGCTTCGGTAACTCGGATCAGCAAACCTTCTCCGTCGATGTGGCGGGTCAACTCGGTCGGATTCAAGGCGGTGTGTTTGCCGACCTCAATAACAATGGTTACCGCGATACCACCCTCGTGCAAGGGGATACCCCAGATATTGTCTTTGCCATTGATACCTCTGGCAGTGCCGGGTACCGCCTAGTAGACTTAACGAACCAAGATATTAGCAGTCTGAGTGAGACCACGGCCTCCATTCTTGACTTGGAGTTGGCGACAGTCATTGCCTTGAGTGAACAGTTGATTGCCCAGGGCCGGGGAGATGCCAAGATTGGTGTGGTTCTCTGGAATGAAGCGGCCTCTACCCTGGATATGGATCTGACCCAGCCTGGGAAGCAGCTCTACACCACTCCCATAGCAGATTTAAATAACAATGGCATTGCTGACCTGCGGGAAGCCTTACAGACCGTTAGCAATTCGGGCAATGGCACCTTATTCGATGCTGGACTGACGACAGCGAAAGGGGTCCTGGATAGCCTTGATGGCGATGCCAACTTAATCTTCCTCTCGGATGGCTATGGGCGTTTGGATGAAACCATTGTCACTGACATTAGAGAGGCGGACATTAATCTAACGGCCTTTGGGATTGGTGCAGGTGCAGGTTTGAGACAACTGCAGAAAGTGGACCCCGATGCGGTTCAGATTACCAATGTCGATGAGTTAGTCGATGTCTTTAGTGGCTGGGATGAGCGGTTCTCCACTGAACCCTTCCTGGATAACATTACGGTCTACTTGGACCACAACAATAATGGGGTGTTGGACCCAGATGAGCCCTATCAACTGACTCAGCCTGATACCTCTAATTCCCGGTTAGGTGAAACTCGCTATTTCTATTCCTTTGAGAATCTACTGCCGGGAACCTATACGGTTCGCCAAGTCGTACCCAATGGATATGAAGAATCGAATCCCAGTAGTGGATCCTTTGTAGATGAAGTGACGGTCTCTGGGGGTGAAGTCTATGAGCATCTCTTTGGTCTCCATCCTATTAGTGGACCTGCGAATTCCAATCCGGTGTTGATCACGGAGGCACCGACCACCCCGCTCCAGGTGGGTGAAGAATTTATCTATCGGGCCATTGCCCAAGATCCTGATGCAGATCCAATTCGATATGACCTGCCGTTGGCTCCAGACGGAGTAACCATCGATGAGTCAGGCAATATTACCTGGATTCCCCAAGCGGATCAGGTGGGTCGCTTTGATGTGATTCTGCGGGTGCGAGATGACCAGGGCGGTACCACGCTACAGACCTTTGAGTTGGTGGTTGAGTCCAATAATCAAGCCCCCACCTTCACTTCTGTCTTGGATCATTCTCAACCTCAGGTGGGTAAAGCCTTCCAATACCAAGCTAAAGCCATAGATGCCGATGGGGATGTGCTCACCTATGAATTGGTGTCGGGTCCAAGTGGCGTCACCTTAGATAGCCAGACGGGGTTACTGAACTGGACCCCTGTGAGTTCACAGTTAGGGAATCGCACGGTTCAACTGCGAGCGCTAGATGGTCAAGGGGGAGAGGCGATTCAGACCTTGGATCTAAGGGTGATTAATCCCTTGCCGAATCAGGCTCCCACATTTACCTCAACACCTAGAGAGAGCATCCGGTTGGGGAATACCTATTTCTATCAAGTGAATGCCACAGATGCCGACGGCGATCCGTTGACCTACAGCTTATCGACCGCTCCGACGGGGATGGCATTGCAAGACAATATCCTGGTATGGACACCTACTGCTGAGCAGATGGGTGAGCATCAGGTGGTGCTTTCTGTCGAAGACGGTCAAGGTGGGGTCGCGGAACAGACCTATACCCTGACGGTGGGCAATCAGCTGAGTAATGCCGCCCCTGAGATTACCTCGACACCGAATTTAGTCACGAACCTAGAGCGAGAGTATCAGTACAACCTGACGGGCTCTGACCCAGATGGGGATTTGGTGCAGTGGCGGTTGGTGAATGGTCCTGAGGGTGTGGTGATTGACCCAACCTCTGGCAGTCTACGCTGGCAGCCGACGGTGGATCAGCTGGGGGCGCATACCTTAATCGTGGAATTGAGTGATGCCTATGGCCTCTCGACTCAGCAAACCTTTGAGGTGCAGGTGAATGGGGCCAATACGCCTCCAGCGTTCTTATCGACGCCGTCTACCCGAGCCGCTCAAGACCAAGCCTATTCCTATCAGGTGGTTGCTCAAGATCCAGAACAGGATGAATTGACCTACAGTCTGGGGATTAACCCAGCGGGGATGACGATTGATGCCCAGTCGGGTCTGATCCAATGGACCCCCGAAGCCAGCCAGTTGGGTGTTCATGAAATTGAGGTTCAGTTGCGCGATAGCCAAGGGGCCGTGAGTACCCAGACCTATCAATTAGAAGTGGGTGAAGCTCCGATTAATCAAGCTCCTACGATTACCTCTCGTCCGTTGTTCCAGGCTGATCTGCAACAACCCTATACCTATCAAATTGAAGCGACGGATCCAGAAGGTGAGGCGTTGTCCTACCAGTTACTGGAAGGTCCTGCTGGGATTTCGGTGGATGCCCAAACAGGGGTATTGACCTGGGATGCTCCAGTTGCAGGGGATCATCGTATTGTGGTGGCGGCCTATGATGCCGAGGGATTGGGGGCCGCTCAAGGCTATACCCTCAGGGCCTTAGCCAATGAGCTGCCTGTGATTCGCTCCACACCAAAGACAACAGCCTTTGTGGGGGGTGAATATCGTTATGATGTTCAGGCTCAAGATCCAGAGGGTGGGGCACTGACCTATGAGTTGGATGCCAATGCCCAAGCCTTAGGGGTCACCATTGATGCCTATGGCCGCATTACCTGGACGCCGACGGCTGACCAAGTGGGCGTCTATCCGATTACCTTGACGGTGACGGATGCAGTGGGAGCCAGTGTTGAACAACAGTTTGACCTGACGGTGCAGACGGATGATGTAGCACCCGAGGTGCGGTTGGTGCCCAGTGTGGAACCCGCTACTCTGGGTGAGTCGGTCTCTCTGTTTGCCTCTGCTACGGATAACGTTGGGGTGGATCTGCTGAGCTTGACGGTGAATGGCCAAGCGGTGGCTCTAGATGCCAATGGGATTTATACCTTTACCCCAGATGTCGTGGGTGAGGTGACGGCGATTGCCACGGCCACGGATGCTGCGGGGAATACCACCCAGACGGAGACCATTTTCTCTGTGCTGGACTTCACAGATGTGGATGCCCCTGAGATTAGCCTCCCGGATTTGAGGGGACAGGTGTTTACGGCTCCTACAGAGATTGTGGGGACGGTAAATGATGACAATTTGGTTTACTACAGCCTGTCTGTAGCCAAGGTCGGGTCTGAGGACTTCCGGGAGATTTTCCGAGGATCTGATCCGGTGGTGGATGGGGTATTGGGTACTTTTGATCCTTCGCTATTGGAGAATGATGCTTATACCTTGCGGCTGACCGCTGTGGATGCGGGGGGCAATGTTGTCACCCAAGATGAGGTGGTGACGGTGGCGGGTGAGCTGAAGTTAGGGAACTTCCAGCTGTCGTTTACGGATTTGACCATTCCAGTGACAGGGATTCCCATCTCGGTAACTCGGACCTACGATACGTTGACCAGCAATACCACCGATGACTTTGGCTATGGCTGGCGTTTAGAGTTCCGGGATACGGATCTCAGAACCAGTTTGCCGAAGGATGAGACCTTTGAGCAGTTGGGGATTCGTACTGTTGGGTTTGAGGCGGATACACGGGTGTATATCACTCTGCCGGGGGGACAGCGGCAAGGGTTTACGTTCAAACCGATATTGAATCCTGAGATTGCTAAATTGCTAAAACAAGGAGCAAGAATTCCTGAGCAGTTGCAGTTTTTGAATCCGGCCTTTGAATCGGATCTAGGTGTAACCAGCACGCTGAGTGTTCGTCAAAGTGACGCTAGTCAGTTAATTCGTCGAGAGGATGGGGTTTATATCAATCCGGCGGGACAGGTCTATAACCCAGCGGATAGCTACTTTGGTGGGGTATATGTTTTAACCACCAAAGAAGGCATTGTGTATGAGATTGATGGTCAATCAGGGGATCTGCTGTCAGTCACAGATACCAATGGCAATACCCTTACCTATACCGATAGTGCAATTACCAGTTCCACGGGACAGCAGGTGACCTTTGAGCGGGATGCTCAAGGTCGGATTACAACAGTGACGGATCCGTTGGGGAACCAGGTGACCTATGAGTATGATGCTCTGGGTGATTTGGTGGCCGTCACGGATAGAGAAGGGAATGTTACCCAGTTTAAGTATGACGAAACTCAGCCCCATTACCTGGATGAGGTAATTGATCCGTTAGGTCGGTCTGGGGTGCAGACCGAGTATAACGACCAGGGTCGTTTAACGAAGGTACTAGATGTCAATGGAGAAGCAGTTGAACTAATCTACGATCCTGAGAATTCTTTACAGACGGTGAAGGATGTATTAGGTAATCTAACAACTTATGAGTATGACCAACGTGGAAATGTCATCACTGAAATAGACGCGGTGGGTAAAATCACTAAGTGGACTTATGATAACGATAATAATGTCCTGAGTAAGACAATTATCACTGATGAAAGTGGTCCCGATGGATGGACAACTGACTTCACCTATGACAATCAGAAAAACCAAACAAGTGTAACTGATGCTCTTGGAAACACTACCTACTATAGTTATGGGGCTCAGAGTCGCTTAACAAGTGAAACTGATGTCTTTGGGAACACCAACAACTATGGTTATGATCCTAATGGAAACTTGCTATCAAGTATTGATGAAGCTAGTAACATCACTCAATTTGGGTATAGCAGCACGGGAACACTACTGTATCAAGAAGATGTTCTAGGTCACAAAACTCATTTCAATTACGACGCGAATGGCAATTTAACGGAATTAATTGATGCTGAAGGCAACGTTGCCCAATACACCTATGATGCAAATGGTAACCGTACTAGTGAGACTCGCAAAGTAACTACCCCTAGCGGCATTCAGGACTTGATCACTCGTTGGACCTATGACAATGAAAATCGTGTTCAAACTTTGACAGACGGTGAAGGTAATATTACTCAGTATCAATACGATGCAAACGGTCGACAAATTGCAATTATTGATGCTTTAGGAAATAAGACTGAGAATCGTTATGATGAGCGAGGCCAGCTTGTCGAAACTATCTATTCAGATGCTACTCCCAGCGATTTGAGGGATAATCCCCGAATTATCAATCTCTATGATCGGGGTGGAAGGTTGAGAGCTTCCATTGACCAAGCGGGTAGAGGGACTCATTTTATCTATGATGAAGTTGATCGCTTGGTTGAAACCATTCATCCTGATAATAATGACACGCTTGAACAACTATTAGCAGCGGTAGCTCCAGGTGAAACTTTAGAAGCGATAGATTGGACAAAGATTATTTATCCTGATGCGTCTCCAACCTTCCTTACTGACAATAACCGTATTCAGACCAAATTCACTAAAGATAGTAGAGTCAAGGCCACTATTGATGAACGTGGTAACAAAACTGAGTATCGATATGATGCTATGGGACGAGTTACAGAAACCATTTTTGCAGATGATACTCCAGATGACCTGAACAATAATCCCAAAATAATTGTCGAATATGACAAGATGGGTCGTCCAATAGCAAATACTGATGCATTAGGCCGAACCACTCTCTACGAATATGATGATTTAGGGAGAGTTGTTAATACAAAGTTTCATGATGATTCAGAAATCCATGTCAGTTATGATGCGCGTGATAGACAGCAGAGCGTTACAGATCAGTCTGGAAAAGTTACAACATATCAATATGACAAGGTCAATCGTTTGACAGGAGTATCAGACGCATTGGGCTTTTTAACAGAGTATAAATATGACGAAGCTGGACGCCTTACTGAAGTAGTGGATGCTAATAATCATGCTACAAAATATCAGTATGACAAATCTGGTCGTAGGACAGCAGTAGAGTTGCCCCTAGGACAGCGTTCTATCAGTCGCTATGATAGTGTTGGTAATCTGCAAGCTTATACAGACTTCAATGGTGAAGTTACTCAATACATTTATGACACACAGAATCGGCTAGTAATCATAGATTATGAAGACAATGCTGATGTTAGCTATGCTTATACACCGACTGGTCGACTAGCATCTACAACTGATGGAAGGGGAATTACACAGTCTGAGTATGACGAACTGGACAGATTAATATCACGAACAGACCCAGACGGTCCCTATTCAGTTAATGGAAAGACTATAGAGTACACCTATGATGAGGCTAATAATCGAACATCTGTAGTCACGCCTAATGGCAGAGTCAACTATACCTATGATGAGCGAAATCGGCTGTCAACTGTCATTGATTCCGACTTTAACATCACGACGTATGATTATGATAGCGTGGGAAACCTGACTCGCACTGAATTTGCTAATGGGGTAATTGAGACTCGAGCTTATGATGAATTAGATCGGTTAGTTTATCTAGAGAATAAATCCAATGGAGAGATCGTATCCAGTTATAGATATAACCTTAATAAGTCGGGTCACCGCACTTCTGTAACTGAAGCAGATGGGAGACAAGTGGAATATCTCTATGATGACCTTTATCGAGTAACCCAAGAAAACATCAATAATAGTGAAAGAGTAATTCACTACACCTATGACAATGTTGGAAATCGCTTATCACGTAATGATTCTGCTAACGGAGTAACTAACTATACTTATGATGAAAATGACCGTTTATTGACAGAAATACTCATCCGTGGAGCTAATGAAATTGAGAGCATTACTTATACTTATGACAATAATGGTAATCAAACTCAACGCACTAAAAATAATTCTGAAGTAACAAATTACCAATGGAACGATGACAATCGCTTAGTAAGAGTTGACCTATCGAATGGGAATAACACTGAGTACACCTATGATAGTGAAGGAATCAGAGTTAGTCGTTCTATCAATGGTGACAAGGTAAATTTCTTAGTTGATAAAAATCGACCTTATGCTCAAGTGTTGGAAGAGTCTATTAATAGCAATCTAGTTGCATTCTATAGTTATGGTCATGATTTAATATCTCAACAGAGAAGTGAACATCTCTCTTATTATCAAGTTGATGGATTGGGTAGTACCCGTATACTCACTGATAATCAAGGGGAAGTCACTGATACTTACACCTATGATTCATTTGGAGATCAAATTGGATTATCTGGAATCACTGAAAACAGTTATAGATTTGCTGGTGAACAATTCGATAAAGATATTGATAGTTATTACCTTAGACAGCGTTATTATCAACAATCCTCTGGCCGATTTAATCGAAGAGATACTTATGAAGGTGTCTTATCTGAGCCTTTAACAATTCATAAGTATTCTTATACTCATAACAACCCTGTTAATGGGACAGATCCTAGTGGTTTACTGCTGTTAACTGAACTAAAGGTAGCGCAGAAAATAAAAACCGATCTATCTCTTGCTATCACTACTGCATATATACTTGCTACAACAAGTAACAATTTTACAAATGTTATTGCCCAAATGACACCCGATCAGCGCACTACGGTTGCAAACTATCCTCAAGTACTTGACGATATAAAACCAGAAGGAGAGCCAGATGACCAAAATAGAAGGTGTTTTGTCGCCGAGGTTAAAAGAGATATAACAAGATCTGGAGCATATTATGAAACATTTGTCTCAAATTCAGATTTTAATTTCTTTGCTATGAACAGACTTGCAGTTGCCATAGATTACGATGGTAAGACACCAGGAACGCGAAATGTCTGGGAAGCAAAGGATGGTTATAAGCACATACCTTCGAATCAGTTTTTAACTGAATATGGACAAGATGTACCTACATTTGAGGGCTTGAGGCATAGGGGCATGCTGGTTGCTTCAGATTGCGGGTACCATTTCCAATGGGCATTTAGTGAGAAAAGTCCAGCTGACTTTTTTAGAGAAAGATGGGCCAATATTCCACCAGTACATTACATTCCAGTTCCTGCTGATTTAGCTAATTAGTTTTGTATTGGAGAATTTGCGTTTAGTAAATGAGAAGTCTGGAATGTATTAATTCATACATCAGGATACTAACCCTGATAGATCTTGATTAATTACTTAATTAATATTCTCCCCAACACTTTGTTATATTATGTAATGGCTCATAAATCTCAATCACTATTTCAAGGAAGTGTGTACTAGCAAAAAATAAGGTTTTTATCCTCAATATTTTTCTAGAAATTGAATCTAAAAAGCATGTTTTATAATTCAATTGTCCAATTTTATTGCCAAATATAACAATATGTTTATCTTTTAGATCTATTTTTTGCATTGAGAGTAAAATAATATTATTATCATTTTTGTGTTCACTAAATTTACACTTATCTGATGTTTTTAGTTCTATTTATTATTAATCGGCTTTTTAATACTAATACATTTTTTCTTAGAGTATTCTATGCTAAATCTTGACTTATTTCATCGATATAGTATTGGAAATAGAGATTTTAGGGATATTAATTGTAGTGAAAAACAAATATCTGGACAAGATCTTAGTAACTCTGATTTTTCTAATGCTGATTTCACAAAAACTATACTTTCCAAAGTAACTTTTAATTCTACGAATTTCACTCATTCAATTTTCTATTCGTCAAATATATATGAAGTTGCCTTTATGTATTCTAATTTTACTGAAGTAAATTTTTATAAATCAAAATTTATGCAGATAAATTTTAGCAATGCAACATTAGAAAGGTCTAATGCAAATGAAATAATCGCTACTCAATGTGATTTTAGAAATGTGATAATGAATGGCACTACTCTTGTTAAATCCGCCTTTGGAAGTTGTAATTTTACTGGGGCAAATTTATCAAATTGTGATTTTCGTGGATCTCAGCTAGCATATTGTGATTTTGAGGGAGCAAATCTAAGTGGTGCAAATTTAACTGGCGTTATCCTAGATAACACAAATCTCAATGCTGCTATCATGAGACAAGTAACTATGCCTGATGGTAGACTTCATAACTAATAATTGGTTCTTTCGGATTTTGGGCTTGTGCCGAGATAGACCATTTTTTTCTCACAGGATCGGCAGAAGCTATATATAGCTATACTTTTGGCAACTCAAAACACAGAATATATACTTTGCAACAACACGATCCTACAAAAAATTACGCTGAAAGCTTTTCACAGTAATACTTCCAGACCAATAAGCCAACCAAAGCCCACCTGTAAATTTTTCCGGGTTTTCTTACTCTGCAATGGTTTAAGGGAACCAGAGCTGTTTCCATTGGCCATTAAGCTCCACAGTTTTCAGTATGGCTAAAGCTCGACTACCTCTATCAGACCAGCTCATTCCCTTATTCTTCTGACGGTAATTTCCAAAATTCACGGCCTCTAGTGTCCTACCGTTCAACCAAGAACGAAGTGGGGCTAGGAGCCATGAAACATGAGAGCGTTAATATCCTATATGGAAAAGCTAATTTTTAAGCAGCTTTATCTTCTTCAGGCAGTACCAAATCAAGCCACTTTTCATCCCATTCATTACTGATCATACTGGCTCTGATTTGCAAGACATTGTGGGCACCATCCCGAGTCCATTGCATCTTCTGCTTCTTTTTGTGTCGAGCATTAATGATGGTGTCAATATGAGATTCTGCGACCTGGCTAGTATAGGCTAACCCTGCTTTCTCTCGTTCATCATAATTGACAAGATAATCACGGTTATTCTTCAAATAATCGTGCAAGCTTGTGAGCTTTGTTTGCTTCTTGTCATCTGAGATATTATCTCGAAGCAGAGCAATCTTCCGCAGAGCGTCATCTACCTTGCCATGCCATAAACTCCACTTTGTACTGTCGAGAGACTTTGTGAAGGTCTCACCCAGCGCATTGCTGACATTCTTGAATTTCTTGCCAATGTGAAACCAGTCCAAGACTAACTCTAAGGACTTGCAGTGAGGCTCCAGAGCTAAGATAACGGACCAACAGTTGTGTGCGCCATCGGCCAAAGCGGTAACCTTGGTCTCTTGGGTCATTCCTTGTTTAAGGGCTGCATGATGCAGGTAGGTTTTGATGGTTTGCAACTCATCGTCTAAGGCGGAAACAACACAAGTCTTATCCGTAATCTGGCGATGGTGTTGATCCACCACTTCAATCGCACTCGGACGATAGACGATGCCAGATAGAGCTTCAAAACTGCGTTTGTCTTTATCTTTGGTCGGAATGTGACCCCCATCAACTTGTACAATCAGCTCTGGGGCAGCTGGAGCACATTCATCACTGATGGGAGGCGTTTTGTTCTCCTCAGATAAGCGCTCGCCAATTTGGTCAGTGATCTTTTTGATCTGGACGTGGTTATTTACAGTACGACGTTGGGCATTTTGTCTTTCCAAATTGTCTTCGGCTTCTCGATAGCTATGTAAGGCACCATTCTCACATTGCAGTTTCACTAAATCTGGATGAGTATCTGTGCCAAAGACACTGATTGTTGTGGGAGAGCTTTGCCAACGACAATCTGGATTCTTGCACCGATGTTTTTGGATACGGAGTTTATGATCGCTGAAGACAGCATGGAAGGTAGAGGATTGAAAACCAAGCTTGCCTATTTTCTCCCCGCATTTGATACACTGCTTGAATCCAGGATCGATGAGGGTAGATTGTTCAGCTAACAGAGCACTTTGAACTTTGGAAAGCAGCGAGATTTGTTCTTCGTGACGCAATCCTAGATCTAATATGGATTCTGGTTGCTTGATATCATAAATTTTTAGAGTGTCTCGCTTAACAACTTCCTGAGTGGTAACTGAAACTTTCTCCACAATCACTCTAAATTCGTAGTCCATCTCTCACCGTTACTTTCAAATCCCTGCAAGAGATAGAGTAACATGAAAAATATAGAAAATATAGGATATTAACGCTTACTATGATCCATCAACGCTGGGGACGAAAGGTAGCGTGGACATGAAAACGTTTATAGACTTTTGGAACGGCACTCTTTTGTTGCCTGAGTAGTCCTAGTAAGGAGAATATCGAGATGAAAAAACAGTTCAGTATCTTAAGCATTGATAAGGGTAATTTGACAGAGAACCCGAATGTACAAGACCTTAATTTAAAAGTGCAAGTTGATGAGAATATAAGGTTTTTTTCAGTACAAATATCTGAAGATTCAAAATTTGGGTTCGAGGGAGGTACACTTTCAATTTCTAAAGAGCTAGAAAAAATAACTTGGGAATATTCCATCAACACAAGAGATTTTCACATTTTAATATTTGATTTTAACGAAGGGAAAGAAATTGATTTTCCTGTTGAATTCAAGTGTTGGGAATGTCCACCTGGTTTCGAGAGGGAAGCGGAATAGATTATTGTGCTTTATATTCAATTAGCTGGGTTTTCCCAAGGCTTACTGATAATAAATAGTCTGGAATGCTTGGATAAGCTTCATTTTATGTTGAAATGATAGATCGGAAAGTGTCAGATATGGTTAGCCAAACTCTCTAAAATTGTCATAATCCCCCCTAAATGTTGTCTTCATTGTTGTTAAGCAGCCTGGAATAATTCCTGGAGTTCACTCACACCTTTCATGAACTTCTTTCTTCGATCAGATATTGACACGAATTCTGGGCTTTGTTCAGATCTGGCCGAAAATGGATAACACTCGCATGACAAAATAGGCCATTTTTAGAAATGGAGAGTGATCAAAACCGGAGGAATTACGCAGCCACAAGCATTTCCTCCACTGGTCCTACTCGGGGGTACCATTCTGAAGTGGTCTGCTTTCTACCCCCCTGAATCAAATCTCCGATGTACCCCAAACCCCAATTCCAAGTTTTGGCGACAACTACAGTCTGGTCCTCAGAATGTCCTCGAACAAGCAGGCAAATATTACACTAAATCATCAAAAGCTATAGACCTTTGAGATCCGCTCAAAACAATATACGGTAAAGCTTTGATGCTTGGATAGGAATTAAATTCCCCGATCTTATATAGTGATCTGCAAGTGCAGAGTCAGTGGTGCAATTTATGTCGCGTTTCTCTCAAACTTCCGACATCCCGCCTGTCCGCCTCATTGAGTTTGGCAAGGAAAAGTCGGAAGGGAGCACGGTTCCTGTGTGGCCAGCGGTGGGGAATCTGAGATCGCATAGCTGATAATACTATTATTAGTGAGTTTCGGGGAAACCTCAATCTCACGGGTACCTGGAATTCATATATTGCTCAACCGATTAACTGCTCTACTACTCAATTGATTGAGCAGTTAACCACTTGACTGGAAAACCAGCTAATTGCTTGAGTACTCAATCAGTATTCAAAAAATCAACTAGTAGCTCCTCAATCAGGTCTGATAAATCACGATCACCTTCTTGAAGTAATCTTTGCCGTATCTTCATAACAGTATCCTTGCGGAGGTAGACACCCACTTGGGAAAAGTCAGGATTGGACCTTTTACCCTGCGGTCGTGCTTTACGATTGCTAATCGGTTTCTGCTCGGTACTGTTTTCACTTTTCGAGTCAGCCTCGGAAATTTCCCCAAGCTTTGTAAACATATTGTTTTGTGCTTCTCTTTTAGGCATGATATTTATCGATTTCCTTCCCTAATTTCTTGTAATCACTCCAGGCGATTTTGGCATTTGGATCGCCACTGTCGTAGACAGGAACTCCTTGTAAAGCAGCTTTTTCGTATGCCGTATAAGTACGTATCTGAGTTTTGAACAGTGTTAACCCCTTTTCGGTGATATTTGACCTAGCATCAGCGATGGTTCTTTTCTTCCTAACATCGCAAAGAGTTAGGAGTACTCGACAGTTGTCCAGAGTTTCTAATGCAGCGGCTGTCTGGTAAATGGCTTCCATAGCCATCGCGTTGGGAGAAGTTGGCAAAACCAAAATATCGCACCCTTCCGCAATAGTAGAGATTTCTTCTAAAGTTGGCCTAGCCTGAGTATCAATGACTATATGATCTGAGCCTTGCGAATGTTTAGCAGCTCCTGAATAATCACAGACCTTAAATGGAAACTGACCCCTATTTCCCCATTTTGTCGCAGACTTATTTGGATCTCCATCTATCAATAGAGTTTTAGGCTTTCCTTTCTTTTGGGACAAGTAGAAAGCAAGGTGAATAGCCGTTGTGGTTTTAGCTACTCCTCCTTTAAATGAACAAAGTGAAATAATCATGTTTGGTTTGTCATCTGATTCGATGGAACATTAGTTGAGTGGTTGAGCAGCTAATCGATTGAGTGATTGACCGGATAAGCCTTTTTAGTAAGATATTTTTTTGCCAACTGGCTGCAAACCTAATTTTGTCGTCTAACGGTTAACTGGTCTAGTGGTTAATTAATAGTTTAGTTGAGTAGTCTAGTGGTTGATTGATTGAGTGGTTAAGCGGTCAACTAATAAATTCTACTCTCTCGTGATTGTATATGCTAACTGTGTTTTTGTAATCCAGTGACCTCTGTATGTAATGAGATGCAATTAATATGCATATTTCTTTATCAGTTGAGTGGTTAACTGATTGAGTGATTGAGTGAATAGCTGAAAGTTTCGCTTAGATTATAGCTGCTCAACTGAACTAGTGATTGAGCGGTTGAGCGGTTGATTAGTTGAGTAGTTTAGCGATTGAGTGATTATATGATTTACTTTCTGTTTCGGCTAGGAAACAACCACTCTACTGAACTAATGGTTAACTGATTGAGTGGTTAAGCGATCAACTGGTATTTTTTAGCTCCCGTGATTGCATCCGATAGCTGTGTTTATACAATCCTGAGACCTCAATATGCAATGGGATGATAATGATTTACTCAGTGATTGAGCGGTTGATTAGTTAACTGGTTGAGTAATTGAGTGACTATCTGAAGCCTTCGTATAGAGGATAAGTGCTCAACTGAACTATCGGTTGAGCGATTAACTGATTGAGTAGTATATCGATTGAGTGGTTGAGTAATAGGTTAAACGTATCTGCCAAGAAAAAGCTGCTCAATTGAACTATCGGTTGATCGATTTAGTGGTTAATTAGTTGAGCGATTGAGTAGTTGACTGAAAGATGTTTTGCTACAAGATATACCGCTTATGCCGAGTTCAGAATAGGAAACATCCGTGCTATCCTCTTATAGTACATATATATTACTACAATGCTCATTTGCTCAGTTCATTCTGTCGCTTGGGCAGGTTCTCTTTGTCTGCCCTTACTTGTTGAACCTGTATCAGCGGGGTTCCCGTCCCCTGCGGATGATTATTAGATGACAATCAAGGTTGGCGGATGACGGTCAACCAAGCGACAACCTTATTGGCGTGTTGAAGAATATCCCACAAACCCACACACACATCCCTTCAACTCGCTTGGTATTTACCCGTCTGACTCCATAAAAAAGACACTAGTCCCTCCTCATAAGATGGAGCACGCCTAGTGTCTGGAAAAACAATTGATGTCTATCATAGCCGTGTCTATATGAATGCGCGTGAGCAAGGCTTGAGTCAACCGACCTCAGCCAAGATTGCCGAGATTTCAATTCGTACTGGTCAACGAATTGAAGCTGGAACACACCAACCTAATCGGGGTCGGCCTCAGAAGGGTCGCACAGTCCCAGATCCACTTGCTGAAGTATGGGACAGTGAACTCGAACCCATGCTTTTCAAAGAACCTCGACTCAAAGCAACCACCCTATATGAATATCTCCAGGACAAATATCCGGGGCAATATCCGCAAGTGCGTCGGACCCTCCAACGTCGGGTTCAAAACTGGAAGGTCATGCATGGTCCAACGCCAGAAGTGATGTTTGAGCTACGTCACGAGCCAGGAATGATGGGGCTTTCAGATTTTACGGAACTCAAAGGCATGAAGATTACCATTGCTGGAGAACCCTATGAGCATTTGATCTACCACTACCGTTTAGCCTACAGCGGTTGGCAGTACGCTCAGATCATTGAAGGAGGTGAAAGCTTTGTGGCCCTTTCAGAGGGATTGCAGAATGCTTTGTCTGCCAGTGGTGGTGCGCCCAAGCAGCATCGAACGGATAGTCTCGCAGCCTGCTATCGAAACACGGGGGGCAAACGCAACAAACCATTGACCCGTTTATATGACGAGGTGTGTGGACACTATCATTTGCAGCCGACGCGCAACAATACCGGAATAGCCCATGAGAACGGGGCCATAGAGTCTCCCCATGGTCATCTGAAGAACCGAATTAAGCAGGCCATCTATCTGCGCGGTAGTGCAGAGTTTACCAGTGTGTCTGAGTACCAAGCCCTGATAGACGAGGCCGTTGAGGGATTAAACCGCCAGTGCCAAGCCAAATTTGCTCATGAGCAAACTCATCTGCAACGACTACCGAAATATCGCACCCCTGACTATGAGATCCACACGGTCAAAGTCAGTCGCAATAGCACCATTATGGTCCGCTGCATCCTCTACAGTGTGCCGTCACGCCTCATCGGACGGCGGCTGGAGTTGCACCTGTATCACAACCGCATCGTCGGATATTTTGGCACCCAGCAAGTGGTTGAACTGCGTCGTGTGCGGGTCACTGACCCGAATAAACGTAGAGGGCGCAGCATTGATTATCGTCACGTGATTAGCGGACTCCATCGCAAGCCTCGCGCCTTCTTGCACTGTACCTGGCAGCAAGATCTGTTGCCCAATGCGGAATACAAACAGTTGTGGCAGCAGTTGAAAGCTCAGTTTCCCTTGGATGATGCTGCTCGATTGATAGTAGAAGCCCTTTATATTGCAGCAACTGAGGATAAAGAACGGGCAGTGGCTCAGTATCTCACTGCCGAACTCGCAGCTGGCACCCTTACCCTCCAGCGGTTGAAGCAACAGTTCGCCTTCACTGCCCACCCGGATGTGGCAGAACTTAGCGTTACCCAACACGATTTATCCAGTTATGACCAACTCATCATCCCCTACCCAGCCACGGAAGAGCCGCCTCGCTCAACCCCAGACATCAGATCCGACTCCCTACCAAAGCTTGACTCTCCTGCTCAAGCAGCTGAAACTTGCTCACATGCTCGACCATTGGGAAGCTATCGAGCATCAAGCTACGCAACAACAATGGTCCTATGCCAGATTTTTGCTCGAATTGTGCTATCTAGAAGCCGACCGAAGGACACAGGGGCGCCTCAAAAGAGCCCTCGCCGAAGCCCAGCTTCCAAGCGCAAAAGGTTTTACCAACTTTGAGTTTGACCATTGCCCAGACTTTAATCCGGCCCCGTTAATGCAATTAGTTGAAGATACGGTTTGGCTAGAGCAAGCCCAGAACTGTCTGATCTTCGGGCCAAGTGGAACAGGGAAAACACATTTAGCGATTAGTGTGACCCGTCGCAGCATTGAGCTAGGGAAGCGAGCCAAGTTCTTTGCCGCCACTGCCCTCGTGCAGCTGCTGCAGGATGCCAAATTACAGCTACAGTTGCATCCCTTGCTCAAAAAGCTCGACCGCTATGACCTGCTGGTGCTTGATGATATCGGCTATGTCAAAAAATCAGAGGCGGAAACCTCGGTGCTCTTTGAATTGATTGCCCACCGCTATGAGCGTAAGAGTTTGTTGATTACGGCCAATCAGCCCTTCAGCCAGTGGGATCATATCTTCACAGATTCGATGATGACAGTGGCCGCCATCGATAGGCTCGTTCACCATGGGGTGATCATTGAGGTGCAAGCGGAAAGTTATCGTCGGCAGGCTGCGGCTCAACGGAGCACTAAAGCAACCGCCAAATGACCTCTACAAAAATTTGTGATCGCTAGTTGTCATTTCGATCTGATGTTGTCGTTTTGATCACGAGTTGTCGCGGCATCAAAGCAATGCATACGAGTCATCATGCCTGATGGCTAAGATATCGCATTCCTAATAAGTTGAGTAAGCGCTGTATCCTCGGGTTGAAATTTAGTGTCAATCCGTCAAGTTAGGTTGACGCCACCCGCCAAGTTAGGTTGACATTTGATAGATGATCATTTGCAAAAATCTCTGAACTTGGATGAGGCTTTGATACCCCACCCAGCGGCCACGTTTTTGATGCGGGTTGATGGTGATTCAATGGTAGGCTGTGGAATCTTCTCAGGAGATTTGGTTATTGTTGATCGTTCCCTGAATCGGGGTTTGTGGGGCAATGGAACAATAAACAACGTTAAGCTTGAAAGCTATACAGGCACTGCATTTAGACCTGTGATCGAAGCCAAGAATTTTCTCAAGAAATCGCTGAATTCCACTCTAAGAAAGGCTTACAGGAAAATCAACTTTTTCAGCAATATTCAATTTACCCTCAAATAAGCCAAAATCATTTTAGGGCATAGGTTTCAGTTGATTAGCATGTAATCGTCCGATCAGTTTCATGATCACATTGGGGGTTTTTAGAGTGAAATCTACTCAAAAAGATGCGTATGCCGATTACTCCACTGCAACTTCTGAAAAGCAATGAAATGCTGAATCAGTTGCACAGTATGGCTTTTAAGGAAATAATGTAATGTTAACGGTAGACTCCAAAACTTGAATTTCTTCAAACTCACTTCCAGTAAGTGTTTCAGCGATTCAAGAGGCAGTGAATAGGTAAAAATTGACGTTTGAAAGCCATACCCAGTCTAGGTTATAGCCTTAACGTTGTTTATTGTTCCATTGCCCCACAAACCCCATATTTTGCCCCCAGCCTCCAGAAATCCCGGAGGCCAGGTCTATGGTCTGCCTAGGATTTAGCAGCTTCTTGCTTCATCACATCAGCTAGGGTCACTCGCTTGCTCCCAGTCCGACGCTTACTCCCACCACTAGCCACAGCAGGAGTCGGGTCTTGAGGTACGGCCAACTCATCATCCAGTGGGTCAGGATCAACAGGTGGATCTAGGACCGGGGACTCATCCAAGATGGTCTCCTCATCCTCAGCCATAGGTTCAGCCTCCCCCAGATCAGCCGAAATGTCAGGAGCCAGATCCTCAGCCTCGACTTCAGAAGCCTCCTTAACCGGACTGTCGGCTAGGAATGCCTGAGTCTGGGCCTTGAACCAATCGATAGCCTTATCATGGAGTTCCCAGTGGGCATCAATTCGATCCGTGAGCTGAGTTTTGATTAGCGCTTGGACGAATGCCGTCTCTTGCTGACAGCCCTTGCGGTAGACCGCCACAGTACGTTCCTTGACCTCCTCAAAGATGGGGCCGTGCTTCTGGCTCACTTTGGATAGGCCCCAGGAGCAGAGAGCAGTGAAGTTTTTCCAGCCCTGGATCTCCTTGCGAATGACGAACAGGAAGGCTTTATTTGCAGCTTGACCCACTTGGGTAGCGGCACTGTCGATGACTTCGGTGTGGTCGGCTTGTTGGATCTTGACAGAAGTGATGAGCTTCATAATTTTTGTCCTTTAAGAATGAATAGTGGATAGGGCACGACTGGCAAGTGCAACCGAGTCGGCCATGTTGATATTGAGAAAATGCAAAGGTGGTCTTTGCCTCTTGGGGAATATACCCTCGGGAAAAATCAGGCTCGATTTTGAGCCGTAGTGAGGTGGATTTGGAGAAAAACTTTGGGTGGGAATACCCCACTGCCTAGCCACTAGGGTAGCGTGGATAGCTTGGTGCTACAAGGATGGGGGGATTAGAGTTCCTGATCGATGGAGGGAGGATACTAGGCAGAGCTAATGATTAGTGTGCAGATGCTAAGCATTACTGGAGATCCACAACAGAAGATTCGTGGAGGATGATATGGCGAGTTTTATCGACCGATAGCCATCCTTCCTTTCGCAGTTCACCAAGGATGCGAGTAGCCGTAACACGAGTAGCCCCTATCAGACCTGCAATTTGTTGATGAGTTAATCGAGCACCAATCCGACAGCCATTTGGGACCTGTTCCCCTATTTCCCTTGCCAGCAATAACAGTAATTCCTGAAAGCGTTCGCTCACACGACGATGAAGATTTAGAGCTAATAAAGCCTCAGTTTGCTGGAGTCGTCGATTCAATTGAACTTGAATGCCTTGTGCCAGAACAGGCGACTGCTCCAACTCTTGCTGACTGATACGCATGAGTACGACATCCGTTAACGCAGTCGCTGTATAGGGATAAACTTGAGTCAAGGGCAAACCAAAGGGCATTTCTGGACAAGCCAATCCCAAGATTGCTTCATTCCCCTCACCATCCGATGTATGTAGTTGAACGATTCCTCGACACACGATCCAAATATCGTAGGAATGCAAAACGATGTTGAAACCCCTCTTGTAATCATAGGTTTGTCGTCCTTGATAAACCTCTTCAAGTAACTGCGACCAATGGAAAGAGGAGAGTGCTGGTGAAATCTGTGTTTGTGGCATTGGTGCGTCCTGAGAGCTGGCCCTTACTCAAAAATCTCAACGTTGAGGTTAAATCTAAATTAAGATATATTCTCAATAGAGATATAATTGCTTTTCTTCAGAGCCATGTTCAAGTTCAAACTGAACATTGAGCTATGACCGCTAAAACCTATATTCTACGTATACTAACAATTCTCTCGTGAAGGTGTCGGGGTTATCTCGCATAGTCTCAGTTGAGAAATTTCTCAACTGAAGTATCAACAGAATCCATTGAGATTCACCTATTTTCAAGCACTTGGTAATTCATCAGAAATCACAATATTGAAGTTAATGAGACCATCCACTAATCAGTCATCGCTAAAGGGTGTCAGAGCGTCTTGAACTACGATTGAAATATACCCCCAGTGCAAATCGATGGCTTATCCCCTCTCAGCCACTAAACTCATCACCTACCAGCAATGCCCCAAAGCCTACAACTTCAGATATGAGCGGGGACTCTCTTCACCCTCTGCCTTCGGTTCGCCTGCCTTTGGGATTGCCCTTCACAAAACTCTCGCAGATATCTACAAAGACTGGAATTACGATTACCCCCTCCCTTCCCTCGACTGGTTCGCCGTTTGCTGGCAGGCACATACTGGAGAGCTGAAACCTGCTCAGATTCATGAAGGGTGGATGGCCTTGCGGCTCTATTACGAGAAATACGTTGCCCCACTACCCCAGATCCGTAAACCGCTTGGCGTCGAGGGGAAGATCAAGGCCAGCTTCCAGGTGAACAATATCGAGTTTTCCATCACAGGCCGTTATGACCGCTTAGACTATACCGATAAGGGTCTGGAGCTGATTGATTATAAGACCAGCAAGACGATTGGCCCATCTGATGGAATAGATCTACAGCTGGGATTGTACTTTTTGATTCTGGAGCAGATCTACCCAGAAGCTCTTGAAACCCTGAGTCTGATTTATCTACGGCAGGGGCAGAAAGTTTCGTTGGATGTGACCCCTGACCATCACCAGCAGGTCCGGGAGTTGATCGGGGATATAGCAGTAAGACTCAGAGCAGATGATGAGTGGAAACCGGAAGTTGGTGGGCACTGCAACCACTGTGGATATCAGAAGTACTGTCCCGCGAAGTCCAAGAAGCCAGAGCCATTACCGGAGGGGACGAAGGAAGCGCGGCAGGTTCAATTAGTGTTGGGGATTTGATGCAGCTCTCACGAAAAATTTACCACAACAACAATGCCCTCTACACAGTGGTAGAGGGCATTGTTGAGAAATAAAGAAAGTCCCTTCGACACTAGCAGCATCCATACCCCGTAATGCTTGGACTTTAGGTCTGCTAATCTGCGTCTTACCCTTTCGGTGCAAGTTGCCATTTCGGGGACTTAAACTGAGCTGGCGTGGGGGGTATGACAGCTCAATACATCTACTGTAGCTACCGATGTAATACAAATTAAACCGAAGAATCACTGAAATTTAAGAGATTTTTAGTAGAAAATATCAGTGTTAGCGCGGATTACAATCGAATATCTTTCTTTATTCTAGATATAGACCTGAATCCATCCAATTCGTTAAAAATTAAGTAGGCAATGGGGACGAAGAGGCAGTGGATGCTAGTGGCGAACGTGTTACAAAGCTTAGGGGTTTAGGATTTGTGTGCTTCCCTCAATTGGCTGTGTTGAAAGGTTGGACGCGCGTACTTTGATGATAGCTGAGATAGAACACGAGATTGAGAACAGGATTTTTTCGTCTCCTGTGCTGACAAAATGGGCATGTTTTGTCAATTGTGTTGAATGTATAACAGAGCATTGGTCAATACCTAGCCCAGCAAGAAAACATGCACGAGTTGCTGTGCAAAGGGTATGGGTATCACCCAATGAGCGCATCCCACGATCAGATACGCTTCTGGTTCTCCGGTGAAATAATAATCGAGGCTGACCTTGCATTTATTCACCGAGTCGTAACACTTACAGGACAACTCAAAAAACTTGGTTGGGGCCATTTCCAGATTCACAAAGCCTTCAATGGTAACCTCTACAGACTTGAAGCGTTGGATTTCGATTTTCAAATTTCCCGGCCCAGAGATTTCCAAAGTCTGAGATTCAATGCCGACTTGAGTCTCAGACTTCAGACCTACTCGCCACCCTTCGATTTCGTCACTCTTCATCCACAATCACCTCCCTCACCCGAACTCAGGAAACTCTCTCACCCGAAGATCCTTGGGCCATTCCTCGGTATCCCCACCCTTCGCTGAACGGAGCTTGGGAACCCCCACGGGTTTACTACCGATCTGCTTGATAAACACGGGAATTTCTGCTGATTTACACTGGTCCCGGATGGAGCGAATCCAGTCCACATCACAAGGCCGTGCCCCAGGACCAGACTCACCCCCGGCAATAATCCAATTCGCGGGAAGGGCACCCAGGTCCAAGGGTTCGAGCAGGGGTTCGCAACTCAGAAAGGCACCGCCAATATACTTCCGCAACTTCGCCAGCTTGGGAATGACGACATCGCATTCACGCTGGGTGCAGATGCTATGGCCCAGCCAGACATTGGGCGGTACTCGCCTGAACTGGAGAAACTTAGCCGCGACATCCACCCGCTTGGTCAGTAGCAACCAGATCAGGTTTGGGGTTTTGTCGATAACACCATCAAACAGGTCCAACCGCCAATCAATCAGATCATCCCGGTCCTCGAACACATCGGCCAGGGACGCACAGAAAACGGTTTCAAGAACCCCTCGCTCAGCAGCCTTGCGATTCCATTTATGAGGTTGCTTCCAGTAAGATTCAGAGGTGCGTGATCTGGTTCCATTTTTGCCCCACTTTACGCGATGGTATCGTGTGTCCATTAGGGTTTCGGCATAGCAATTCGCACAGCCGGGACTGTTGTGGGCGCAGCCGATCCAAGAATTGAACGTGTGGTGGGTCCACTCAATTTTGCTATTCTCCATTGGTTAACTCCATCAAAATTTTCAGTACATCGGGCCGAACATCCCGGAGTCCCTGAGACCCTCGATAGGGAATGGGTACACTCAGAGCAACGATGTTCTCTAGCTGCCAAGCAAAGCGTCCCGGTTGCCAATTGCCCACGGCCAACTCCAGTTCGGTTTGTCTGCTGATCAGACTTGAGTCCATTTGGAGACAATCCACTAGATCCGCAATCGCCACGATGCAGCCCAGTGGATAATCCCGTCGCTTGAGAGCCAATTTGCCATTGGTCAGTTCATACACCTGGCTTGCTGCATACTTCCCATCCGGGTCGATATGCCGTTTGGCCGCATGGATTGCCAGCTTGCCCCGGTAGCCAGTGCCCCAAGAGCGAGTCTCAAATTGCTTGAAGTTCAGAGCAATGAAGGTTGCCCAAGGTTGCCAGAGCGTGATGATTTTCATGCCTCCACCTCCGCACCCCAACTCTCCCAGCCAGGACGAGGACACCGGGCAAACAACTCAATCCGCTGCCCGCCGAGAGCATCACCTAGCCGATCCGCCATCTGGTAGAACTCTTCTGGCTTTTGAGAGTGCTGACCAAGGGGAGCCTGGAATGCGGTGGGAATATTAGTCAATCCCAGTGCCATAAAGGTTTTAGCCTTTCCTTTGCGGCCTATAAGAACGTGTTCAGTTGCATTTCGACCGTAATGTCCTACACCGAATCTAATCTTGGACCTGTCTAATGTCGTCTTCACCCACGTATGTATGGCTTTGTACTCAAATCCCCATGCCTCCATAACTCTGAACGCCACTGGCAGATGGTTGTTTGTCGTCCACAACAACAAATATGAATCTGGAGCGGCAATCGAACTCACGGGCATCGCCAAAATTTCCTCGTCGGTCATGGCTGGATAAGGACATCGCCCTCGGTGCTTTTTTTCACTTTCTCTCAGGTGATATAACCACGGCGGATCAGCCACAATCAGGGAGAAGGCACCCACGGGAAGGGGTGGAGTGTTCGGAACAAGGTTGAGCGTGATAGCAAGCTTCTGCTGCCCACGCTTGTCGGTCGGTGCATACATGGTTTTCATGGGTGATTCCAATGATGAATAAGGTTGTCATGGGGAGAGTGGCAGCACTCACAGACGACCGCTCTCTGTCTGGTCAAAGTAATTCAAACTAGCGAGAGCTGCTTGACCTTCCCGGTTGCCTCTTGCCAGGTCTGCTCAAAGTAATTCGGTCGATGCACCTTGTTCTGGATAAAGCCAGGGGCCGCAACCCAGAACCCTTCACAGGTCAGGGACTCGTTGGGCTTTCTGTGATACTCGTAAGCTCTGATATAGGTCGGGTCTGAGGTATCGCAAGCACAGCCGTGTTGCTTGGCAATCACACTGACCTGCTCATCGGCTGCACGGCGAGGCATCGGCTTAGACACTCTCATGACTCGCCTACTGATCTGCTTGCCTTGATAAATGCGCTCGACTCGGTAAACAGCCCAATCAATTGAGTCCAGGTGATTCACGGCCAACTCTCTGACGGACTGGGGGGCAACCTCCCAGGCAGAGCGACTGGCAAACAGCTTCATCCGAGGGTTGAGAGCAAGCGCCGCAGCTTCCAAGACCAGGGCATACAGGCCCGCTTCTGGTTCAGCTTCCCAGCGCTGGCCTGCCTGTTCTGGCTTGCAGAAGGGACAGAACACACAGGCTGACTTGAGCCAATCAGCCCCAGTTTTCTCGCGGATATAGTTGATGCAAGTCTCCCTGTCCCAGCCCCATTCCTGCAAAGGGAATCGATATTCTGAACCCATGCATGGATACTCAGCACATTTAGTTGAGCGCTTCTCTTCTCCTTTGCAATAGCCCAGGTAAGGACCGATGGCCTCACCAGAGAGATGATCGGTTATCCAGCTATCGATAACGACACCTTTGAACTTCATCGCGCAAGTATGGGCACCACTCACAGGTTGGCTTGTGCCTGCAATTCTCAGGGAATGGCCGAGAGTGTAATCGCCTTCGATATGGCAAATCTGGGGGTTTCGAGTGTCGCTCAAGACGGTGTAGCCATCTCGTTTAGAATGGCCCGCCTTGGCGACCTGGACAAAGCGGATCTGGCGCTGTCGCAGTAATGGCAAGATGTGAGTCTCGACCAGACTCTTGGTGGATTGATGTTCGTTGCCTGTCTGAGCGGTTATCAGCAGCAGTTCGTCAAAGCTATTAAATGGTCGGCTTTTGGGTTCGTAAATCCAGGAAAGCAAAATTGCCGTTGAGTCAACGCCAAGCCCCAAATTAAGTACGTGAATCATGGGTGACTCCTTAAGGCATCACTAAGGAAGAAATAAAGAAACATGCCGAAGTAGAGGGACTGCCAGAGCAGCCACCAGAGAAAGATGTAGCTATTCATAACTGCCTCCTGAGTTTTCAGAATCTCGCTGGATTCTGAAATGATTAGTGGTTTCAAAAATGTGGGGATGACAGGGAATCAAGGCAACGAGTCAGAATCATCTGCATTACTGGTGGGGTGACAGCATTACCAAGCTGCTTGACCCTCTCTCGTTTATTTCCCAAAACTTTGTAATCTTGAGCGAAAGCCATTGCTGCCTGGATTTCATGGGGCTGAAGCATACGGAAATAGCAATCTTCAACAGAGATGGAATGATCCGGTTGCACCAGAGCATGACGATCCGCAGCAGTAATAGTGGGAATGGCAGCATCCATCCCACAGACCTGAGCTGAGCCACTGTAATAACTGGTCAGAAACGGTTGCACCAGCGAATTATGGTCAACTGTGGTGATTGTGGGCAGTGGGTCACGGATGCTAGCAGCCTGCGCCCCGGTGTAGTTCCGCACAATAAACGGTGTTGCCAAGGCCATTGTTTGGCGGGCCGTCTGGGTGGGTAGAATTCCATCCACACTCCGAACCCGATTACTCGTGTCTTTGCCGTAAGCTGTTTCCACCAACACTGGAGAGCAGAACTTCTGCAGTCCTTTACGAATTCTTTCCAGGGTCGCTGACTTCAGGGGCCTTTTACGATCCCCCACCTTTGTACTGGGATAACTCCAATCAATCACGGTATAGGCTGGGGTAAAGTATGGCTCCACCACCTGAGCACAACTGGGACAGCGGTATACATATTGATTGCGCTTGCCGTAGCGCCCCCACTTCTTAAATGGGTTTTTCCAGGACTGAATAGCCTCGACTTCACCGCATTGGGAGCAGTGGGCCAGCGGGGTAAAGCTGAGGTTAGGTTTGGGGTTGTTTCTCCTCCAGAAGACGATGTACACCCGGTCTCTACTTTGAGGTGCTTCAGCAAACATGCTGTTGAAGAAAATCGCCTCATGGTCATACCCCAAGGTATGCATGGCATTGAGCCAGCTATCGAACAAGATCCAGTGGCGCACCTCGACCACATTCTCGACAACGACAAAGTTGTACTGATGAACCTCCGAAAATCTGACGACATCCCAGAGCGTGGCCCTTGACCTCTCTGCCTCCGGGTCAATGGTTTGGGGGTTGAACAAGTCCATTTGGCCCAAGTTCTTGCGCTTTTTCCCTTTAGCTAAACTATGATTTGTACACTCAGGGCTGGTAATCAAAATGTCAGTACTTGGATAGCGGCGAGGGTCGCAAGCACTGATGTCTGTGCAATCATGGGCAGTATCGGGGAAGTTGGTATTGTGGGTTTCCACCGCTTTATCCCAATGGTTAATCGCCATGACGATCTCGCATCCTGCTTGGGAAGCACCACTGCTCGAACCACCGCAACCGCAAAACTGATCAGTGACGGTGATGTAAGATTTCTTCTTCATGGCTAAGCTCCCAAACGATTACATTCCCGGCAGAATCCTTTACTATCGAGCCTTGAGGGTCTGTGCCACTCGCCACAGGCACGGCATTGTTGCTTGGCTTTGGGGCTAAGACCTCGCTTGATGGCCTGGAAAATGCGATGCAAAAAGCTGTGTTCTGATTTCATGTCTAATCTCCTTAAGTCGGTCCTGCATCCTCCCCAAATGCCCCCGCAGGCAGGGTCCAGGTATCTGGGTCAACGAGGATGGGCAGTGTATAGTCTTGGCTGAGGGCTAACCGGAGCTGGTCAGGGTTCTGGTGGATGGCCTCATAGACTTTGCCCCTAGCCGCCATCTCTGGTATAGAAAGCTTGTTGTCGAGGGTGTGCTGAAACGCTTGCTCGTACTGGTGCAGCCGCTCTGAACGCTCTGGCGAGATGGCCGCATTGGAAGCCCACTGGTTAGGTGAGCCGAAGATACAGAATTGGCAGCTCAGCCGACCCCAGCCCAGGTAATAGGCAGGATGGGCTTGCACTCCCCAACGCTGGATTGTTTCCCAAACTTGCTCTGAAGAATAAGCATGGACCGGACGCCAGTGGTCAATATGCCGTCTGAGTTTGGGGCTGTCCCGCCGATCAGTCCGGTGAGGCTCAAAACTCTGATACTTGGCCCTAGCTGCACTCTCTTGTGCCCGCTCCCCTGTAACCACCAGAGTTCGGGAATGATTGAACCGAGATTGGTTGGCAATGGCGGTGCTGAGAACATCAATCTTCAGATACGAAGAACACCAACGGGTCTTAAGGTCCGCAACTTTGGCAGGAAACTTGCAACGAGTTCCAGGCTTGCCTTGCCCTCCAGAGACCTGCTCACCATCAGGCGTCTGGAAGTGAGTGGGTGCCTTGGGTTGGTTGTCGCGGCACATTTCTCGTTCTAGACCACCCTCCAGCCAGCTCATGTAAATCGGAAGGTCGAAGGCTTGGGCAAACTTTCGGCTGTAGCTTTCCGTGATAGGCCAATCGAACAAAGTGGAGATTTGGGAATTGACTGGAGTATTGCTTAGACCATCGACAAGGTGATGATGCAATTCAATCCTGCCCTTGGGTACGCCTAATTCCAGTAGTCGAAGCAGACAACAGATCGAATCCTTACCACCAGAGAACGCAACCAAGATACGGTCATAGGTGGACAGATCGGGGAGCGTCGAAACACCGGGCACCTGGAGGGGCAAGACCATTTGGGTGGCGCTCATGATCCTGCCCCTAACAACACAACTTGAGTCGAACAGCGGGGCGTAAATCTGTGATTTTGACTGTGGTGAAGTTCTTACTCCACTCCCCGGATTTGTCCTTGGCAATCATCAGAACGTGCTGTCTGGAGACTGTTGAGAACACCTTGAGACGGGTGCCGTTTTGTCTTCTGAGCGTCCCGAGGAAGTACACCAGATGATGCTGAGGCGAGTACACTAAATTGCTCATGGGATTTTCCTCCAATATTCAATTGGCTAATTGGGGTTGTGGTTACCGTTAAAGTTCGATATAGGTAACGGCAAATGCACCATCCACATCCGCCTTACAGGTCTTAAGGCAAGTGCAGTTACAGTCCAGTTCATCTGGCTCTAAGGAAACTTCAACCCAAAACTCATGGCAGATCTGATGGGCTTCAGCCGGGATGTCTGGATCATATTCAGCGTTGACCGCCTGAGCAAAAGTGGCTGGCTCATAATGACCCATAGCAAAGTAACCGAGCAGGTCACCCATCCAATCACAGTCCACTTCCCGCAACTCCAAAATCTCGATTGAGGCTGTCAATGGTTCAAGGCATGGCATGATTTACCTCCTATTTGAGTGATGCGATTTTTCAGATGTTCAAAAGTGAGTCTTAGGCCGACATCGGCGTGGAAGGTCACGTCTTACGCCCCTGATGAGAGAGCGGCAGGTCGAGGGGCAAGAGTTACGACTTTTGCTCGTTGCTCAGAGCGTTCCTTTTCTTCCAGTCGCATTAGCCGTCTGCTCAACTCTGGGGTGGGAAAGATTCCTCGTGATGCCCCACAGTCCCGGCATAGCCACCAGATGTGGTTGCCACCTGTACGACGCAGGGGAATGATTTGGTAGGCAATTGCCACTTTATACTCGTGACAATCGCAGCATTGTTTAACGGACGGCTGATAGAGCCGCCGCACATTACGGGTAAACATGTTACGTTTCTCCTAGAATGTTTATTGGTTTTAGCTGAGGCGATTCTCTCTAACCGTGGGTCGCCTCTTTGTTCGATTGGTTCACTACAGACCTACCTGCCAGCTTCCTTGTGCTTCCACGCCAGGTAGGACTTAATGACATCGCCGTGGCAGGCCAAGGGAGCGCACCAGCAGAGCAACTTCACTTCTGGCATGGCCTCCAGCTTGGCTAGCTCTGCCATCACTTGAGTACGATTGGGGCGCTTCCACATGCCTGAGACCTGGACGTTGTACTTTTCAGCTAGCCCTGAAACCACATCAACGGGATTGGCTCCCAGGTTGGCGACTTCATGGAGGTATTCACGGAACGCTGCGACCACTGCCATTCGCTCAGATTCATGGAACATATGAAAGGGATTACCAAGGACGCTGGCACGGTCGCAGCGGTAGCCCTTGACATTGCGATTGTGGCGAAGATTAACGACGGTGATTGTCATAATGATTTTCCCAAAATAAAGCGGGAATCAAGGCTATTTTAATTGCCCTAATTCTTCATAAATACAGCAGTCATGAAAATGCAGAAATGTATAGATAGTAAGGATTATCTTGGTGAACGTGATAGATTTGTAGGTATGAAACAGAAGCATCTTATGCTTTAGTCGGGGCAATTTTCCTGACTATGGATTGCCCTTTTACTCATTCGGTTAGACTAATTTGTTAAAACCCAAAACATAGAATCTGAGACTGTGTTAAATTTCATTCAGATTGTATGAACAGCAATCATTTGAGGGCGGTCTAATATACTCCAGGTCGCCCTTTTCCATACTGCTTTGTCATTCTTCGCCTCAAGTTGGGCATCCTCACTAATAGAAGGGTGAGAATAGATAATTCCATCGCTTCACCAAAAAAGTGGATCTCGACAGCTTCTCCTTACCGAAGCTGTTTTTTATTTCAAGCTCCCCTCACACCAGACCATCCAAGATGCCGCCAACTGGCAATCGGTGACATCATCCGGTAACTCTGCCCAGAACAATTCGAAGGCTTGCTGAGCCTGCCAGTAATAAGCGAAATACCCCTCACGCACCGACCAGTTGCACAACAGCAAATTGCGGAGAAACAGAGCTTGGAAGGGATGAAGGCGACCGGGATAAACCGGAAGCCCCTCATCCTCACAGAAGCCCTTGATATCCTCCCGGCAATACTCCGTCAGGTTCTTCAGGGATTGCCAGTCGATGATCGGATTCATCACTCACGCTGAAGCTGCGCCACATTATCCTTGGCTCGTCTAGCGACCTCCCGCCAGTTCGTTTGCTCGTCCCATTGCGTTCTGACCTTCTGACCCATCAGCCACACAGCGCAGAACAGCACTTTCTCTTCATCAGCGGGGACGGCCTCAATGGTGATGGGGTAGCGGAGATGTTCCGGTGTCAAACTTGCGATCGCACTCAAGAATCCCTTCGTAAACGTGGACTCAGAACCCGCTTCCAGAGTACAGGGACGATGAGCCATCATCTTAAACCTGAGTTTGGTCTTGGGTTTTCCTTTGTACTCGGTCTTGATAAATTCAATACTTTGGAGATAACCCGTGAGGGCAGGGTAAGGGAGTTCTTCCGGTTGGGAAGCTTGATTAAGGGTATACCAAGTATTGGTATTGGCCCGATTGCAGAATATCGCAAGGCCACTGGGACTTTCACCAAATCCGAGGGGTCGGACATGGGCTTGCTGTTGGGGTGGGGCTTGGGGCCTATCTTGGGTTTGCATCATTAGTGGCCTCTTGATGAAGGGGTAGAGTGAGGGATTCT
This sequence comes from Acaryochloris sp. CCMEE 5410, assembly GCF_000238775.2. NCBI lineage: Bacteria > Bacillati > Cyanobacteriota > Cyanophyceae > Acaryochloridales > Acaryochloridaceae > Acaryochloris > Acaryochloris sp. CCMEE 5410. The sequence continues at coordinate 51,661 of NZ_AFEJ02000005.1, read as the reverse complement.
AGGAGTCCTGGCAAGCTCTCATTGGCAGCAGCCAGAAGATCAGGGGGAATCACTTGGAGCGACTGCTGAGAGAAACCCCAGACCAGGATAGATGGGTCCATCCGTCCAGCCTTGGCAAAGGCAATCGCTTGCTCTATCGACAGCACACACCAAGCATTCTCAGGATGAGTTGGTGGGACTAGGGGCAGGACTGGCAAAGCAACATCGGGGGTGATGTGTGATGCTGCTAGCAGTTCAGTGATACTTCGCACTAAGGCGACCTTGCCAGATTGCGAGAGGTCTTGGATTAGGTTGATGCACTGCTCGAAAGTACTAGAAGTACAAACAGCTAAATCCACATCCACAGATCTAGGTTCGTAGCCTCCATACAAAGAAGCGATACTAAGGGCCGCAAGTTCGTCCTGGGAAAGATTCGGGGCGATTCTTGAGATCTGTTCGAGGATGGGGCGATCATCGGGGTTGATACTGTGGCTGACAAGGTTGACTGGGCTTTTGAGGGTGAGTGGTGGGATTGATACGGTCATAGGATTTTCTCCAGATATGCGAAACCCCCAGCGAATCAGCCAGGGGAATTAATAGGTGTGAAATCAATTAATAGGTGTGAATTGAGTGGGGATAATTAGGTACTTCCTTCTACCTTTTGTCATCAATTGAGGACTGGAGAAAAGTATCTGTATCTACAGTTGAAAAAGTTAGGTTTTGGAAACGACCCGTTCCAATTTCAACTTCAACTTCAATGCCTTTCTCTTTTAAGTCCTGAACAATAGCCTTGCCCACTTCAAAGGCGCTTTGTGGTTTCGATACTTTAAAGTTCCAGTATTGAATAGATGATCCGGGAATTAACTCAAAACATTCGTTTCTAGTAAGCGTCTGTAGCTCATCAACAATATCTAACTCAGGAGTTGCTCCAAAAACGACTTTTAGGACATCATCTCGGATAATTGTCACGCATACCTTTCCAGATTTGCTAGCTAAAGCCTTTTGTAGGTTAGTGAGCTTCTTCATAATTCGGTCTCAAAGATAAATGGCACGCCATTTTTTATAAGTCCAGGTAATCGAATCACATCTATTGCCTGGACATCCGTCAATGGTCCAGTTTTTCTCTGCAATTGAATAGGTGCCATATGCTTAAAAGTCTTCACCTCTAATGGGTTACGCTCAGACAGATCCCCCATGATTAATTCCTTCGCCGTATCAGAGGGATGCCATTGCCACCACCATGAAGGCTCTAAAGGATCTCCGCTGGCATAGGTCCATCCTTCTGGTTGAATGTCCATTGGGGCAACAATTCCATCCAAAGGGCCAATCCACAAGCGGGAGTATGCACCTGCATAAAGTGCTAGCTTGGCAATATCTTCAGTTCCAATGACCTTTAGTTCGCTTTTTCGGCGATTGCACCACGGTAAATCATCATACTCAAGTGATGGGGTATAGCGGATGACTGTCTTATTTACTCCTGAAGGGTGACTAATGCGGAGCTGTTGATCCAAATACCATCTCTCAACCTTGATGCGTTTCATGTTGTGCCTCCATGACCTCATCATAGTGGGTTGAAGCATTGTATGAAGTATCAACAAGGTCCACCTCTTCGCCATCTTCAGAAAGCATTAGATATGAGGCCCCTCGCTGGTGTGCCCACTCTATTACCCGTTGCATAGCTGAGGAGTAATCCGCGAAATCCGACTGCCGATACTCATCTTCTTCAGATATGAGGACAATCAACCCACAAGCTAGGCAGTGAGAGGAGTAGACGAGAGCTTTCCCATCAGATGGTTTGGCTTCTAAGAGTCTGTGTACATCGTCCTGGGTGATTTGAGAGATCGCAATTTGTTGAATATTTAGCAGCATAATAAAATACCTCCTTTCCAGGGGGTTCCTTTGAAAAACTGCAGGGACGGAGAGAGGGTATAGCAAAATCCCCTGGTTCACTTACCAGGGGATTTTGGAAGTATTGGGGAAAAGGATGGGGTTAGAGATTCTTTTTAGAGGTCAACAGCTTGATGATGTCTTGTTGACCTGTCTCTAGGCGCTCAACCCGGACATTCAAATCATTCACTGCAACCTCAAGTCGATCTAACCTTGGGGCAACATCCGTGGCGATGACTGAGTGGATAACGAATACAAGGACTGCGCCAAAGGTGGTTAGTACAGCAAGGACTGCCAGCGTTATCGTTGCAATCTGTGTGGCGGTTTTTAGAAATGGGTTGTGATCGTTAGTCGTTGATGTCATGAATCGATCCTAGCCTAAGTGACAGATTTATCGTTAATCAGCTCCCGCTGCGCCCCAGTCAGGACCAGGGCGCGGAATAAGAACGGAGTGAGCTAGTTATCCTCTGGATGGGTATCTGGTACGCAATCCTTAGAATCCCCAGAATCAATAGTGTCGTGAGAATAGCCATCTTGGAAAAAGGCTAGAATCCAGTTACCGGAAACAGCTTTATTTCGCTCAGACATCTCAGCATCAGTCCAGGGTTGCCAAGCCTGGGTCATCGGATCGTTTAGCATTGGCTAATACCTCTTTGTAGGTGTGCAAGAGAGCCGCTGAAGTTCTTGCCGGAAGTGCAGCGGCTCTCGTCAATGAAAGTTTTTTGAATCGTCTCTAGTTTTTAGCCTTAGAAGGCATCGCCTTACGGTCGCGGCACCAGCTTCAGGTGGTTGCTAGCAGTTGGGGGAAGGTCGCTGTCGCCCGGTCTTTGGTTGTGGTGGAAGCCTTTCTTAAGGCGCTTTCCTTTTCCTTCGGTATGCTCTGATAATACCACGATACTAATATCATGTCAACATGAAACTGATATCGTGTTATCGTTGGATAGTACGATGGAGTTATGAAAGTGATTACTAAATTGCCAGAATTAATGGAACAGGTGGGGATTGACCAAAAAACCCTCTCTGCTCGAACCGGGCTTAGTCCGACTACGGTTGGAAAAATCTATCGCGGACATTTTGACCGGATTGATAACCATACCGTCACCCAACTTTGCAAATACTTTGGACTGAAAACAATTGCTGACTTGGTTGAAATTGACTGGGAACCTGATGACGTTGAGGGAGTTCAAATATGACTGCTAGCCAACCGGATCGACTGGATCGCATTGAACAAATGCTTGAACGCTTGGTTAATATTCAAGACAATCAGCAACGTTCCATTGAAAGTGTTCTCCAAGTGCAGGAAAAGCAACAATCTGCCTTTGAACGTCTCATGGAAGGGCAACTGGGATTACAAGCTCAAATGGGTGTGTTATCTGAAGCCATGCTAGAGACTCGTGAAGAAGCAAAACAACTTAAACGTGCCGTTGACTATCTTCTTTCTAGAGATGGAGAAATAGGCCGAGGGGGAAACCCAACGTCTTAGAAAGTACTAAGAAAAGTAATCAGAAACTACAACCCTATCCTTGGACTTATCCTAGGAATTTCTGGGGTCTGCCTCTAGCGCTTAACCAGGCTATCGAGGAATTTTGAGAGGTAGTAGCATCAGGGATACATTCGCGACCTAAAAGTTGAAGATGTCCATTACTGTCACATTTATGCGACACTCATAAATAGGAGGTAGCATGAATCAACAGCAGTGGGACATTCAAAAATATGTCACGGTTGCTGGTCAATGCCCTTTTGATGAATGGTTTGATAACCTTGATCCTAACTCCCAAGCAAGAATTGATGTTCGGCTAGATCGGCTGAGGTTAGGAAATTTTGGGGATCACAAGCAGGTAGGAGCAGGGATCTATGAATTGCGATTCTTTTTCGGTCCAGGCTACCGACTCTATTTTGGCAAGATGAAGGGGCAAATCATTCTCTTACTCTTGGGAGGGTCCAAAAAACAGCAAAACAAGGATATCAAAACGGCACAAAAGCTATGGGCTGCTTACAAAGATGAACAAGGAGGAGCTTAGACGATGCCCGTAAAAAGCTATCAAGATGACCTACTGATCAGACTTTCGAATTCCGATTATGCCGCAAGATATCTGAAGATTGCTCTCGACGAAACCCTTGAGGACGGCAATACAGAGGCGTTCTTGCTGGCACTCAAGAATGTGATCGAAGCCAAGGGCAATGTCAAGGATATTGCTACGGCAGCCGACATCACACGTCAACATCTTCATCGATTGTTATCAGGCAATGGCAATCCAACTTTGGAGACATTGGCAGCGATCTTGAATGCGGTGGACCTTTCAATCGACTTTAAACCTAATTGACGAAGCGACCTCTAGATGTGAAACCAGCATTTAAAATCTTTGGGGTTTTTCGTGCCTAGCCCGAAAAAATCATCATTCGTTATTGTCTTGCCCCATAACTGTCCAACCCCTGCACCCTTGGCTTATCCTCTTTCCTCACGGTAAATTGTCCCTGGAACTCACCAGGGGATAAGCGATGAGCATATGGGGACCAGGCAGCTTCGAGAATGACGACGCATTGGACTGGATGGCTGAACTGGCCGATTCAGATGACGACAATCCGATCATTGATGCTCTAAACACCGTCATCGACCAAGCAGACGAGTCCCCAGAAGCCCCTGATTGTGCGGTTGCCATTGCAGCGTTGGAGGTTGTGGCTGCATGGATGGGAGAACCCTCTGACGATTGCCCAGAGGAGGTAGAGGTATGGGTAGAAGGACGGCCAGCCCCACCCGCAACAATGATTTCTCAAGCGAGATATGTTGCCGAAGCCATTTCAGAAAAGTCTGAACTCAAAAAGTTGTGGAAGGATTCAGATGATTTTGAACTATGGCAAACTTCCGTGAATGATTTGCTAGGCAGGTTGCTTTACTGAAGGGGACAAAATTAACAAACCAAGCTGTTTGACACAACGCAAAATCTGATAATTTGTCATCAACCCTCTGATTAAATCATCACCATGTCACAGCAATCTGAGTCCCCACAATGGCAACCCATTAGGGTGATGCACGAGTGTATTCCGATGGTCGATGGCATGTTGGAGGAGGTGCAAAGCCAGCACAACAATATGCTGGAAGCCCAGAAGAAACCTCATACGATGGATGATGCCACCATTCAAAGGGTCATTGACGTTTACTCTGAGCAGCATGAATTCTTGTGGGTTTATCGGGAGCAGTTCTCTCGCTGGAAACAGGAAAGCCCCACACCTCAACAGTTGAAGGATATCAACAGGCTTGAGCAGCAGGTGGATAAAATTGACCAAGCGCTCACGGGCATTCTGAACATTGCAGACGACATCAAGGGTAAAACCATCGACAGCATTCTAGGTAAAAGCGACATGGAGCTGGCTATGGACGTACTGATGGGAAATCTGAAGATGCCCGAGTAGGGTTGCTAGCATGTGTTCAGATGATTGAACTGGGGAGATATTCCAAATGCCCAGCACTCAAGAGCCTATCAAAGGTATTCCTCTGAAGGACAAGCCAGAGGGGATATCTCGGTGTGGGATGTCTCATGCAACGATTGCTCAGCATCTGTTCACAAGTCAGTGGTATGAGCTATCTTCGAACGGGCAGGTCATTGGTTCGGCTCTGGACTTGGACTTTTACAAACAGGATGCTACTCAAGGGCAAAATTCTGGGTCTACGGTTAAAACCAAGGAATTATCGAATGTTTAAAGCTGAGTTACTAACAGAATCGTTCATCCTATTTTAGTTGAAGCTTCTTATGTAAAAATTCGATATCCGATATCATCCTGACTAATAGGGTCGGTTATCCGCTTACCACAAACCAAAAACTCTATGTAATCATTTAGTGGTTCAAGTGATGCTGCCAGAGAGATTTTTTAACCCATGCCGAGAAAGAAAAAGCAAGCTAAACCCTTAACAGGAAAAGACTTAGTAGCAAAAGTCAAACAACTGAGTGATTACACTCGTGAGGAAAAAGCGAAAGCTTGCGGATACGTTTCTAATGACAAAGGTGGCTCTGAACGAATTAAAACTATCGCGTTTCTCAATGCTCTATTGGATGCGGAAGGCATCGATTTAGATAGCCAACCTCCTAACGGAAATGGCAATGGTGGGCGCAAAGCCAGTTATAAAGTCAGTGTGCAGACCAATGGCAATATTTTGGTGGGTCGTACTTATACCCAAGAATTAGAACTTGAGCCTGGAGATGAATTTGAAATCTCGGTAGGTCGCAAGCATATTCATTTGACCAAGGTTGCTTAGTCCATTGAAGTGCTGATGCAACAAACTCCCCTGTATGGTCTTATGCTGGGGAGTTTTTGTTAGTTATGAAAAACCCAGCCAAACCTGGGGCTGGGAATTGCAAGAGTAAGTCAGACCACCAGAAAAGTGGCTATCTTTTTCTATATTAGTCACATATAAATCTTGGTGCGTCGTTCTCCAATTCAAGAAGAACTAGCCTGGATTATTCACGAGGTATTTGAGTGTCATAGAGAAAAGAGCTTGAACCATAGTAGACTCAAGCTCTCCAAGAAATTTATAGCTTTATTGTGCCATGACACCGTGTGACAGTGATGTAACCCTTGACTTCTATCAAGAACATCCGTTATGTGTTCAATTTTCAGACCTTGACTTGAGTTCAGATGTTGGCATTTTACTCGCTGCTCAAGCCGAGTCACGAATCCACATTTGCCAAGATATCGCAGACTGTATTGAAGAATGGCGAGATCCTGACAAACTCACCCACCCCTTGCCTCAGTTAGTGGCTCAACGGGTTTACCAACTCATCGGAGGCTACGAGGATGCCAATGATAGCGATAGTTTACGCCATGACCCCATCTTCAAAATCGCCTGCGAGCACTTGCCTATTCCTGAGTCGAACTTACTGGCGAGTCAACCGACTATCAGTCGTCTAGAAAATCAGGTCACAACTGACCAGACTGCAGCAATGCGTCGTCAATTTATTGACAGGTTCATTGCCAGCTATCCTCACCCCCCATCGACTATCGTTTTAGACATTGATGGTTGGGATGACCCGACTCATGGTGACCAGGAAGGGAGTGCGTTTCATGGCTATTATGGCCAGCATATGTATTTTCCTGTGTTAATCAATGAAGCTCAGAGTGGCTTTCCCTTGGTATGCCAATTGCGTCGAGGCAACTCTCATCCCGGTAAAGCCGTAGCTGGGATTCTGCGTTGGCTGTTTTGGCGTCTCAAACGGGCTTGGCCTAATGTGACTCTTGTGCTGCGTGCTGATGCTGGATTTGCTCTTCCAGAAATACTGACGGTTTGTGAGCGTTCTGGCATTCACTATGCCATTGGCTTTAGCTCGAATGCTGTGCTGAAGCGAAAAATCTCTAATTTACTAGAGCAGGCCCGACTCCAGTATTGTCGAACCCAACAAAAGGCCCGAATATTTGACGATGTTTACTATGCTGCTGCGACCTGGGACTATCCTCGACGTCTGGTGATGAAGGCTGAGTATCTCCCAAAAGGGGCCAATCCTCGGTTTGTCCTGACCAATATGATGCTCAGTCCACAGCAGCTCTACGACACGTTCTATGTTCAGCGTGGTGGAGATAGTGAGCATCCCATTAAAGAACTCAAGCGGGGCATTCAAGCAGACCGACTCAGTTGCCACCGTTTCACGGCAAATCAATTTCGTCTCCTGTTAGCACAGGCTGCGTATTTGCTGATGATTACGTTACGACAGGCTGCCCAGGGAACGGAGTTAGCGACGGCTCAAGTGGAACGTCTACGATGTGCCCTGATTAAAGGGGCTGCTCGGGTCAGAGTGTCTGTTCGACGGGTCCTTGTAGAGCTTGCAACATTTTGTCCCTTTGAAAAAGAGATTCGCTTAATTGCTCAACGTTTATGTGACCCAATGCCACTCACTTTAGACTCGCATCCCATAGGGTCATGAATAATCCAGGTTAGTGCTTCGCTTTGACTGCTCAAGCAATTTCAAAGATTGGCTAGAATCGGATACTCGAAGTGAATGGATTGAGCATCTGCAGCCTTTAATAGCAAGACCAGAAGATATTCAAGCGATTAGCGGAATAGAAACTTGGTTTATACTGCCTCAAAAGCCACACAAGTCTCCGCACCCTCGATACAAAATGGTGCTAGTAACCTGGCTTGGAGTATTTATTGTTCTAGCCATTTTGACGCGGATTATGGCTCCTCTCCTATCGAAGTTACCCCTGCTACTCAGTCAGTTGATTACAACAGGGTTAGTCGCATTGTTACTAACCTATGTTGTGATGCCACAACTAATGAAGCTCTTTCGTCGATGGCTAAAATCTTGATGGCAATCCAGCTAAAGACCTTCGGTTACAGCTCCAATTCCACAGGCTCCTCAAAGATTTGGGCTTTAGAAAAAGGGCAGGCTTGGGGGAGCTGCTTAGGATCAAGGGGGGTTTCTTTGCCAAATAGTAGTAGCCCATCCTCATAACCAATGATGATCGCCTCATCCAGGTAGGGTTTGAGGCTCGGGTTATCTTTTAAGTGGCGGATAATTCTAATCCTCTGCTCTTTGATCGTATAAAACCAACTCTTAGATCGAGCCTCTGGTTGATAGTGCCATTTAAGGAGATGTCCAAGCAGTATACCTAATCGGTTGCAAAGCTCACGCCGTTCCTGCTTACCCAACGAATCAATCTCCTCGATCAAGTTATCGACATCCACTTGCTCCCATTGCTGAGTTTTCAACAGGTCTATTTGACGCTGAGTCCAAGCGTAGAAGTCTTGATCATAGAGAGTGGTGGTTTGCATGAGCATCGATGCACTGTTCTAGACTATTCTATCCAAATCCACTTAAATGCACTATTGGATGTCAACCCCCCAACGAACCTCCAGCCTGACCATCGACCTCACTCCCGAACAACTTGGATTCTTGCCTACCGATACCCTAACGAAGATCCAGAAGACGCACTGATCAAGCTCCTTGATAGCGCCCGAAACCGAGCCATTCGCAGAGCAGAACATCAAGCGAGAGTCCTACACCTAGACCAGGAGCAAGCCGAGGACCAGGAGGAAGACCAAGAGGAATCCGTGAGCTTGTCTGGTGATGTGGTGGAGAATCCGATTGGAGCCTTACAGGAGTTATGCCAGCGTCAGCAAATCTCTATGCCCAGATATGAGTTTGAGGTAATACCGGAAGGATTTCGCTGTTCAGTGCTGGCGATGGGATTGCGGGGTGTTGGTGAAGGGCGGTCGAAGAAGGAAGCGAAGGTGAAGGCTGCGGAGGAGTTGTTGGGGCGGGTTGGGGTAGAGTTTCTGAACTGACGGATTTAGGTTAATAACAGTAGCTAAAACAAAAATAGAACAAAGAGAGAATACAAGTAACCTACTGAAATTAGGAAGCTTGTAATGAGAACTCATCAATACGCTCATAAAAAGCGAGCTTCGAAGTCTTCCCATACTCTTGTTCCTCGACCTTCTGAAGTTCAGTCATCAGAGGAGCCTCAGTCTATTCAGGCAAAGTCTAATGAAGAGGGCATAGCTGAACACGCTGAGCGGCTGAGGAAGTTTCAGCGGCTAGGTCATTCAATGATACAAATGGGGCCACCTCGATCTTGTAATGGTAAGACCAGCTCATTACAACCTAAACTTTGGATACAGCAAAAGCAAGCTGACGATAGGTCAACGATATAGGATTTAAGCATTATCATAAAATCATTCTTCAACATTTCAATCGGTACTGTGAACAAAATGTTGAGGGGCTTAATTGAAGTTCTCTTCCATCCACTGAACCCCAAATTGAGTTAGAGACTGAGCATCCAATAGGTACGATTTTGCCCCGCCGACCTTTCCTGTCTGAGCAGGGTGGGTTGCCAAATAATCTTTGACGATAGTCTCGAAGTAATTGTCTGGCCAGTCCACAATCCCATTAGTCGTATCAAATTCTTCAAAGTCCATCCACACCCGTTGACCATTCTGGAGTATGGGCATTCGGTAGCGATCAATCCACTTATTAGGCACATCAGCCAAATGCTCAGCATGGTGGAGCAGGGTGACGTCACCAATAGGTGAACCCAGCAGAAGCACAGAGCCACTCACCTCACAGAGTTTTGCTAGCGGTGAACCCGGACCATCCCGATATTGCCAAGGCTGTTCGGCTGTGATCCATTGGGCAAGTTCACCCACCGCGACGTATGAGAACGGATGACGGCTCCTATGCGCACCTGGCCAAGTCCGAAGATATTCGGTGAGAATTCCCATTTCTCTCCAATCGGCACGAGACCGAGACGGATCATAGGCTGGGCATTCGCACAGATAGGCTTCTTGCCTGTGTTTGGGCCATCGGGACAAATCGTAGGGATTATCTTCCCAGCTTGCCATCATCATTAAAGTGCCAGAGTCTGTTAGGAGTGACAGAATAGCTGCCAGCACAACATCTGGTCCACCCACAACCCATCCAATATTCCGAACAGAGGAATGAAGCATGATCGTCTGCTTCTTGCAGACTCCTAATTTCTTGAGATCTTGAATCAACTGGCTCTTAGTAATGAGCTGTTTCTTCTTCATGTGGCTCATGATGAAGTTGTTGTCTGAAGCTTAAGATAAATCAAAAGGAATATCTACTGCAACTCGCTCTTGTCCTTCAGCCTTGACCAGAGACAGAGCTAGATCTTAGCGGGAATAGCGCTAACTACACCCATGCTGATCACGATGAGATCTCACCCGTAAGCTTTTACAACAATCCCTCTCCAATCAGTGAGCCTAGTCGATAAACTGGCTTTGTGTAGAGGACTCCCCCCCATGACTTCCCCAATCATCAGCCTTAACCCTAAGCCCATCCCTCAAACCACCCCAGGCCAACCCAAGCCCGCTCCTTCCACACCCAAGCTCTTAAGTAAAACAACCTTCCCAAAAAGAGCACCAGAGGGAACCCGATCAGCCGAGCAAGAACCAAGACACAGGGAGCTGGGAGGAATACGTCGGAGTGTTAGGCGAACTCCCCGATCAGCCAAACCTGAGTACACTCCTAAGACTAAATCCTCAGAAGCTGCCCAGGCTAGTCAGCCGAGAACCCCTAGGATTTCGGCAGAGCTGGAGAGGCGATTCAGGAATCTGGAGTTGGGGCAAAAGAATCTAGTTGAGCAAGTCAGTAAGAGAGGGGAGCTGGAGTATCTGGCTGTAGCCAAGAATGGATCGGGGCAGTACTGGATTACGGTGGCGGGAACGGGGAAGCCTTTCGTGAGGGAATCGTTTGCTACACCGGAATTTTGCTGGGAGTGCGCGGTTGAGATTGAGGAGAACTTTGAGATTGGGGAAGTGATTGAGCTGAGGCCACCGGAGACGATGGAGCGGATCGGGGAGATGGTCGGAGTGTGGTTGGAGCGGGAGCGGGTGAAGGAGATTTGGGGGTGAAGTTACCTTGGTGCTTTGCGCCAACCGTTGGAGATTGCTTCCGACTCAGTACAAAACCATTTTTCTCCCTTCTCTGGGCTGATGACCAAGCGGTCTAAGATCTACTGTGATTGTTAAAAACTCTTGATCTTGTGCCCAGAGATCTCATTATTGCGCATCTGAAAGTTATGGGTTGAAGTTCCGTCTGGTGCTACTGTCAGTAGTAATTCTGGTAATCGTTCTCTCTGACAGCATTATCCATGCCTTCTCAACCTTCTAAAGATAACCAGGGGCCGATCTCAGACCCTATCAACCATTTGATTGATGAGCAGATGGAGCGGATCACCGACCCTAGCCTTCCCCTTATAGAGAAGTTTGGAGAGGCAGCTCGCCAAGTTGCGATCACACTATACGAAGTGGGAGGGAAGGGAATCGTTCTGGGGTTAGAGAGTGCCAGTTCTAAGAAATTCTTTTATGTACAGCAGCAGAGTATAATCCCAGCATTGTGGATGACTGCCGTCTCCTTTAAGCGCAAAGTTGCTCAACAAGTTGATGAGTATGACCCCAGTTACGAAGCAGTGGTGGTCATGGTGGTGTTCCCGACAGCTCAGTTATTTCATGCAACTGCAGCAGAAGATATGGATCTTATAGAGGTCCAAGAAGTGGAACAGACCTCAATCAAATTGCCCTCTGGAGTCAAGATTCGCTCCGAACAACAAGGACAGGTTTTTATCTACAACTTCACGCATCAGAAGTTAGGGAAACTGGGTCGAATTGTCGTCAAACCTCATCGTGGAAATCAAGCTCAAATTGACTACGAGCTAGCTGATACCGGATTTGATCCAAAAGCCAAACAGCGACAGGAAATTTTTGTCCCTCTTGCTCAGGAACTGATGCAGCGAATTGATCTAGGGTTGATGCGGTAGCTGCGGAACTATTGGCTCCTTCTAGTGTCATTGGGAGTAACCGATGAGATACGATCCTAGGCTTGAGCATGTATGAACAGACTGCCTGGAGTATTCACGAAACGTTGAGAATGTGCCTGGACTTGGTCGCAGAGGAGCACTGGTTTATGAACAATCTTCTTCCCTTGCAAGCAATTTCACCCCATATGATCCGTGTGTTTCACCCCCAGTCATTTGAAGATGCTCAAGAAGCAATCAACGCGATGAAAACGGATGATATGCTTCTAGTGAATTTGGCGGCTTTGGAAAATAAGCTGGCTCAGAGGCTAACAGACTACTTAGCTGGTAGTACTTTTGCGCTATCAGGAGAGCGAATGGAGATTGGTAGAGGCGTTTTTCTATTTGCTCCACCATCATTCCTGATCTCAAGAATGATGGCATCTACTTGAGATCAGGAATGATGATACTCTGAAACGTCTCAAGTCTTCTTTTGAGACTTTTGATTCTTAGATGAACCAGATTCTGTTGGCCCAACATTTCTACTCGATTCAAAGACATAGCGCATCTGCTTTTTGGGTACTTTGAGCCAACGATTCTGATCAACACCTCGATACATCAAGGTTTTCATTCTTGCTCGTTCAGCTTTATTTTGCTCTGGGGTCAATTTACCAAACAATATCAAGCTCAAATCATCAGTGTGCATGACTTTCCCAGGATTTTCCTGCATAATCTTTGAGATTGCATCAATCTTGGTCATCTTGTCATAGGGTTTGTTCATCTTCAGAACAGTGGATGAAGAACGTCTTCCTTGTCTCTTAGTTTTCTTGGCCTTGTTCTGAGAAGCTATGTTCTTAGAGGTTGAGGATTTTTTGGATGAAGCTTTTTGAGCAACTTGAGGGGAAGTAGCTTCAGCTTTAGGCTCTACCTTTTGTGTCGATTTTGGTGCAGAGGCTGATTTTTTGGATGTTGGAGATTTTCTTTTCCCGGATGAGGGTGACGCCTTTTGTGCAGCTTTCTTTGGGGTAGCTGTAGCTTCAACTTCCGGTTTTACTGTCCCCTTTGTCTTTGCAGTTGAAACTGGCTTCTTAGGAGTTGCAGACTTCTTCTTTGAAGCAGCTTTTTGAGTAGTTTTCTTAGACTTGGCTTTAGGTTCTACTGTGTTGGCAACTGTTGAGCCTGGTGCTTCTGATTCTATTGAGTTTGCTTCACCTTGAAGGATTGAAAGGATATCAGAGCCTAACAATGGATCTTCAATCAACGTATCTAGAGAGGTGATTTTAGTCTTGAGTTGAATCGTTTGAGCTTCAAGTTCAGCGAGTGTCTCCTGGTAGTGAGTCTTTAGCTCAAGTAGTACTGTGGAGTATTTGTTGTCAGCAGCCATAGTTTGTCGTAGATTAGTGTAGTTTTAGCAAAGGTAAGAAAGCTAACCTATAGCATTCCCAGAATTAACTTCCTTTGTATCTAATCATTAATGGGCTAATTTGGGATTTCTGGGGCGTTTAGAAATTTTTCCCGTAGTACTTAACCCTGGGGTTTGGGGAACTTGGAAGGTGGCTCAAAATACTGAACAGGTGTATCTTTTAACGCCTCACTCATAAACTCTCGCCACACAGGGGCCATCCATCCTCCACCCGTTGCCCCAGACCCAATCCGGGAGTAATTGTCATTGCCAGCCCACACGGCCACTGAAAGTTGAGGCACATAGCCCACAAACCAAACATCCCGCTCGGAAGAAGTGGTCCCCGTCTTTCCAGCTGCGGGGCGACCAATCTGGGCTGCTACCCCCGTCCCTGATTGCACGACGGTTTGCAACGTACTGTTCACGGCAGCAGCAGCCCAAGGATTGAGCACCAACTTGGGTTGTGGGGTATTGTTAATCAACACTTTACCCGTAGGATCTGTGACTTGCAAAATGGCTGTTGTTTTGGACTGCCAGCCATTATTGGCAAAGGTGGCATAGGCTGAAGCCATCTCTACGGGTGTTAAGTCTACTGCCCCTAAGGGAAGTGAAATCACATTGGGGATCGGGCTGGTAATCCCTAATTTGCGACTGACATCTATCACATTCTTGATGCCTACTTTTTGCCCCATGACAATGGCAGGCACATTGCGCGATTGCGCGAGCGCTTGACGAATGGACATCGAGCCCTGAAAGCTGCGGTCGTAGTTTTGAGGCTTATATCGCTGGAGCCCACCATCATTGAAGCTCACGGGAGAGTCTTTAACCATAGAGTCTGGGGTGTACTTCCCTGTTGCAAAGGCTGTGTAATACACCAAGGGTTTAAAGGCCGAGCCAGGTTGTCGATACGCCTGAGTCGCTCGATTAAATTCACTCTTTTTATTGTCCACTCCACCGACAATAGCCTTGATGAAGTGCGTTCTTGGATCAACCGCGACTAATGCCATTTGGTCTGCGGCATAGGCATAGTGTTGATGATTCCTGCGAACGGTCTCCTCAGCGATTTTCTGCATTTTCCAGTCGAGGGTCGTTTGAACTCGGAATCCCCCTCTAACCAATGCCTCTCGACCAAATCTTTCCGTTAATTCTTGAATGACGGTATTGGTAACATCAGGAGCTTGGCTCCGTTGATAGGAGGTAATTTCTCCTAGAGTGATTTTCTCAGCCCGAGCCGCTTCAGCTTCAGCGGGTGTAATCCATTTCAGCTCCTCCAAACGTCCGAGAACGATGTTCTGTTGTTCTTTGGCCAGGTCTAAATCCACAAATGGACTATACCCTTCTGGTGCTTTGATAATCCCAGCCATCATGGCGGATTCAGCTAAGGTCAGATCTTCAGCAGACTTATTGAAATAGCTCCGGGCAGCCGTTTCTACCCCATAGGTGTTATGGCCCCAATACACCTGGTTGAGGTACAACTGTAGGATTTCATCTTTACTGAGTAATTGATCAATTCTCAGGGCTAGCACTGCTTCTGCGAGTTTGCGGCTAAAAGCTCTTTCTGGGGTCAAATAGAGGTTTTTAGCCAGCTGCATACTCAGGGTTGAAGCCCCTTGCACCGTTTGGCCTGCCTGGTAATTGGTGATGGCTGCCCGTAGAATACCGACCGGATTAATGCCGTCATGCTGATAAAAGTTGCTATCTTCAATGGCGAGTACAGATAGTTTTAGGTGGGGCGAGATTTTAGCTAGAGGGACGACCTGGCGATTCTCTTCCTCATGCAAGCCCGTGAGTAACTTGCCGTTGATGTCATAGATATAGGTTGTTTCGTTGGGTGAAAAGCTAGCTAATGAAGTCACATCAGGCAGATCACGATAACTAATCGCTACCCCCATCAGTCCTCCTGCTAAGCCAGCACTTCCTAGGAGGGTCAGGGTCAATATGGTGGTCAAGGTAGCATTGCCTATCCCCCTTAAAAAGAGGGTGGAGGTTGATCTAGAGGAGAAGTCCCGAGGAGAAGTGGCACTAGATGACATGGATGTATGAATGGGCAACCTTAACACACTAAATTTAGAGTGTGAGGTTACTGCTAAAAAATGACTGAGAAGCTTTCTATACCTAAAGTCTGCCCATATTCAACCAAAGCTTTACGCTCGTTCTTAAAGAACCATCATCTCTGCAAAGTAACTCAACAATATGGGGATTTCATGAGTTAGTTAAACAACCCAGAGTATCGATGACTGTGTTAATGATCCGTTAAAGAATTGCGGAAGCTAGTGATTCGTTGGCCTTGGGAACACCTCCCAAACGCCGCTCAAGCAAGGTGTATCGTTGCCTATCTTTGATCTGCCTGACGGCCATGCTGATGGCATTCTTGGGGCCTACGAGAATCGCCAGTTTCTTCGCCCGTGTCAGTCCGGTATAGAGCAAGTTACGGCTGAGCATAATGTAATGCTGCATGTACAGGGGCAGAATGACGACGGGATATTCCGACCCCTGGCTCTTATGGATCGTGACGGCCCAGGCTAAACCAATTTCATTCAAGTCAGCCAAATCGTAGGAGACTGACCGCTCCGCATACTGAACCGTCACGGCAATCTCTTCTACATTGATATCCTCGATCACTCCCATATCGCCGTTGAATACTTCTCGGTTGTAATCATTGACCTGCTGCAGAACACGATCTCCCACCCTGAGTATCAGACCTCCTCTCGTCAACTCAGGCTTATCGGGGCAAGGAGGATTAATCAAAGCTTGCAACACTTGATTGAGTTTACGAGTACCGACTTCGCCCCTCGTCATGGGGCATAGGACTTGCACATCTCGTGCTGGCTGGAACCCAAGTTCAGGGAGAAGATCGTTGATCAGTTCCTGGATCGCTTGCACACCGTTCTCAGGTTCGGGGGCACCTAACCAGAGACAATCTGTTTTGGGCGAAGGACTTACGGATTCCAAGTTGGGAAACTGGCCTTGATTAATGCGATGGGCGTTACGGATGATGTGACTGGCTTGGGCCTGACGAAAGACCTCCGTTAGTTCAATAATGGGAATTCTCCCAGAGGTTATCAGATCTAATAGGATATTTCCTGGTCCCACACTGGGTAACTGGTCTGTATCCCCCACGAGCAAGAGTTGAGTGTTGGTATCAATAGCCTTGATCAGGGAATTGGCTAAGAACAGATCCAGCATGGAGGCTTCATCAATCACCACTGCGTCAGCGGGGATCGGGTTATCTGAGTTCCGTTGAAACTTCATTGTCTTGGGGTCAAATTCCAAGAGGCGATGAATCGTTTTTGCTTCATGACCCGTCACTTCACTGAGGCGTTGCGCGGCTCGACCTGTCGGGGATGCTAATACGATGTCTTTCCCCATTGCTTTCCAGAGCGCTACGATTGTGCGGGTGGTAAAAGTCTTCCCCGTTCCGGGTCCACCCGTAAGGATCACAACACGCTGACTCGCTGCCATTTCCACGGCTTGCTGCTGCTGTTTTGAGAGACTCACATCTGTTTGAGCCATGAAGCGGTCTAACCAAGCCCTTACCCGTTCATTATCGACAACTAGAGAGCTGGCCAGCAGCTGGAGGACTCGTCGAGACAAGTGAAATTCTGCTTGAAAGAAGGGAGGTGCGTAGCAAAGCAGTTTCGTCGAGCCCTCATGGGCTAACCGTTCGACGATTAGCTCAGCATCAGAGATCATGGCATGGATCAGGTACTCCACTTGATCGGGTTTGGGCTGATAGTCAGGGAGAGCTAATCTCTTCACCGCTAGATCAATCAATTCTGGTTGAGGTAAATAACAATGCCCTTCTTCTGCGGATTCACTCAAGACATGTAGTAGACCACTTCGATAGCGGTATTCAGAATGAGGTGAGATGCCCAGACTGCGAGCAATCTCATCTGCGGTCACAAATCCAATGCCATAGACATCTGTTGCCAGTCGATAGGGGTTATGGGTGACGGTTTCAATGGACTCATCCCCATACTGCTTGAAGATCTTGACGGCATAAGTGGTGGATACGCCATGCCCTTGGAGAAAGACCATGACTTCTTTGATTGCCTTCTGGCTATCCCAGGCGGTCTGAATCAGTTTGACGCGCTTTTTGGCGATGCCAGGAACTTCAATCAATCGTTCAATATGGGTTTCAATAATATCGAGGGTATCTAGCCCAAAGTGAGCTACGATGCGTTTTGCCGTCACGGGACCCACGCCCTTGATTAAGCCACTGCCGAGGTATTTCTCAATGCCCGTGAGAGTCGCTGGCTTTGTTTCCTTATACTGTTTGACCTGGAATTGAGGACCGTACTTAGGATGGTCTCGCCATATCCCCTGTAGTTGAAGTGTTTGGCCTGCTTGGATATTGGCGAAGCTGCCCACGATGGTAATCAATTCACGGGTCCGTGGTGCTTTGAGGCGGGCAACGGTATAGCCCGACTCATCAGAATGGAAGGTCAATCGCTCCACAACCCCTTGTAGTTGTTCAATGGGGGGAGACCCTGGATGAGCAGAACTACTGGGCATGGGTAGCTACCTTAAGGCTTGATGCTTGGCTTCTTTACAGCAATATACTCCTGAAAGGTCGATGTTCTTAAGATGCATCAACTTCCTCTGTATCAGCCGGTTCTATCTCAACGGTCGTGATGGAATTTGCAGAAACTTTGGAGCCTAACTCCAGCTTCTGGCGTACTTGTTGTTCTACATTTTGGGCGAACTCTGGGTTATCCAGAAAGTATTGAATGGTATTCTCCCGACCCTGGCCTATATTGCTACCGTCATAGCTATACCAAGCTCCTTTGCGGACAATGATATCTGTTTCCTCCGCCATATCGACCAGACAACCCATGGTTGAGATCCCCTGGCCAAACAGGATGTCAAACTCTGCAATCCGAAACGGAGGTGCAACCTTATTCTTGGCAACCTTGACCTTAGCGCGGATGCCATACATATCGGTGCCTTTCTTCAGGGTCTGAATTCGACGAATATCCAAGCGAACGGAGGCATAGAACTTGAGGGCATTACCTCCCGTGGTCACCTCTGGACTGCCATAGGTGACCCCAATCTTCTGTCGCAGTTGGTTCAGGAAAATGACGGTGCTACCTGACTTGGCAATATTGCTTGTAATCTTACGCAGCGCTTGACTCATCAACCGAGCTTGCAACCCCATATGGGAATCTCCCATATCTCCCTCAATCTCAGCTCTGGGAGTAAGAGCAGCAACGGAATCGACCACGACGAGATCCACCGCACTTGAACGAACGAGTTGATCCACGATTTCTAAAGCCATTTCCCCTGAATCAGGCTGGCTTACAAGCAGCTCTGATATATCCACACCCAGTGCTGCTGCATAAACTGGATCAAGGGCATGTTCAGCGTCAACAAAGGCAGCGACTCCACCGGTCTTTTGGATCTGAGAAATCGCATGCAGGGCTACGGTGGTTTTCCCCGAACTCTCAGGTCCATAGATTTCAATGACGCGTCCTCTAGGAAGACCACCTCCTAGCGCTAAGTCTAGAGTCAATGCCCCACTAGAGATGGTCTCGATCTGCATCCGAGTGGCATCACCCAATCGCATGATGGCCCCTTTGCCAAACGTCTTTTCAACGTTTTTCATCACCAAGTCGAGGGCCTTTTGCTTCTCAGTCATTTCATTTTTGGCACTCATGAGTGAATCTCCAAAGGTGTGAATTGGGGGACGCTAGACCAATATAGTAATCTTGTACTAAAATGGTGTCAATAAGATACTTTTGT
Organism: Acaryochloris sp. CCMEE 5410; assembly: GCF_000238775.2. Classification (NCBI taxonomy): domain Bacteria; kingdom Bacillati; phylum Cyanobacteriota; class Cyanophyceae; order Acaryochloridales; family Acaryochloridaceae; genus Acaryochloris; species Acaryochloris sp. CCMEE 5410. The sequence continues at coordinate 32,406 of NZ_AFEJ02000005.1, read as the reverse complement.
TCATGTTTTACCTCCACATGGTGAGGTTGTAATGGCAACAGATACACTTGCTGAACTGTTAGGATTCTCTGGTGGCTGGCTCGTCGGAGTCTCACTTGATTTAGAGTGGGGCTATCAGTGCTGGGTCATTACCCCAGAAAGACAGGTTCACACTGATGGAGAATTCTACGTGAATAGCCGAGTGGCATTAGAAGCAGGACGCTTTCTCGTGGAGAATTCCTTGGAGGTGGAGTGAAGAGTGAACCCATCGTCATGTCCTGGGAAGAGTATGAACTCATGCCTTGGCGGTTGGGCTGGAAGCATGAATATTTCAATGGGATGGCTTACCTCACGCCCAGACAGCAATCTGTTCTGACCGTCATCGAGGTTGCCCCCCGAAACGATACCCCGCAGTCCTTCAAGATCCGACCTGTTGTGTCAACGGATGTACTTGAGCTCAAGCATCTATTCTTTGAGATCTTTCACGACTCCGTTGAATATTGCAATTATGAAGAGCGGGATATTCAAGAATCAGCCCAAAGCTGTATTGACAACTATTTTGCCGCAGTCAAAGGTGAACCCTCAAAAGTGTCATGCGTTGCCATTTCACCTGAGGGGGAACTCATTGGCATAGCTCTCATAATTGAGCAGCCTGAACGGTATCCCTATCTTCGGTTGTTAGGCGTCTCCCCATCTTGGCAACGCCGAGGTGTCGCAACCAGCCTAATGGCGACAATACTCAACCAGCTCGTTAGCACTCCATTTACCCAGCTAGAGAGTCGATATTTCCTGGCGAATGAAGCGAGCAGAAACTGGCACCATCGATTTGGATTCCAGGATCAGCTCGACTTGTTCGTCGCTCGTCTATTTTACCGGCATGCTCAGCATGAATTATGGCGACAGGAAAAACTTGGTCAACTCCCGGAGAAAGACCTGTCCCGTTTGGCATCTGAAGTGGAGCAATGGCAGGCTGAAGTAGACCGTCAGGAAGTGGCCTTTGAAGCCACTTATACTCGTGAACTGTCCTAACAGATTGACTTCTCATCATCAACGGACAAAGCCCACCGCTCTGCATTAGAATGACCGAAAGTTTGTCCCAGTTAGCTCCCTATGCCTACTGCTACTTCTGAGAAGCTAAACCAGCTCCGAGCGCAGCTCCACGACTGCAGCAACCCAATTGCTGCCAAGCTACTCAAAAGTACGATTGCAAAACTTGAGGCTCAGTTAGGCACAGGCCAGGCCCAAGCATCCAAGATAGATCAACGGCAAGCCGCACTCAGGCCATCTCAGAAACAGGCCAAACAGAAAGCCTCACAACAGCAACGCACAACGCTAAAACCCCCACCACCCACAAATCAGGAGTCGCAACCTCCAAAAGAGCGGCCTTCTTCTCCCCGACAAGACTCTTCTATAGCAAAGCCTGAAGAAACACCCAAGAATAAGACCCGCTTCTCACCTGACGTTTTCAGAGTAGCCAAGCAGCTCGTCCTCGCGGATGAACTCTGGAATCGTCCCCAGGTCAAAGGCATCACCATCGATGGTCCTACTTCACGGGACCTAGATGACGCTATCTGGATAGAAGCGACTGAATCAGGGGCAGTCCTCTCTGTGCATATTGCTGATGTCTCCGAACTGGTGGAGATGGGCTCAATATTGGACAAAGTGGCCCTCTCTCGCACAGTCACGCGCTATTTCAGCAATGGGAATGCACCCATGCTGCCCAGACCCTTGTCCGAAGATAAGCTGAGCCTGCTGGAAGGCAAAGCCCGACCCACCGTTACCGTTCAGGTTACCCTCGACCCGAACGCCCAGATGGTTGACGTCAAACTCTTTGAGTCCTGGCTGGTGAGTCAAAAACGCTTTACCTATGCCGAAGCTTCTCAGCCTAAATCATCCACTCCTTTTCAAAACACACTGGAAATGGCCCATCTATGGGCCTCCCATCTATACCGAAATCGGCTGACATCCGGTTCAATTGGCGCGACCCAGACGGCTCAAGGTCAGTGGCTCACGGAAGAAGGTAGCCTTATCCAAGGCAAACTTCATCCCAGTCATATCCTTATTCAAGAATTTATGATCCTGGCGAACCTCGCCGTCGCTCAATGGCTGGCCGATCAGGATATCCCAGCGCTGTATCGGAATCATACCGCCAGAGCCATTGCCCCAGATCGGGAAACGATGTACCAGACGTTGTTGACGCTGGGGTCTAATGCTGCCATTCGACAGCGGTTGCACAGTTGGATGAACCGGGCCGTGTATAGCCCCGTCTTGATAGGGCACTTTGCCCTGAACCTTCCCGCCTATTGCCACTTCACCAGTCCGATTCGCAGAGTTGCAGACCTGATCAACCATCGGATTGTCAAAGCCCGCCTCAAGCAGCAAGACCTACCCTATACCCAGTCTGAACTGGCAGAATTGGGACAGCATATTGCCCAAGTCAAGGATGAGCATAAAGAGCAGGCCTCGGAGTTCTTCAAAGCAGCCCATCAAAAGGTCTACCAGGAGCAACTTCAGACCCCCGAAGACTTAGCAAATCTCTCTGGGAAAGAATTCACACGACTCCTGAAATATGCGGTTGAGTCTCAGGGGGTTGATCACCTTCGCAGTGAACTTGTGAACCGGTTAGACGCTGAGCAATTAGCCGTACAGGATCTCTACCTATTGCTCTTTCAGTCCAAAGAACTTGAGCTACATCAGCAAGTGATTCAGTATCTGTCTGGCCATATCCATGATGCGGCGAGTGTGATCACCATTGCCTCCAATCGAGAAGGGAACTGGGAAGCATTTAAATATCTGGAAGCGGAGAATAAACCACCATTCCATGTTTGGTTAGAGGTGAACATATCAGGAGACTCTATAACGACGATTCGTCCCGCCACTCATTCCCGCAAACAACCCGCTCGTCATCACGCATGTTTGATGTGGTTAGAAGCCTATCTCCAGAACAGCTTGGTCACTCCAGAAGCGCGTGTACAGCCTCCGTTACCAGAGGATCAATTATCGTCTAAAGCTTCAGCTCCTAGCAACAACAGTGCAGCCTCCCTATCCAAAGCGATGCAGACTGCTTTGATGAAACCACTCAGTGGTGGTCAGAATTTTGTTGGGATGTTGTTAGATGTTTGCCAGACATTGAGATGGGAGAATCCAGAGTATGAAATGGGCAGCTCAGATGATTGGTTTATCTGTAAATGTGAGCTGGATGTTCTGGGTGAACGGCTGGAAGGTAGCGGGGTGGCGAAGAAGAAAAAATTGGCTAAGAGTCTGGCTGCTAAAGAGGTACTGGAGCAAGTACGAGAGCTTGCACCTCAGCATTGGGAGGAGTGGTTTCCAGGAGTAGCATTCAGCCAGCCTAAGAATCTGACCAACCAATAAGATTGATTCCCTCCCAACAATTTAGGGTGATTCAAGCCAGAGGTGAAGGTGAGAGTGGGGTGGATTAGGGGTAGTTGATGCAAGAGTCATGCTTTCGCATAAATTGACCAATCATAAGAATCATTTCTATCAAGCGTCTTAAGCATTATTGCTTAGGTATAAATGCTACGTTGAACTAAAGCGTAGCCAAAGATGCCTGAATTCATGAATAATCAGAGCAATGAGCAGCATTCTATCTTGGTAGTTGATGATGAAGGGCCGATTCGACGAATTTTAGACACTAGACTATCCATGATGGGCTATCAGGTCTTCACTGCTGCTGATGGTGTAGAAGCACTAGAAATCTTTGATCGTCAACACCCTGATTTGATTGTTCTGGATGTGATGATGCCCAGGCTGGATGGATATGGTGTCTGTCGGGCCATCCGCAAGACCTCGAGAGTTCCGATCATTATGCTGACGGCACTTTCTGAGGTAAGAGATCGGATTACCGGCTTAGAAATGGGTGCGGATGATTACATGGTCAAGCCCTTTTCACCTAAGGAACTAGAATCTCGAGTGCGATGCATCATACGCCGAATGGGTTCTCTAAAACCTTTTAATTATCGAGTGACCGGAGTGATAAACATCGGTTCACTCCGGATTGACACCAACAAGCGGAAGGTATTCAGAGGACAAGAACGTATCATACTAACCCACATGGAATTTAGTCTGTTAGAACTATTGGCTAGTACCCCAGGAGCAGTAGTTTCTCGTCAAGAGCTGTTAGAGAAAGTGTGGGGATATAGTACTGGGAGCATCGTTGACTCGCGAGTAGTTGATGTCCATGTGTCTCGCCTACGGAATAAGCTCAAAGCCGATCAATTAGGATATGAACTCATCCATACGGTTCGAGGGGTAGGTTATACACTGAAATGCGAATAATCTCCTGACTTGATGGATTACGAAGCGAGGTAGAGACGCTGACCATTTCCAAGAATAACGGCAATAGTAGTTGCGATGAAGAGAACGAGGACAGTTTTTGTAAGCAGAATTACAACACATTTTTCTGTTTCATTAAAAGAAGTTGCCCTACAAAGGGGTGTCGAAGAAAGTGAGAATATGCAAAGAGGACAAGACCCGGCTTGGGTTATTAGTCGGGGCAGTGGTTTGAAGCTTATTTGTGTGGCAGCAATTTTGTGCGAAGATGCGCTCCAAACCACACAATCAGCAAGCTACGAGCAACAAACTGGCGATGCAGTTTTCTGAGATATGCCAAAGGTTGCAGAATCCTCCAAAACAGCATAGACTTCCCAGTCAGCACCGTCTGGATCTTTCACCCAAACTTTGTCTTGCAAAGCGTAGCAGCAAGTAGATTGGGTTTGAGGCGTCACGGATAAGTCAGTTTGCTGAAGGCGATCGCTGGCGTGTATAACCTGTTCAGGCGACTCTACCTCAATTCCCAGGTGATTTAACTTGTCTACTGCTTCAGGGTTTTCAATCAGCACTAGCTTCAAGGGTGGTTCAGCGATGGCGAAGTTAGCATAGCCTTGACGACGTTTTGCTGGCTCAGTCGCAAATAACTTGCTGTAGAAATCAACAGCAGAGTCGATATTACTAACGTTGAGAGCCAATTGAACACGAGACATAATTCGAGCCTCCTCGTATTGATAAATATCAATATTTAAATCCATCAATATTCTGGCAAGCTATATTGATATATGTCAATATAAGAGGCATGAAGTTATCTAAACCTGCTGTATCTTGCTGCTCCTCTTTACTGGCGGGTCGTCTGACACTAGATGAGGCGACTCACCTCGCTGTTGCTTTTCGCGTTTTAGGTGAACCTGCACGGTTGCGAATGCTTAGTTTGATTGCAGCGCAGCCAAATGGAGAGGTTTGTGCGTGTGAGTTAGCAGAGCCATTAGGACTGTCGCAACCAACCGTGAGTCATCATCTCAAGGTGATGTATAAGGTAGGTTTGCTGGAGCGGGAGCGACGAGGAACATGGATCTACTACAGGATGTTGCCAGAGAAGTTAGCATTGTTGCGAGAATCACTCTCGTAAGTTGCGCTGTAAAACAAGTCGCCGTACCGGAACATACTAAATTGGTCGCCCAGGTTGCAGAGACTAACTGTGTCCGGTGAGCTTGGTCGTTATTTACCCTACCTCCCATCTCAGATCACCAAAAGAGGACAAGACTCAACTTTTGTTTAAAACCACATGTTTGGGGGTTATTCGATTACGTTGAGATATTGTCAATTTTTTACGTAAGTTTTCGCCAACATAAGGCGATTTCTAGGAAAGACCTCACATACTTCTGACCACAGAATGTAATAGTGATGCATTGAATCTAACTCTGAGCATGCGTGACCAATTAACCTGGAATCAACTTGAAGATCTGAAATTTGCCTCCTCGAAAATGACAGGAGCCCGCCGCCGGGCTTTCCAGGCAGACATCGCCCTCAAATACTGTGACGGGAACCCCAATCTCACAGAAATTATCTTTGGCTGGGGTCGAAATACGGTGGCAACAGGTTTAGGTGAGAAGCGAACAGGCATGATTTGTGTAGGTGCTCAGTCGGGTTTCTGTGGCAGGAAGCGTTGGGAAGACCTTCACCCAGAGGTCGCAGCCGCCTTACGGGAGCTTGCAGAAGCTCATTGCCAACAAGACCCCACCTTTTCCAGCTCAACTGCCTATACCCGCTTAACAGCAGCTGCCGCTATCACCCACTTGAAAGCGCAAGGATTTCCCCCCAAGTCTGTACCGGCAAAGAGTACCATGGCCGTCGTCTTGAATCGGTTAGGCTATCGACTTCGCCCTGTCCTCAAAGCTAAACCCCAAAAAAACTGCCGGAAACCGATGCCATCTTTGCCAACCTCAAACACAAAGACCTGAAAGACCATGACGGTACCGTCAAACGATTGAGCATCGATTGCAAAGCCACAGTTGAACTAGGGGAGTCCTCTCGTCGGGGCAAGACTCGAACCCCAACGAAAGCCTGTGATCACGATATGGGGAGTGGGCCAAAATATATTCCCTGCGGCATCCTAGAGGAGGACACCGATACGTTACACATCATTTTTGGCCATTCTCACAAAACGAGCGATTTTATGGTCGATAATCTCCAGGACTGATCAGGCTCCAGAGAGCGAGAAACCTGTTTCTTTTCGCTTGGTTGGGCTCTTGGATCATGCTGTCAGTCAAGTCCTCTCTACCCGACTCGTCACTTTTGGTGGTTCTTCCAAAATACCTCTCTCTGTTTGAGCCTAGAAAAAAAATGTAAGCGTTTATTAGGTCTGGGATAGATGTAAATTGTTTTAGCCATTTGATATTGATTTATTAATTTCAAGAAGTTCGATTGTTCGTATAAAAGCTGTAATCTACAGATATTTAGTCTTTCTAGCAATTGGCTATGGCAGGTATTAAAAAGCAAAAAGATAATACTTATTAAGTTGCCTTAACCCAGACCTTATGAACGCTAACTCGGTGAATTTCCATTAATACTGAGTCTTTATGTCGTGATGCTAATGTAGAAAAGGCTTGGATTTGAGAGGTAGACAAGCTGCCACTTTATTACATGATAGTGGGAAGTTTCGGTCTACTTAAACTTAGCTAGTTAGATGAATCACAACATTTCCATCTTCACCGCTTTGTTGATTTCGTTGCTTCCTGCTTGTAGTCTGATCGGTTCAAGCTATGGGGGGCATCTGTCGCGGTCAGACGAGGTGCGTATTAATATCTCTGCCGAACCAATGGCAAGCTTTGACACCGAGTCCCGATCCATCCTGTTTCGGTATCTAGCTGGTAACTCCAGATGGGAGATTCGTCAGAAACGTGGAATCAAATATGCAGTAAGGCGGGAAAAGGTCATGGGTGAATATAAAACGACCCTCAATGGCTTTTATAGCAACGATGATGACGATTCCGTGCACCAGACCCGTGTGCTAATTGCCTTCGAAGAGCCATACGGAATAGGACGGGATCGCGGCAATATAACGCGAGCAATTGCAGGGTCTGACGATGTGGCTGTGATTGTTGAAGGTGCTCATGAAGGTAACCCCGGCAACACATCCTACGTCATTATTGAAGGCGATCGCTTATACCTCGAAATCTATGACCAAGCACCTGAGATTGCCCGAAAGTTTACACAGAATGCAATAGCCGAGGTATTCGCTGAATTAACAGATGTTCTGAAACATCAAGACGAAATCAAAACAACAGGTTTAATGCCTGTCGAATCGCGTTACCCAGGTAAGCGCCCGAATTCCCCACACTTCAAGGTTTCCGACGGAATGCAGCCGGGAATATATTTGCTCAACGGAGCTATTAACCCAACCACTCCCGGATATGTCTACACAAGGGTCTATGACGTAGAAACCGGACAACGCTTATCTGAGGAACAACTGACGTCTCGCTCGACGCGCTATGTTGGTTGGTCGGATTCTGGTGAGACATTCTTTCCATACAATGCTGAGGTAACGGTCTATGAAGGAGATTGGAGCAACAAATACGAAGCACGGTTTGAGCTCTGGCACAAGTCAGAACAAGGGAATGAATTCAAGATCGCGGAAATAACCAGGATGATTAATGGCTGGGAGCGCTAAGTTTGAAATTGTCAAAAGTCACAGGCCCGTCAAACATCGCAGTTCCCTGGCGCTTTGATGGTGTTGAGTCGTTTTTTTATAAACAAAAAACAGAGAATCTCGATTGATATCAGTCAATTGTAGAAAATCCTGAATTAGGTGGTTTAGGCTTGGGATTCTGAATAGATTGGGAAGTCTGTGTATCCTTCCCTCTCGAATGAATACCAAATACTCTGCTCTGCAGGTGGGTTTAAGGGCCAGCCGTTTGTGAAACGTTCCACTAGATCTGGATTGCTGATGAACGGTCGGCCAAAAGCGATTAAGTCAGCGTTACCGTTCGAAATTCTATCGTCTGCATCCTCTTGACTGTAACCACAATTGCCAATGATGGTTCCGTTATAGACAGACCTGAATTCTGATAATTGCATGGGTTCACCTAACTCATGGAATCCAAAGGCCAGACCGTCTAGTATGTGGAGATAAGCTAGATCAAAGGCATTTAACTGCTGAGCTACATACAAGAAAGTTTCACGATAGTCTGGTGACCCCATGTCGTTAAAGACGCCATTCGGCGAAAGCCGCACACCGATGCGGTGAGTTGGCCAGACTTGGGAAATTGCCTCTACGACTTCCTTTAGAAATCGATAGCGATTCTCCAAAGTTCCACCGTAACGATCTTGGCGTTGATTAGTTTTACTTTGCAGGAAGCTATCGAGCAGATAACCGTTGGCACTGTGAATTTCCACACCGTCAAAGCCAGCCGTTTTGGCATTGATAGCAGCTTGTCGATAATCCTCAACAACCAGTGGAATCTCATCGGTACTTAAAGCACGTGGGGTTTCATAGGGCTGCTTGCCTAGTGGGGTATGAATTGAGTCCCCCTCAAGTTTGATAGCTGAGGGGGCTACAGGAAGCTGATGATCCTGATGAAAGCTGCTGTGAGAAGCTCGCCCACAATGCCAAAGTTGCAGAAAAATCTTACCCCCTTTTTCATGAACAGCTTTAGTTACTACTTGCCAAGCTTGGGTTTGCTCTTGGGTGTAAATTCCAGGGACATGCTGCCAACCGATGGCTTGGTCTGAGATAAAGGTTCCTTCTGTGACAATCAAGCCTGTTGATGCCCGTTGAGCGTAGTATTCAGCCATCATTGCATTCGCCAACATTTCTTCCCCAGCTCGCGATCTTGTCATAGGAGCCATGACTATCCGATTGGAAAGCGGCAAATTATGAAGATTGAAACTGCTGAGTAATGTCGGGGATGTTCCTGTTGCTGTCATATCTCTATTCAATTGAATAAGGTGATAACCAAAAAATTGTATCTTGATCTGTGTGAAGCCTTGGTTAATAGCGACACACACCTAACATAACCAGTTACCCAGAGCTAATTTAGGAATTCTCCAAATTTTGCAACCAAGCATTCAAATCATCTAAGCTCTCGAATTCCAAAAGTGCTTCGCTCAGTGATTCAAGTTGATCAACCTCTAAGGATTGAATTTGAGTTTCCATTTCGGGAGAAAGCTGATTAAACTTCCGATTAAGTTGACGTAGAACAATACTCACCTCTCCTTTTTGCCAACCCCTTTCTTCCCAGCTAGTCAAAGTTTGCATGATGGCTTCTCGTTCTCCTAATTCTAATGTATCAATTTCTATTTGAAAGCGTTGCTCCTCGTTTGCTTCTAGTCGGAGATACGTGTCGATAAATTGAGAAATGAACTCTGTTCTAGCTGGATCAAGCTGCAAGGTAGCCAGCATCCTCAAACACTCCACTTTGACTCGTGGCCGATCCTCTTTAGCAATCTGCATCTTGGCCATTAATGCCGACGCCACAGGATTATCCCGTTTCAGAAAATCTCTCCAGTTCAAACGATTCAGTTGAATGTCTCGAAAATTGAACTGCAGAACCTGGAAATCGGGAAACTCAACTTTGTAGCTATTGTCTGCTTCCTTTTGGGGGCTGTCATAAGAAAAAATCACCACTGGGTAAATGGGCAAATCATATTTCTCATGCAATCGTGCAAAGTAGTAGAACATGCGTTTCTCAAAGTCCGCTTGAACTGACGATTGGGGTTCTATGTGAAATAGAAAGTAGCTGTCCTGTCCTCGAAACTGGACTTGAGCCAGCAAGTCAATGATACGCTTCTCCTCCGCGCCAATACTGCTGAAGACTTCCTGATACAAAAACGTGACGGGTCCACGCTCCACATAGTCTAAGACTTGGGGTAAAAACAAATCTAAGAATTCCCAAAAGAACGTCTCGATCAGTTCTTTGAACAGACCATCATGGTCAATGGACTCCTGTTGTGTCACCCGCTGCTCCGTGATTCGTATTTGATTCGTTGATTGAGTGTATCACTGGCATCTCATCCGAGTTATCCAGGTACGGCTTCTTGCAGAGGCCTTCGAAAAAGGGTGAAAGTCATCAAGACTGGCTGTTCAAGGCATCCGTTTCAATCCAGACAGTCTGATCGTAAAACCCACCCCGCTGCTCAAACTGAAATCCACCGAGTAGCATTCCTAGCCAGATAGGAACAAGTGATAGCTGTAGCTCGACCAAAGGCACCATCCCAGATGTCCCCTGTAAGTACGTTGAGATGGCATGTACCCATGCCAAAACATCCTCTTCTTCCAAGACTTGCAAGACTTCATCAGGTTGCTCAACCCTTAACTCAGTCTCCAGCTCTCCCAGCAACGATGCCTTGTCCTTGAGCACAACGATCGACTCACACTCCTCCTTGGGCAATGTTTGCTGAGTAATCGCCCATGAATGGAGTTCTCTCCGATGGATGTCATCGGCTTCTTGCCTTCTAGCTTAATGTCACTAGCTTTTTTCTGACAACAATGATGGGCCATTGGCCTGCCGAATAAAAATTCTATTAGTTTACCTCGCATCAAAGAGCATTCAATTGCAACTCAATTGCCTCTATATAAACCATCAATAAGCATAATCTTGAGTCTAATTAATTTATGTACAAAATTAAAATGAGATTCAGAATTTTTTCTTAAGAAATTGATAGTGGCTCAAAAAAAAATCTAAGTATAAAAAATACTACATATAGCTAAAAAATTTGAATGCTCATATTACAAATGAATTTTGAGTACAAACCATTGCGATCTCCCAAACTACCCCAAGCCTCAAAAAATATGGTGTGTGGATGGTCTATTTTTATTCTGGTAATTGTGATGAGTGGTGTATTGGATAAAGTCAATCTAGGCGACAACACTGTTACCAGTTCTCAAGAACTAAGACCTATCACCCATAAAATCACCCAAGATTTTTAGCAGATTTATTTCTCTTTCAAACGTCAAAGTGACATGAGCTGTTGAATTTTGGTATTTGAACAGCCTTTCAATACCCCCTATTTGTAAACCAAACAACATATTCTCTTAAATATTGGTAATTTGATGATGCCCTATCAATGGCTTCTAAATTGCTAAGGGACAACTGATAAATACGACTTTTACGATGGGCCATCACTTGCAGACCTTGCTTAACATTGCCCTTAACGAGATTTTGCACAGTAAGATTTTCTCTTGACATTGAAGGGCATCCTTCCTGGAAATCTATTACTTTCGCTTCAAACGGTAAATTTAAAACATTACTGAGGTGATGTTCCCATTTGCTCAACATACTCCATTGATCGTAAGGATCAATGCCAGCAAGGACCTGCTTGACACCTTTTGCTTCTGGTCCCAGAAAGTCCCAAGCATGTTCGATTTGTATTTGTTGGTAGGCTTTTTCTACATCCTCTAGAGAATCGCGTGCTGTGGTTGGTTCAATGTCTTTTGGATCTAGATAAGTTTGGTCCCATCCCCACCCTTGTTGCTCACACTTTGCAATGAAGGATGAAGGCATGTTCATTAAAGTTTCACTATCCCATTCGATACCAATAATTTCTTCATCAAACGGGGCGTCTGACACACGACCTTGCCAACCACCTATCTCAATGCTGAAATCGGGGTCTTTCGTACCAGGTTTAACTATCACCGAATCACCTATTTTGGAGTAAGTAAATTCTTCCATTGATCTACAATTAGCTACGTCAAATTTTCCACAAGGTTCGATTAGTTAACACAGAGAAGTCGCTAAAACTCCCTCATTATGAGAATTGAGTTGGGACGCTTTCTGTGCTGCTAGTTGCTGTCTTAATTGGTCTTTCACTTCATGCCGAAAGCAGAAGAAATGTTCTCCAGCTCCCAAAGCAATCAGGTAGTCAAAGATGAGCCTGGGCTTTAGGACAACTATTGTCATTTGCTGCCACCAAAAGCGGAAGCGGGTTGAACGCAGAATTCCCTGCCACCAGCAAATATTTAAAAAATACACTCAGTTCGATGGTAGTGATCCGACGTCGTATTTTGCCGCACCACCCATTCATCATCATCATATGGCGTAAGGTACGTTTGAGGTAAGGCATGGGCTCATAAATCTGCCAAAAGGCATCAATATATTCCTCGGTGATATCTTCCACAGGTCGTGTAGGAATGAAGTTCATGATTGTACCTTGATGAAACGTATCTACGCTCCCACTGCGGAGACGACCCTCCTCATGCAGACGTTTCCACATTGCCGTATTTTGCAGCACTTGCAGCAAACTAAACTGACATTGAGGGATGCCCGTTTCCTCAATAAAATCAACGATACGTTGGCCTGCACCAGGGCGTTCATTATCAAAACCAATGATGAAGCCCGACATAATTTGAATGCCTTTACGAGTGATTTTGTGACAAGACTCAATGAGAGAAAGACGGGTATTCTTTAGCTTGTGGATACCCACGAGACTGTCAGTATCTGGGGTTTCGATGCCCATGAATACCATTGTGAAACCTGCATTTACCATCAACTCAATCAGTTCCTCATCTTCGGCAAGGTTGAGTGAGGCTTCTGTGAGAAGAATAAAGGGATAGTGATGGGACTCCATCCAAGGAATCAATGCCCTGAGAAAGACTTTGGCATTCCGTTTATTACCGATAAAATTGTCGTCCACCACAAACACTTACCGCTCATTTATTTTAAAGTCAAATAAAAATTTATAAGCTTATTGCACTCTATAAATGCAATGCCCTTGGAATACTTAAAATATGATAGTTAAGTTCACAATGTTAAGCTGCATAAGTATTTCAACCGATTAATCGCATATCCACCAGATAATTTGAAGGGACAGATCCTTTTCCGGTGGTTAGATTTTTCCGTTACCGTTAATTTGACTGGGATAAATTTGACTGAAAATATAATAGATTATTGTCGAATTTCTGAGCTAGCTTAGATGTCGTCAGGGGAGGGATGTTGTTATTTAGGCGTCCGACAATTAGCATTGCGCCTAAATTACTCCTTCGGAATGCAACCATTTCAGAAAACAAGGACATATTTCTCGCCTTTGCAGTAACTGCCATACCTGTAGAAATGTGGCCAACCTTCTGAGATAAGGAAGGAACAACTCTTTTTTCTACAATATTTACCGAACCCAAATAGTAATTACTCTTTTTAATGCCCGAAACATATTTTTCTAATGCATCAGGTTGTTCTAGCCCTATATCAAACTTTTGAACTGCATTTTGAGAATTAAGAGGGGTAATAAACCCATTATGAGTGTCCATTGATTCAGATTCATATAAGTGACTAAATTTTTGATCTGAGTCTCATTGCTACCAAAATGATCTTTAATGGTTGAAGATATTGCCCCACGGATAAGTGAACTGATTGGAGCTGGAACTTCTCGAAAACCAGTAGGTAAATCAGACAAAGCTAACTTTGGTTGACGGGGGCTATCGGCAGTGACTGGAATCGCTACAGCAAATTTTGGACTAGAATACTTCAAATTGTAGGAATCAATTATTCCGAGTAAGATTCCTACTATTAGACTAGTGAATACTAGATTGATAATTTTAGTAGTTTTAGTCATTAACAATCGTTATTCCTCAGAATCAATGAGTTGAACACTAAAATTGTTTTACTGAAATAAGTAAACACTCTTAACAGTAGGATAGAGCTTTTAAGCTACTGTTTGATAATGGTTCTAAAGGAATGTCGCAAATTTTAAAAGTATTCTCCTAAATGATTGGGCATTTAACAATGCCAAGTCTGTTACTGGCTAACGAACTTATGATAAGTACAAAAAAACGAAGAATGATTGACTTCAAGATTTGCTGATAGAGATTTTTGCCTCAATCCAGACATTCTGGTCGTAAAACCCACCCCGTTGCTCAAACTGGAATCCGCCGAGTAGCATTCCTAGCCAGATGGGCACAAGTGACAACTGTAGCTCCTGCATTAGCTCTGCAATAGGCACCATCCCAGATGTCCCCTGTAAGTACGTTGAGATGGCATGTACCCATGCCAAAACATCCTCTTCTTCCAAGACTTGCAAGACTTCATCAAGTTGCTCAACCCTTAACTCAGTCTCCAGCTCTCCCAGCAACGATGCCTTGTCCTTGAGCACAACGATCGACTCACACTCCTCTTTGGGCAATGTTCGCCGAGTCACCGGGTCGGGTTCAGCAATTAGATCATCGTCTAACACCATGGATTGCCGAACCATCCCCATTTCGTCATCCAAATCAAGGATGGGGCCATCATCGTTATGGGCATCTCGCCAGTCCCTAAGAAAGACCTCCGCTCGTCGACTTAAGATTTCCGCCATCTGCAAAAGAGCAGTCCCTGCCGTAGCCAATTTCTCCTCTAATGGCAATTGGGATACCACTAAGTCCAATCGCTCATGTAACTGCTGGAGGTTACTCTCCACTGGAACTGCTTCCGCTTGATTTAACTGCTGCCACAGATCGAGTTCCAGTTGCAATGCCATCGTGAACAACCTCCTACGGGAACAAAGGGCAAGGACGAATCGGGCATTGACTTGGATCCACTTCGACTTGTGAATCAAACTGATGAAGTACTTTTCCGTCTAGATGCTCAGAGAAGCGGTTGAGTATATTCCTTGAGTACTTCGTCACATCAGAGTTAGTCCACCCCAGTGTATGGACAGGCTCAACGATCGCAACCCGCTTTTGACCTATCCACAGCTCCGCTGACATGGCATGAAGGGGGGCATCCCTTCTCGCTCGATACATCCGTCGAATGGCCGCAGGTTTGACGGGGACTTCCACCGTAACTTCAGGAATCAGCTTCCCCGTCTGTAGTTGATATTTCCGTTTCTTGTTTCGGTTATAGCGATCGCGGTGTTTATACGAGGAACGTCGCACATGGCAACGCTGACCCACCCAGCACTCCTTTAACTTTGCTTGGTCCACGGGTAGCTTGGAACACCGCCTGCATTTTTCTGCGATCGCACGGGCCATCGTCCTAAACCATTTGCATCATTTGAGGGGCAGGCAAAGTCCAGCCTTCCGCTTCGTAGAATTCCATCAAGGATTCTATGGCTTCCTGCCCATGTTTAGCAGCCTCTTCATAGGTTTGGCCATCAGTAACGGGCTGCATCACCCGGTCAAATTCTGGTAACGACACTACATAGCATTGATCCTCTTCCGACCACTCGATCACCATTCGATACTTAGTCTGAGTCATTCGATAACGCCTCCAATTGCTGTAGCGCTTTCTGCACTTTGCGTTCCAAATAGAGTGGGGCATCTGCCCCATCTTTGCGGGCAACCGTGATCACCTGGGGCAATTGAGGATGCTTCCAGTTACTGTGAGAGCCTTTGCCCGGTCGGGAGATAAACCCAGCCTCCTTGAGCATAGCCTTGATCTCACGAATCTTCTTAGGCATCCACCTCTCTCTCCAGCGATGATATAGCAGATGACCTCACTCTATCATGCTTATTAGTCAAAGTTTAGTCAAAGTACAAATAATGATTTATTGGGCTATGTGTACGGAAATTGCCATTGACGTAAGCTTAATTTTCTAAATTAGGTCACATCAATATAACCATGGTTATAATATTTGCATAATCAATTTTTAAGGGGTTGAACATGCAGCAGATGGGAGCGGGTCAATTCAAAGCCCAATGTTTGAAGCTGATGGATCAGGTGCAGCAGACCCATGAAGAGATTGTGATTACTAAACATGGGCAGCCGGTGGCTAAGTTAGTGCCGGTTGAGAATGACTCCCAAACGTCAATTTTGGGCTATATGAAGGACTCGGTTCAGGTGACGGGTGATATTGTCTCGCCAGTGAATGAGGTTTGGGAGGCAGATACCTAGTGTCTCAGGACTTACTCGTGTTGGATACCCATATCTGGATTTGGCTCTTGAATGGGAATATAGGCCGTCTGTCATCTGAGGGACTATCTGCCATTGAGAAGGCGAGTCAATCGGCACAGTTGGGGGTCAGTGCCATCTCTGTTTGGGAGGTGGGGATGTTGGAGTCAAAGGGACGACTGCGGTTGTCAAAGGGGTGTTTGGATTGGGTGCGGGAAGCGTTGACTGCCCCTGGCTTGAGACTATTGCCGCTAACCCCTGAAATCGCGATTGAAAGCTCTCGGTTGCCAGGGCAAATCCATGGTGATCCAGCAGATCGGATACTGGCAGCTACGGCTCGGATCTTAAATGGGACATTGGTGACCCAAGATCTAAAGTTGTTGGCATATGGAGAGCAGGCTTATTTGTCTGTGCTGCAAGGGTAGTGGGTGGATGAAGGATATCGATGGGATGCGATCGCAATGGAAACATCAGGGTTAGTTCGCTTAGAAATCGATGAGTCGGCAGTTGATGTCGATTTGCTTAGAGCAGTCTTGGTGGAGAAAACCAAACCCTCCACGCGGGAAGGGTATACCAAGGATCTGGTGGACTTCTTTTTATTCGTGACCCAAGGGGAAATGGTCTATGGAGTTGAGGGACCGAAGCGCAAAAGTGAGATAAAGGCGCAGGTGAAGGTGGAACTATCCCGGCTGAGTCAGTCCTTTGTGGGGATTGGCCGATTGAAGGCTTTGGAATTAGCCGCTCGGTATCGGGAATGTATGATGCAGCGAGGGTTGCAGGCAAATACAATCAATCGAAGATTGTCCGCAGTGAAGTCCATGGTGCGGATGGCCAGACGTTTGGAGATGTGTGATTGGACATTAGCGGAAGTAGATGGCTTAACGGTAAAACCTTATCGGGATACTCGGGGAATTACAGCCTCTCAATTTCGACTGATGATGGTGTTTGTCAATCGGTTTTCTTTGGCTGGGGCTCGGGATTTCGCAATGTTGACGCTGTTGTGGGAGGCGGGATTGCGACGGTCTGAGCTGGTGGGCTGTGATGTCCGTCATTTTGACTCGGAGCAAAAACGGTTGTCGATTTTGGGGAAAGGAAGGAACGAAAGAGAGTGGATTGATTTGACGGAAAGTGGGGTACGAGCGATTTCAGAGTGGCTGGAACAAAGAGAGGTTTATGCCCTCACGGAGCCGTTGTTTATCTCGTTGGATCGGGCGAATTGGGGGTCGCGGTTGTCAGGGACATCGGTATATCGAATTGTTCGGGCATTGGCGAAGAAGGCGGGGGTAAGTGAGAACTTTGGACCTCACAAAGTCCGCCATAGTGGGACAACCACCTATTTAGAGATGACGGGTGGGGACTTGCGCGGAGCACAGGCGTATTCCCGACACGCCAATCTGAATACGCTCAAGTTCTATGATGACAATCGCAAACAGCTTCAGAAGAAGGCTTCTGCGAAATTGGCGGAGACGATTTCTTGGCAGAAGAATTCTGATGAATCATCAGAGGTAAGAAAATAGGAATGACGACTCATTAGACCTTATCGGAAATAGCTGAAAGCCTTACTAGACCTCTTGCATAATTCAGCTAACGACATAGTAGTGGCCTAAAAATCTAAGTCATATTGCAGCATCAACTGAGTTACTAACACATCAAGAAATGAATATTGCAAGAGGTCTACTGGTAAAGGGGGGTTTTTGCACATCCCCTCGGAAAGGTATATTCCAACTTCAAATCCTTTCATCTCGTTTCAGAATATATTTTTTATCGTTTTGATAAAAACTCTGACACAGTAAGCTCAAGGGCTTATATAACAGGCGTTTCAATATCTCATAATTTCTTAGACCAATTGAGAAGCTAATAGTGAGACATGAATTGAGACATACCCAATGCACCGTCACGAAATCTATACTTTTTGAGACTGGCTTCCAGCACCCACGCTAATCTTCAGGAAATGACTAAAACTCATACTATGACAGGTTCTTAGGCATAATTTACTCGTTTATACTTACACTTCAAAAGCCTGGAATATACCTTTTCGAGGGGTTGTACAAAAAACCCCTAAAGCGTTTTATTTTTGGAGAAAAATCGGCCTCAAAGACTTACGACATAGACGTTTGAAGTTATTCTCACCCATTTTATTTCCGATAAGGTCTATTCCTTCCCTCAATGTACTGGTATATCAAAGTTTTCCCCGTTTTTAATCAATCTCCACATGGTAAGAATTTCAAGCCATAGTGATTCGATCTTCATATTTTTCTCAAACTCTTTTCCTAGGGTTTGCTTGAGCATAGCGAGAAGCGGATGTAGCTGTCGTCATTGCATGGCAAGCCCAGGAGTATCGACTAATGAAGAATAGTACCTGCACAACCCTTGATGGAAATGAAGCTGTTGCGAGGATAGCCTTTTTTCTGAATGAGTTGATTGCTATTTACCCCATAACTCCAGCATCACCGATGGCTGAATGGGCTGATACATGGACAGAAGCTAATAACAAAAATTTATGGGGTGTAGTTCCTCTGGTCGTTGAAATGCAAAGTGAAGCAGGTGTCGCAGGGGCAGTCCATGGAGCCCTTCAAATGGGGGCACTGACGACTACTTTTACTGCATCTCAGGGATTGCTGTTAATGATTCCCAACCTATTTAAGATTGCGGGAGAACTGACCTCTACGGTATTTCATATTGCTGCACGCTCTGTTGCAGCCCAAGCCTTGTCAATTTTTGGAGACCACAGTGATGTAATGGCAGCGAGGGGGACAGGCTTTGCAATGTTGAGTGCTGCTTCTGTTCAGGAAGCCCAGGATTTTGCCGCGATCGCAACCGCTGCAACCCTAGAATCCCGAATTCCCTTCCTCCATTTTTTTGATGGTTTTCGAACTTCCCATGAGATCCAGAAAGTAGAACTACTGCCCATCGCTACCCTCAAGGAATTAATCCAGGATAAGTCAGTTATGGCCCACCGTGCGCGTGCCCTCAGTCCTGATCATCCCGTCCTACGTGGCACCGCTCAAAATCCTGATATCTACTTCCAAGCTCGAGAAACAGTCAATCCTTACTATCTGGATTGCTCCACGGTTACACAAACAGTGATGAACGACTTTGCTCAATTAACAGGTCGACAATACCAGCTATTTGAATACCATGGCCATCCAGAGGCGGAACGGATCATCGTTCTGATGGGCTCCGGTTGCGAAACAGTCCATGAAACGGTGGATGCTTTGAACCGACAAGGGGATCAAGTTGGAGTGATCAAAGTACGCCTTTATCGTCCTTGGGATGCACAGCGATTTATCTCTGCTTTACCCCCTTCGACTCAAGCCATTGCTGTTTTAGATCGGACTAAAGAACCTGGTAGCCTTGGTGAACCACTTTACCTAGATGTCCTTGCGACGCTTCACGAACATTCCCCCCACCCCTCTGTCCAAAAGGTCGTTGGGGGACGCTATGGCCTGTCCTCCAAAGAGTTTACCCCAGCCATGGTCAAAGGAATCTTTGACCATCTCGCGACTACCAACCCCAAAAATCATTTCACTATTGGTATCAACGATGATGTCACGCTGACGAGCCTACCCTATGATTCTTCTTTTTCCACGGAATCAGATCAGGGAATGAGAGCTATCTTCTATGGCCTAGGGGCTGATGGTACTGTCGGTGCTAATAAGAACTCGATCAAGATCATTGGCGAGCATACTGATAACTATGCCCAAGGATACTTCGTCTACGATTCCAAAAAATCTGGGTCAGTCACCGTTTCTCATCTCCGATTTGGACCAGACCCCATTCGGTCAACCTATTTAATTGAACAAGCCAACTTCATTGCCTGTCATCATTGGGACTTCCTAGACAAAATTGATGTTCTGAAAGCTGCCCAACCCAAGGCTATTGTCCTACTAAATAGTCCATACCCAGCTACAGAGATTTGGGAGCACTTGCCTGTCCATGTACAGCAACAAGTACTCCACAAGCATCTAAAGCTCTATGGCATTAATGCCAACCAAATAGCTCAGGCTGTAGGTATGGGGGGACGCATCAATACCGTGATGCAAGTGTGCTTTTTTGTCCTTTCAAATATCTTGCCCCGTGATGTGGGAGTTACCTGTATTAAGGAATCGATTCATCAAACCTATGGCAAGAAGGGCGAAGAGATTGTCCGCATGAACCTTAAGGCAGTAGATGCGGCTCTAGAACAACTCTACAAAGTCCCTATGGACGATTCAATCGGCCAGATAAAGGTAAACAATAGTCAGGCCTCAACGATGCCGGAAACTGCTCCCAAGTTTGTCCGTGAAGTGATCAATTGTATGATTCAGCGCCAGGGAGATATGCTCCCGGTTAGTGCGTTACCCGCTGATGGTACCTATCCCACGGGCACAGCCAAATGGGAAAAAAGGAATATTGCTCAGTTTATTCCTGTTTGGGATCCAGAGGTCTGTATACAGTGTGGGAAATGTGTCATGGTTTGTCCCCACAGTGTCATTCGGAGTAAAGTCTACGACCCTGAACACACTGAAAAAGCACCAACAACCTTTAAGAGTACAGCGGCCCGTGATCATGCTTGGAGTGATCTTAAATTTTCCATTCAAGTGGCACCGGAAGACTGCACGGGATGCGGCATCTGTGTGGATGTTTGCCCAGCGAAAAATAAGTCAAAACCCCGACTGAAAGCCCTCAACATGGAACCCCAACGTCCTTTGAGAGAAACTGAGGTTCAGAATTGGGATTATTTCTTAACCCTGCCCCATCCCCAACGTCAATCGCTCAATCTCCATAAAATTAGTCATCAACAAATGCAAGAACCCTTATTTGAGTTTTCTGGGGCTTGTGCGGGGTGTGGAGAAACACCCTACATCAAACTGATAACACAACTATTTGGCGATCGCATGGTCGTTGCTAATGCCACAGGTTGTTCTTCTATTTACGGTGGCAACCTACCCACAACACCTTGGACCGTAAACGCTGACGGCCGAGGTCCTGCTTGGTCTAACTCCCTATTTGAGGATAATGCTGAGTTTGGTTTGGGTTTCCGAGTCGCGATTGATCAGCAAAAAGAACTTGCTCGTAAACTTCTTGAGGAGGTAGTCAATACCGTAGAAGACGAGCATGATTATATCCAGTTTCTAGCTGAGCGACTCTTAGCAGCCAAGCAAGATGACGAAGCTGATATTGCTGAGATCCGTCAAGAAGTTGTTCTATTGAAACAATGGCTAACGGAGCAGGAAATTCATCTGGAGTCCCATAAAAACGACAGACGGGATAACTCGCTGATCGAAAAAATGAGTCAGCTCAAGGCCCTGGCTGACTATTTCGTTAAAAAGAGTGTCTGGATTATTGGTGGAGATGGTTGGGCCTACGATATCGGTTATGGCGGCCTAGATCACGTCTTGGCCAGTGGGCGCAACGTCAATATCCTTGTGCTGGATACCGAAGTTTATTCCAATACGGGTGGACAGATGTCAAAGTCCACTCCAAGAGCTGCCGTTGCCAAATTTGCCGCAGGAGGCAAGCCAACCCCGAAGAAAGATCTGGGTTTAATGGCGATGACCTACGGCAATGTCTATGTGGCTAGTGTTGCTATGGGGGCACGGGATGAACATACCCTTAAAGCTTTTATCGAAGCTGAATCCTATGAAGGTCCTTCCTTAATCATTGCCTATTCCCATTGCATTGCTCATGGGATTGAGATGTCTTCAGCCATGCACCATCAAAAATCCTTGGTGGATGCTGGGCGTTGGCTCTTGTATCGTCATGATCCTCGACGAGTGACCCAAGGCCAAAATCCTTTGGTATTACTGGAGTCTGGCAAATTTCATCAAAGTTCAGCCTCCTTTCATTACCGCCAGAACAGGCGGTAACCTACTCTGAAGTGTGTGCCTCAGAGCAGTAACTCGAATTCAGCTAATGTTTCTCAAGCCATTAGGCTGCAATCCGAGTTGGTAGAATGAAGCGCTTCACGACTCCTTGCGTATTGCCATCCGTGATGGCCTGCTCACAAGCAGCCATTAAGACCGCTTGAGCCTGTTGCTGTCGGTGATGTTCAATCACTTGGGCAATTGAAATGAATGGATCATCCCTCTGTTGAGAACAGCGCAGTTGAGCATACAAAAATGCAACGCTAAATGCACCAAAGAGTACCACTTGTGAATCGCTTCATAGTGTTGGACGCGAAACTCCCCCAATCCCAAACATTGCTTGAGATACCAATAATCTGTTTCAATGGACCAGCGCTTTGAGTAGCGTTTCAGTATTTTGGCCGCAGACAATGAGGTGTCTGTGCACAGGTAATACTTCGGGTGAGAATCCCGAGGGTGCCGCTTGGAGATGACCACACAGACGTCAAAAGGCACCTCATTTAATCGGCCCGTAATCGAGCGCGTTAGGTAGGTGTGCTTTGAGCCTGTCACTGTTTTTAACTCAACTGAGTCGTAGTGTTTGTGCTTGAGGTCTTTGTTCCATTGACTCAGACGCTTGCCATCAAGAATGCGATTGGATTTGATAGCGCCCAAACAAAACCATCGCTTGCCTTGCCGCCGAACAAACTTGAGTAGTTTGGCGGAGGCATACCAGCTATCGAATAAAACGTACACCCGCCATTCTTTGGGTAATAGAGGCTGGAGCTGCTGAAGCATCTCCCGGACCAGTTGATACTTGGTTTGGAAGCGCAATCGCTCCTCCTTGGCACGTCCCCGGTTCAAGTTGCGAACCGTTTTTGCCCGTAAATAGAGCCGATAGGCGAAGGGAACACTGTGGTTGCCAATTTGAACCCGACAACTCACATGCACCATCCCTTTCTTGTACTTGGGAGTATTGCGACCACTGGCATTGTGGTCATGCTGCCAATCCACCCCTTCCAAGGCATGGGTATCCTTATCTTTGCTACTGGTCGAGTCATCAATACTCACATACACCACAGGAGAACTTCCTCCTCGCTGCACGCGCTCTATGACATCGGCCAGGTTGATTTCCCCAAGGCGTTTGTCGAGAGATTGCTCAGACCAGGTACTCACTCGTAAAAAGTCAGCCACTGCACTGGCATCTGGAGCATCAACCCACTGAGCATACAAGTGGCTAAGGGTTTTGCGGCCATTGCCCACAATCAATCCTTCAACAATACGCAGCACATGCTGCTGTTGAGGTTTAGATAACGGGATGCTCAAGTGTGAGAGGTACTGTTTTAGAGCCTGGTCTGGATGGATGATGCTTTTTAGAATGACTACACCTTTGGGCAAACACGATGGTTAATGGCCTGAATTTACTACGGTGTGGTCTTTGATGGCCAATCAAGCAGTTTTGCCAGACTCCAGGGTATTAGATTCGCATGCTCCCAAGGTTCCCATCAACCCATCCATGTATGCCGAGAATCGATTCAAGATGCTAACCCGTAGCCAGCCAGAGACGGCTCAACAACTCTTGCAAGAAGCTCAGCAAGACGTGAATACCCGTTGGCTTCTCTACCAATATTTAGCAGCTAGACCCCAACGGTCCCAGCCTTGATCCTGCTTTGAGCAGACTCCTTTGAGATTGATCGAATCATGTCAGGAGGGAAAATCATGAAATCCAACTATGCTAAGGCCATTGTTACGGTTCTTTTGACGGGGTTACTCTTGCTGCTACTGACCGCCTGTCAACAGTCTATGGAATCTAGCTTTGAGCAATTCCCTGCACAAAGTAATACCCAAACCAATTCTTCCCCTGCCTCAGAATCAGAGTGCCTTAACTCGCCGCCAAGATGGCAGAGACGCCATAGAAGGCAAAATTATGGTCAATACAGCAGACTCTACAATCCAAGCACAGTTGAGACTATTCAGGGGCAGGTCATACAAGTAGATACGGTTACCCCTCGTTGGGGAATGTCCACAGGGGTTCATCTTCAGCTTAGGGCTGATGAGGGTAATGTCGAAATCCGTCTAGGACCCACTTGGTACTTTGAGGAGCAAAATTTCATCGTTCAGAAGGGAGATAAGATTACCCTCACGGGTTCAAGAGTGGAGGTTGATAATCAGCCAGCTGTGATTGCAGCTGCAGTTACCAAAGCCGATGTGACCTTAAAGCTTCGCGATCAAGAGGGTATTCCGGTTTGGAGTAATTGGGGCGCATGTCCCTAAAGCAAGTAGCTGAAGATAATCTGATAGGGAGCATAGTGATGATGGCAAGACATTCACATAACGAAATATGGTTATTTAGACAGCTTTTCGACCAGCAATCTAACACCTATACCTATCTGATAGCTGATCCTGAGACCAAAACAGCACTGTTAGTGGATCCTGTTTTAGAGCAAGTAGAACGAGATTTAAAACTGATACACGAATTGGGCTTAAAACTCCAATTCTGTCTAGAAACCCACATCCATGCTGATCACATTACGGGAACTGAAGCATTACGGGCAAAAACAGGGTGTCAGGGGATCGTGCCAGAGCATGCTCATGCCGCCTGTGCTGATCGTTACTTACAAGATGGGGAAACACTAACTTTGGGGACTATCCCTATCCAAGCCATTGCGACGCCCGGTCACACAGATAGTCATAATGCCTATTTGGTCAATGGAGATCGTGTACTAACGGGAGATGCTTTGTTCATTCGCGGTTGTGGTCGTACGGACTTCCAAAGCGGTGACGCAGGAACACTTTATGACTCAGTCACCCAGAAATTATTTACGCTGCCGGAGGAGATTCTGGTCTATCCAGGGCATGACTATCGTGGACTTACCCTCTCCTCGATTGGTGAAGAGAAGCAATGGAATCCCCGGTTTAAAGGAAGAGATCGCAACACTTTTATTGAGTTTATGAACGCTTTGGATCTTCCTGATCCACAAAAGATCATGGAAGCGGTCCCAGCTAATGAACGATGTGGTCAAGTGATTACTGCTTAATGATACTTGGAATACTGGATTGCTAACTCCAAAAGATCAGTTCTTTACCAATCCCATCAGCCTAATGGGCTCATTTCAAAGAGGGAAGACAATGACATTTGCAATGCACAATCTAAAAGAAATTGATGCCCTAACGCTCAAGCAATGGATGGATAGGAATGAGGTGTTATTGATTGATGTCAGCAAACCCCAGGAGTTTGAAAAAAGTCATATTCCTGGAGCAAAACTGATACCGATCGACAAGTTTGACCCCGCCACAGTCCCTCGTCTCCAGGGGCAAAGGATTGTCCTTCAGTGTCAATCTGGCAACCGTTCGACCCAGGCTGCACATCAAATGTTGCAGGCAGGATTTAGCCATGTTAACCATCTTCAAGGCGGTTTAGCTGCTTGGAAGGCTGCTGGATATCCCACTCAGGGCAAGCAATCCATAAACATACTTCGTTTAGCCCAAATTTTAACGGGCTCTTGTGTTCTCCTTGGGACTAGTTTGGGGTCAACGCTATCTCCATGGTTTGTACTTCTTAGTATTGTTGTGGGGGGGAGTCTTGTCTTGAT
Organism: Acaryochloris sp. CCMEE 5410; assembly: GCF_000238775.2. Classification (NCBI taxonomy): domain Bacteria; kingdom Bacillati; phylum Cyanobacteriota; class Cyanophyceae; order Acaryochloridales; family Acaryochloridaceae; genus Acaryochloris; species Acaryochloris sp. CCMEE 5410. The sequence goes on along the minus strand of NZ_AFEJ02000005.1, from coordinate 6,921 downwards.
AGGGGTAAGCAACAATTGAAATTTCTCGACGCCTTCCTCACAGGGAGCAGATTAGACCCGATTTTAGGCTGATTCAAAGTGTATGCCTCTTCATAGACTCACTCACTTAAGTCGCTATCTGCCCTTCCTAGAATGGTTTCTGGAATACCGTTCTCAGCACCTTATTGGCGATTTAATGGCGGGAGTCATAGTAGCGATCATGCTGGTTCCTCAAGGCATGGCCTATGCATTGCTGGCTGGTTTACCCCCTCAGATTGGCCTCTATGCCAGCATCATGCCACTGATACTGTATGCGCTTTTGGGGACAAGCAGAACTTTGGCTGTGGGTCCCGTCGCCATCGTTTCGCTGTTAGTGGCCACGGGGGTAGGACAACTCGCTCAACCAAATACGTCTGAATATACTCTAGACGGCTAAGATATTAACTTTCTTAAAGGACTGAAACTTGAGTGATAGCAGGCTTGTGAGTTTCGCCTTATGCTCACCATTGCACTGGTCGAGGCACTGTTGAATGGCTCCCTTAAAGGCGGGGAAATCAGCATAATACTTTGAGTAGAGACATTCTTTGCGCACAAAGCGCCAGAGCCGCTCAATTAAATTCAAATGGGGTGAATAGGAGGGCAAATAGACTAACTCAATATCGACGATCTCAGCAAAGTCAGTCACCAGCTGGCATTTTTGATATCGGGCATTGTCTAAAATGACGCTGATGGGTATGACTGGGTCGAGTAGTGCGAGCTTGGCTAGCAACAGACACATGCTATGAGAGTTGATGTAGGTGTGGTTGGTGATACTGATGACGTCTTTGGTGACAGCGTTGAGTGCACCGAGAACATTGAATCGTTGACGGCCAGAAGGAGAAGGGATGAAGATCCGACGAAGGCACCAGAGAAACCCCAGATAAGCCCGGTGAACAAAATGAGCAGCATCCACAAAAAAGACAAGACGCTCTTGGCGTTGAGCTTCCTCTAATAAGGGTTCAAGGCGAGTTTGTCGAAACTGCTCTTGTTCCTCAATTTTCTCGGGCAGACTCGACTTTCCCGGCACATACCCCACTTTTCGATAGCGACAACCGATGCGCTTGAGGAAGGCTTTGATCTGGGTTGGAGAACGCTTAATACCTGTCAATTGTTCAATGACTGCTTGGGCTTCTGCACTGGTGCGGGGCGGGTGTTGCTCAAAATAGGCTCTCACACTATCGCTATGAGCGTTGAGTGAACTGGGTTGACCTTTATATTCCAGGGTCTTCAGTCCTTCAATTCCTCCTTGTTGATACAAACGAAGGGTTTTGGCTAAGGTCGGACGGCTAATCTGACAAAGCTGGCAGATCTGGGCATGGGCAAGACCTTGACTCTTTAAGTAGAGGACTTCCATCCGTCGCTGTACCCGTGGGTGAGGGTGATGATAGCGTTCGTAATTGAGGTGTTGGATTTCCTCTGCGGTGAAATCAATTTTAATCATGCAAATAGGGGAGTCGGTTGAGGATACTCCCAGTCTGCCAAATCTCTCCACTACAATGTTAAGCCGCAAGTCGTCCGCAGTATACCTAACTTTGGCTATGATGTTGGCCCTTTTAGTAGGCATCCTACAAGTGCTGATGGGAGTGGTTCGACTCGGTTTTCTGGTGAACTTCTCAGTCATGCCGTAATTTCTGGCTTCACGAGTGCAGCTGCCATCATTATTGGTTTTAGCCAACTCAAACACCTTTTGGGATTGCAGCTTCCAAAGACCGAGTCCTTTCCAGAATTACTACAGGAGATTTGGCAGCACCTTCCTCAGAGTAATAGCATTACCCTGATCCTTGGTCTCACTAGCCTAGTTGTGTTGCTGGTCTTCAACCATCAATTGCAGCCACTGCTAAAGAAGCAAGGGTTGCCTCCAAATTGATTCTCCCTTGACCAGAAGTGGACCATTGCTGCTGGTGCTCGTTAATACAGTTTTGGTGTGGGGACTCCAACTCCATGAAGTGGCTCAGGTCAAGATTATTGGTGAGATTCCAGCGGGTTTGCCGCCCTTGACGCTGCCCACCTTTGACTTGAAGAGTTGGCAAGCTCTTATGCCTACTGCCGTTGCAATTAGTCTTGTGGGATTTATGGAAAGTATTGCTGTGGCTAAGTCCCTGGCTAGTAAACGTCGGCAAAAAATTGATGCCAACCAAGAGTTGATCGGTCTAGGAGCTGCAAACCTGAGCGCAGCCTTCACTGGTGGATATCCAGTAACTGGGGGATTAAGTCGAACCGTGGTTAATTTTAGTGCTGGGGCCAACACTGGGTTAGCATCCATCATCACAGCTTTGCTCATTGCCTTAACGGTTCTATTTTTCACACCCTTATTTTATTTTTTGCCTCAGGCTGTATTGGCAGCGATCATTATCGTTGCTGTCTTGAATTTGATAGATTTCACATCACTGCAACGCATGTGGCAATACAATCGTGCAGATGCGGCTTCATTACTGATCACATTTGGTGCTGTGTTGGGGTTAGGGATTGAAGCTGGAATTCTCGTAGGAGTTCTGGCCTCTCTATGCCTGTATTTATGGCGGACCAGCCATCCCCATTTAGCAGTTGTTGGTCGAATTGAGGGCTCTGAGCATTTTAGGAATGTGCTACGGAATCCTGTAAAAACCTACCCACATGTGTTAGCAATTCGTGTGGATGAAAGTCTCTATTTTGCCAATATAAAAGCTTTGGAAGACTATGTGCTGCATGCTGTGTCTCACATATCTGATTTGCAACATCTTGTACTGATCTGTAGTGCCATCAACTTCATTGATGCGAGCGCATTGGAAACGCTTGAAGCACTGTTTGCTGATTTGAACTCTGCTGGAGTGTGGGTCTATTTAGCTGAAGTCAAAGGTCCAGTGATGGATCAGCTAGAGAAGACAGATTTTGTGGAAAGCTGGGTCGAGAACGCATCTTTCTAAGCACTCATCAGGCCATGCTAGCGCTGGGCTGTAATTGAATAAGGAGAAACCAATGGGTACATTTTACTGGGTTAGGGCTTGTTAGGAGGTATCCTAATCGGTCTGAGTGCGACAATCTTACTACTCTTCAATGGTCGTATTGCTGGTATGAGCGGTATGGTTAATGGTGCGATCAAGCTTACCCCCCACGAACGCTGGCGTTGGACCTTTATCTTAGGACTCTTTATGGGGGGGGCTCTCTACGAATATGTTTTGGCTCCCCAACCCACACCCACCTCTACTTTTTCTCCTAGGATGATGATCATTGGTGGATTTTTGGTAGGTTTTGGGACTCGTATGGGGAATGGCTGCACCAGTGGTCACGGTGTTTGTGGTTTAGGGCGCTTGTCTGTGAGATCCCTGGCAGCAGTGTTGACATTTATCTTGACTGCGATATCAACGGTTTGGGTGACCCACCAGGTATTACCAAATTGATGGGGCATCTCTTAGATAAAGAGGCAGTGGCATGAAACAACAACTTATTGCCTTAATCTCAGGAATATTCTTCGGACTTGGTTTGGGAATATCTCCAATGATTGATCGCGAGCGTGTCCTCGGTTTTCTGGATGTAACGGGGACTTGGGATCCCACGCTTCTATTTACTTTAGGTGGAGCTGTTGGAGTAACAATCCTCACTTTTAGATGTGTTCTGGGACGTTCCACGCCTATCTTTAGCCCTAAGTTTTATCTACCCACTAAACAGACTATCGATTGGCAGTTACTTATCGGATCAGCTATCTTTGGCATTGGTTGGGGAATGGCAGGTTACTGCCCTGGTCCTGGTCTAGTCGCCTTAGTTTTAGGCATTTGGAGAGTCTTGTCCTCTTTTGGTGATCCAGAAAAATGTGTTGTAATTCTGCTCACAGATAAAAACTAAACAAGGCTGAACCCCTTGATCTACCGTTATGATTCTCAGTCAAATTGGTAAGTTATGAGGCTCTAAATTGTATTTCTTACTCTGATCACCAAAAGAGGACAAGATCCCATTTGGAATCCATTTTTGTTTATCATTTCGCTAATGTTTGGATCATTGTTTTACCACTGGATTACAACTCAGCGAACGAATCACTCCAAAAAAGTCCCTAACCCAAATCCCTAAAGTGTTTAGGGCCATTGCCATTATTCATCTAGATGAAGAGTGTTGAAAGACTTGAGCTACCGCTATCTGAACGGTTGCTTGATTCATCATAAAACCATAGATTCCTGGAAATGTTATGGGTTGATCGGATTCCAGGAGACGAGTTTCATTCAGAACCACAAGCCCATCGTTCAACTCCATACCAAAGGGGCTCCAGGGACCACGAGGACCGCTGGTACCCGCAATGATGGTACAGGAGGCGTGCAAATTGGGCAGAGATGCATAAAACCACTGGTTCTCGGGAACCAGTGGAAGGGCCATAGATTCCAGACTATTTTTGCTAAGCGTGGGGGTTGATTGGGCGTGCCTAGAATCTCAATATCTCAATATGGCGGGGGAGGCTTCTAGATAGAGCTTGGGTTGAGCGGGTCAATATCCCACCGAGAGAATGAGCTACAATCTCGTAGGGGCATTGAGTTGACAACAGTCGGAATCGATCTCGCAAACGCGTTACGATCTGTTCGTAAGATTCAGCAAAGGCAGTGTAGCCAAAAAATTCTATTTGATAGCCAGACTGATCGCGGTAATTTGAGAGGCCCATCATTGACATCGGTGTCCTACCCAGGCCATGAACTAAGAGGATCTTCATTGTGCTGCACTGCCCCAAATCTCCTGGGTGCTCGTGAGATTCTAAGATTTTGACTTTTTTTTGCCAGCGTTAGCCATCAGTGCTCCGAACACTAGAGAAGATAAGCCACTTCCGATGATTAAGTAATCTACAGTCTTAGAGCCTTCTCAAATGAACTTCAGATGAGCCAGTCACCTGGAACAGTAAATACTAATATTGAAGAACTTATGAGGCAGGCAATTTTTTAGTTACTGCCAATGCTTTCAAGGGTGTTCACTAGTAATATTCTGAGCACCCTTTGTTCAATGAATGGCTTATGGGGTTGGGGCAAGGATATAGTCCCAGCATTGCAATATCTGTGAACACATATAGCGTTACGAATTCATGCTAGGACATATGTGATGAGTCTCACGGAGTATGTATGTCAGCCCCCTACAGTTATGATCTGCGCCGCAAGGCCATTGATGCCGTCAAACGCGGAGAGCGCAAAACGACTGTGTGCACAACCTTGCACATCAGTCGCAATACCCTAGACCTATGGCTCAAGCGTGAGCAGGAGACGGGCGACTGTCAGGCCATTACACGCTATCAAAGGTAATCGCCACAAAATCACAGATTGGCCTCGCTTTCGAGCGTTTGTTCAAGAGCATGGCGATAAAACCCAAGGTCAAATGGCAAAGCTGTGGGGCGAGGGCGTCACCCAGCAGAACATCAGCGATGCAATGCGCAACTTGGCATCACTCGAAAAAAAAGACCTATGGCTACCAAGAGCGCGATGAAGCTCAGCGCCAAGCCTTTATCGAGCGCTTGAGTACAAAGCGTCCAGAGCAGATAGCTATGTTGACGAATCGGGTATTGATAACCGAGATGAGTACCCTATGGATACTGTCCCAAAGGTGAGCGTTTTCATAGTCTCAAATCAGGGAAGCGGACCGAGCGAGTGAGCTTTATTGCGGCACTTAGGGAGAAAGACCTATTTGCCCCAATGACGTTTGAAGGGTCATGCAACCGCAGCTTATTTGAGATGTGGCTCCAGGAGTGTCTTCTACCCCAGTTAGAGCCAGGTGATGTCATCGTCATTGACAATGCCAGTTTTCACAAAGGCCAAGCGATTGAGGAAATCGTAGCTGAGGCGGGTTGCGAGATTTGGTATCTGCCGCCCTATTCGCCAGACCTCAACAAATTGAGCACTGGTGGTTTGTGCTTAAAAACTGGATGAGGCAGCGATGGGATGAATTGACACCTTTCGAGGCTGTGTCGATGCTGCTTTCAAGGAATGTCCTAACGTTTATTCGTAGCGCTATAACAGGCAGCGTTTGGCGTGGCAATGCCTTCACAAGTTTCTCAATTTTACTTTCTAAGTTGAAAGATAGCCCTTGATGGTGGGGAGCTTTAGACTCCTAGGGAGCGGATTATGACTGAACACACTATTCAAGAAACCCAGCAAATCCCTCAAGACCAGTGGTTAGCTTTTTTCGATCACCTTACGAAGAGTTACAGGGGATGTTCCCTTGCAATTGAAGTAACTGACGAAGACGTTGGAGATGAAAATCTCGTTCAACAGTCACCCCTAGCGTCCATCACTTACGATCCACCCGCGAAGGGGAACGATTTGATGATTGCGATTGGAGGTGATCAGGTGACCTATGCACATACAGTCAATGCGCCCAAGGCCGTATGGGTTGCCAAAGATATCTCAGGACAAGTAGTGGCAATAGATATTTTGGATCACAACGGTACTCAGACGATCTTGCGTTTGAGTTAGTTATCAAATGGCGAATCAGAGGTTACTCTCATGTCACAACATCCAACGCCGAGAAAACGAGTTGCTATTTTACTGGAGAACCAGTTTGAAGACTCTGCATATCAAGTTCCTAGTACTGCATTGCGCAAAGCAGGGGTCACTGTCTCGGTTATCGGTTCCCGAATGAATGAGGGTACCAAGACAAGCATGGTACCGTTACAGTCAAACCGGTTGCTACGTCAACTGAAGTGAGGGCTGGGGATTTTGACGCCATCGTTATTCCTGGAGGTCACATTCGCGCCAACCCCAATATGGTCCGGTTGGTTTCTCAAGCAATAGACCAGGGTATCTGGGTAGCGGCTGTGGGCTATGGCCCTCAGATACTGATCGAAGCAGATCGACTTCGCGATAAGCATGCAACGAGTGCTCGATCGATTCATAAAGATCTCCAAAATGCTGGTGCAATATACGTCAATGAACCTGTTGTCGTTGACGGAAATCTGATCACAGC